>JARYGW010000152.1:0-9060 GCA_033792295.1 Allobosea sp.
AGGAGCGCTTCCAGTCCTCTTTGGTCATCCATAGCGAGCCCTTGATCGGGATGATTTCCTCCGGATCGCGGAAACGCTTGGAGGCGACGTAGAAGGCTTCGCCCACCGCGAAGAGGCCGACCGCCAGCGTCGTCACCTCGACGCCATTCAGAAGCTCCGGCACGCCGAAGGTCAGGCGCGCCTGGCCGGTCAGTTTGTCGATGCCGACCAGCCCGAGCGCGATGCCGAGGAACAGGCTGGTGAGACCGCGCAGTGGCGAGTCGCCGAAGGTCGCCGAGACGGTGACGAAGGCGACGATCATCAGGGCGAAATAATCCCAGGGGCCGAACTTCACCGCAACCTCGACCAGCCAGGGCGCCAGGAAGGCGAGGCCGATCGTGGCAATGAGGCCGGCGACGAAGGAGCCGATGGCGGAGGTCGCCAGAGCCGGGCCGCCGCGGCCGGCCTTGGCCATCTTCGAGCCTTCGAGCGCGGTCGCGAGCGAGGCGCTTTCACCCGGCGCGTTGAGCAGGATCGCCGTGGTCGAGCCGCCATACATGCCGCCGTAGTAGATGCCGGCGAACATGATCAGCGAGCCGGCCGGGTCGAGCTTGAAGGTGACCGGCAGGAGCAGCGCCACGGTCAGCGCCGGACCGATGCCGGGCAGCACGCCGACGGCGGTGCCGAGAAAGACGCCGATCAGGCAGAACAGCAGCTTGGAGGGCTCGAAGGCGACGGTGAAGCCGTGAAGCAGGGAGAGCAGGGTATCCATGATCGGGCTCTCCTCAGAGGAACAGGCGCTCGAGCGGTCCCGACGGCAGGATCAGCGTCAGGAGCTTGGCGAAGGTGAGGAAGATCGCGAGGCCGAGTACGAAGCCGATGGCGAGGTCGATCGCGAAGGCCTGCCGGCCCATGCCGCGCGCGGTGCAGGCGAAGAGCAGAGCGATGGCGATGATGAATCCGCCGCCGAACGCAATGCAGCCGATCAGGCAGACCAGCCCGGCGACGATCCAGAGCAGCGCCTTGTTGTCGGCGGCCTCCGGCTTGGGCAGGCCGCCGCGGAAGGCCGCGACGAAATGGGAGAGGCCGAGGATGACGAGCCCGCAGGTCACGACATAGGGCATGGCGGTCGGGCCGATGCCGTAAGTCGAGGTGATGGTCTGCTGGGAGGCGTCGTAGCCGACGAAGAAGGCGACGACCAGCAGCAGCACGCCCACGATCAGGGCCGGCTTGTCCGCGCCTTGCGCGCGAGTCTCGTTCGTCATGGCAATTCCGGGCTGTGTGCGGCGCCGGAGCGGCGCATCAGACGGGCAAGAAGGGAGGCCGGCGAACCGGCCTCCCTGATGGAGCGGATCGTCGGCTTATTTCACCAGGCCGACTTCGTGCATCACCTTGGAGACGCGCTCGATCTCGGCCTTCAGGAAGCTGTCGAAGGCCGCACCCGCCAGGAAGGAATCGTCCCAGCCGCGCGCCTTCAGGATCTCCTGCCACTCCTTCGACTTCACCATCTTTTCGACGGTGTCGGTCAGCGCCTTGGTCTGCTCGGCCGAGAGGCCGGGAGGGGCGACGACGGAGCGCCAGTTCAGCAGCTCGAGATCGATGCCCTGCTCCTTCAGCGTCGGGGCGTCGGGAGCGTTCTCAAGCCGCTTCGGCGAGGAGACGGCGAGCACGCGCAGCTTGCCGGCCTTGATCTGGCCCTCGAACTCGCCATAACCGGAGACGCCGGCGGTGACGCGCCCGCCGAGCATGGCCGCGAGCGCCTCGCCGCCGCCCGAGAACGGGATGTAGTTGATCTTCTTGGCGTCGGCGCCGACAGCCTGCGCGAACAGCGCGGCCAGGATGTGGTCGGTGCCGCCGGCCGAACCGCCGGCCCAGGTCACCTTGGCCGGGTCGGCCTTCAGGCGCTCAGCCAGGTCCTTGGCCGTCTTCAGCGGGGACTCGGTCGGCACGACGATGACCTCGGCCTCGGCGGTGAGCCGCGCGATCGGGGTGACCTGCGTCAGGTTGACCGGCGACTTGTTGAGCAGGATCGCGCCGACCATCACGAAGCCGTTGACCATGAGCTGGTCGCCCTGGCCCTTCGCGCCGATGAGCTGGGCGAGGCCGATGGTGCCGCCGGCGCCGGTGACGTTGTTGACCTGGACGCTCTTGACGATGCCCGCGCCGGTGAGGGCCTGCTGCATCGAGCGTGCGGTGCCGTCCCAGCCGCCGCCGGGAGCGGCGGGCGCCATGATCTTGAGTTCGTTGATCTGGGCGAATGCAGCCGTTGAGAGCGCAGCAAGGGCTACGGCCGTGATCGCGCTGCGCTTCAGGATCGATGTCAGCATGGATTTCCTCCGAATTTCCGGCCTTTGCCGTCGCATTATAGGGAGCCGGACGCCTGTGACACCTTGCCACGCCAAGCGTCAATTGCGCTCGATTGAATAATGCTCAGTCAATAATTTCGGGCTTCGACGGGCCTTTGCTGCAGAGTCTACACCTTTCGGCCTACGACTCTGCAGGGGCCTTCCATTCACGGCTGGCGGCGTTTCTCTCGATCGCGTAAGCGCAACTCATGAGCCAGACGCGTTCAGTCGATCATCGTGAAGCCGCAAAGAACCGGGGCGGGTTGCTGCCGCAGCGGTTGACCGGGATCGGCGTGGCGCTGATGGTGCTGATGCCGCTGACGATGTGGCTCGCCAACCGCTCTGCACCGTTGATGCTTGGTGCGGCGGTTATCCCTTTCGTCGCAGCGGCCATTGCGGCAGGCGAGGGGGGAGACATCACCGGCCGCCTGCGGAGCTTGCTCGCGACGCCGCTGGGAGGGACGATCGTCGTCTTTTTGGCCTGGGCGCTCGTCTCGATCCTGTGGAGCCACAAGCCGCCGGCCTCCTTGCGAGCCTGGGGCGAGCTCGTCCTGCCGATCGTCTTCGCTCTGGCCATCGCGGCCTCGGGACGATTCAGGCCGCAGCCCGTCTGGCTGCGGGCGCTTGCACTCGCGATCATCCTCGCCTGCCTGCTGGCAATCGTGGAGCTCGCTTCGGGGCTGTCCCAACGCGCCGCGCTCGGTGTCGGCAAGCTGATGAGCTTCGTCTTCAACCGCCCCGCGATCACTGCGCTGCTGCTTGCCGTCCCGGCGATCCATGGCCTCTGGAACCTGCCGGAAGCGCGCCGATCCGACCGGGCACTGGCCGTTGTTCTCGCTCTGGCCGTCGCTGCCCTGGCGCTGCGCTCGGAAAGCGCCTCGGCGCGGCTCGGCGTCGCCGTCTGTGCGATCTGCTGGCTGCTCGCGGCCTTCCGGCCGCGCCTGATGCTGGCGGCGGTCGCGTGCGCCTTCGTCCTCACCATGGCGATGGCACCGGTGCTCGGTGTCGCCGCCAAGAACTGGATGCCGTCCCTCATCCTCAACCGTTTCGCCGTGATGACCGGGCAGGCCCGCATCGACATCTGGCAGAGCTTCGGCGAGGTGGTGCGCGCACGCCCGATCGCCGGTGCCGGTTTCGGCACTTCGGCCAGCATGGACCAGCACCCCGTGGCGGCCGAAGTGGCGCCGGAACGCCGGACACTCCTCGGCGTAGGCCACCCGCACGACATGCCGCTGCAGGCCTGGGCCGAGACCGGGGGCCTCGGAGCGGGCATTCTCGCGCTGGCGGGCCTCTTACTGCTCGCGCGGCTGCGCCGCTTGCCGGGGCGGGAGCTGGCGCCGCGCCTTGCATTCTTCGCCGGGGCCTTTGCGATATCCGTCGTCGGGCATGGCGCCTGGCAAGGCTGGTGGATTGCCGTTCTGGGAGCTGGAATCCTCTGGTTCGGCGCGGCCGCAGGACAAGGAGAAGACCATGGCTGAATTCGACGTCGACCTCTTCGTCATCGGTGCGGGCTCCGGCGGCACGCGCGCGGCGCGCATCGCGGCAGGCCATGGCGCCCGCGTGATGATCGCGGAGGAGGATCGGATCGGCGGCACCTGCGTCATTCGCGGTTGCGTGCCGAAGAAGCTCTTCGTCTATGCCAGCCGCTTCGCCGACGATTTCGCGGACGCCGCTGGGTTCGGCTGGACGCTGCCCGGCGAACCCTCCTTCGATTGGCCGAAGCTGCGCGATGCGGTGGCGAACGAGGTCACCCGTCTCTCGGGCCTCTATCGCAAGGGGCTAGAGGGCGCGAAGGCCGAAATCCGCGAGGAGCGGGCCGTCGTCGAGGGGCCGCATGAGGTGCGCCTGCAGAAGAGCGGGCGACTGGTCCGCGCCCGCCACATCCTGGTCGCGACCGGCGGCTGGCCCTCCTTCGACCCGCCGATCCCGGGTGGCGAGCTCGGCATTTCCTCCAACGAGGTCTTCCATCTGCCGGTGTTGCCGAAGCGGATGCTCGTCGTCGGCGGCGGTTATATCGCGCTCGAATTCGCCAGCCTCTTCGCCCGGCTGGGCGTTGCGGTGACGCTGCTGCACCGCGGCGACAACATTCTGCGCGGCTTCGACGAGGATATCCGCAACCGCCTGCGCGATGCGTTGAAGGAAGCCGGCATCACCTTCCGCCTCGGCTGCACGGTCGAACGCATCGAGGAATTGCCCGACGGCAGTCGCCGGGCCCACTGCGCTTCGGGGGCGCCCATCGAGGCCGATGTCGTGCTGGTCGCCACGGGCCGCCGGCCCAATACCAGGGGGCTCGGGCTGGAGAAGGCCGGGGTTGCGCTCGGGCCCCTCGGCGAGGTCGTGGTCGATGCCGCCTCGACCAGCAGCGTGCCTTCGATCCACGCGGTCGGCGACGTCACCAATCGCGTGAACCTGACGCCGGTCGCGATCCGCGAGGGCCACGCCTTCGCCGACTCCGTCTTCGGCAGCAAGTCCTGGACGGTGGATCACGGCACCATCGCTTCGGCGGTCTTCACCACGCCGGAGGTGGGCACGGTCGGTCTGACCGAGGTTCAGGCGGTGGCTGCGGGATACGAACTGCGCGTCTTCGAATCCAATTTCCGCCCGATGAAGGCGACGATCTCCGGCCGGCATGAGCGCATCTACATGAAGCTCATCGTCGACGCGAAGACCGACAAGGTGCTGGGCGTCCACATCCTCGGCCACGATGCCGGCGAGATCATCCAGGCAACAGCCATCGCGGTGACGATGGGGGCGACCAAGGCGGATTTCGACCGCACCGTCGCGCTGCATCCCAGCGCTGCCGAGGAGCTGGTGACGATGCGCACGCCGCGGGCAGGTTAAGCCCGTTTCGGACCGGATGCCGGCCGGCGCTGGAGGTTCAGGGGCAGCGGCTCGTCCACGGGCCTGTTCATCCCGACGAACCGGCGCGTTGAATCACGATGTGAACGCGCTGAATCGATGTCGTAGCCGCTGTCGCTAACGGCCTGAGCGGATTCAGGCAATTGCGTCGCTGGATCCTGCTCGCGGCGGCGGTGTCTGCAAGAGTGGTCTTCCTGCCCCCCAAGGTGTATAGCCGCCCCTTCGCGCCATGAAGAGGTAAACGATGCGCGATCCCAACATCAGGAGCACGTAGTCCCATGTCCGAGCGGTGGACGCCAGAGAGCTGGAGGGCCAAGCCCGCCCAGCAGATTCCGGATTATCCGGACCAGGCAGCCTTGAAGGCGGTGGAGCAGCAGCTCGCCGGCTTTCCGCCGCTCGTTTTTGCAGGCGAGGCGCGCAAGCTCAAACGGGCGTTGAGCAAGGTCGCCGCCGGTGAAGCCTTCCTCCTCCAGGGGGGCGATTGCGCCGAGAGCTTCGCCGAGCATTCGGCCGACAACATCCGCGATTTCTTCCGGCTGTTCCTGCAGATGGCGGTGGTGTTGACCTTCGCCGGCGGCTCGCCGGTGGTGAAGGTCGGCCGCATCGCCGGCCAGTTCGCCAAGCCGCGCTCGGCCCCGACCGAGAAGATCGGGGACGAGGAGCTGCCGAGCTACAAGGGCGACATCGTCAACGACATCGCCTTCACGGAAGAGGCCCGCATCCCCGATCCGCGCCGTCAGCTCGAGGCCTATCGTCAATCGGCCGCGACGCTGAACCTGATCCGGGCCTTCGCGAGCGGCGGCTACGCCAATCTCGACAACGCGCATCGCTGGATGCTCGGTTTCGTCAAGGACTCACCGCAGTCGCATCGCTATCAGGAAGTGGCTGAGCGCATCACCGAGGCGCTCGACTTCATGCGCGCCATCGGCATCGATCCGGAGACTCATCCGGAGATGCGTACGACCGACTTCTACACCAGCCACGAGGCGCTGCTGCTCGGCTACGAGCAGGCGATGACGCGGACTGATTCGACGACCGGCGAATGGTACGACACCTCCGGTCACATGGTCTGGATCGGCGACCGCACGCGCCAGCTCGACCATGCCCATGTCGAGTTCTTCCGCGGCATCAAGAATCCGATCGGCCTGAAATGCGGCCCTTCGACCACGGTCGACGGTCTGCTCAAGCTGATCGACGTCCTCGATCCGCAGAACCAGCCTGGCCGGCTGACGCTGATCGGCCGTTTCGGCGCCGACAAGGTCTTCGACAACCTGCCGGCCCTGGTCCGTGCGACGAAGCGGGAAGGGCGCAACGTCGTCTGGTCCTGCGACCCGATGCATGGCAACACGGTCAAGGCGGCGAGCGGCTACAAGACCCGGCCATTCGACCTGATCATGACCGAGGTGAAGAACTTCTTCGCCGTCCATCAGGCCGAGGGGAGCTATGCCGGTGGTCTGCATCTGGAGATGACGGGCAAGAACGTCACCGAATGCACCGGCGGCGCGCGCGGCATGACCGATGCCGATCTCAACGATCGCTACCACACGGTCTGCGATCCGCGCCTGAACGCCGAGCAGGCGCTGGAACTCGCCTTCCTCGTCGCCGAACTGGTCAAGCGCGACAGGGCAGGGCGGACGCGGCCCGAAGTCGAGGCGGCTGAGTAAGCCAGTTCGCCGGATGATCGAACAAGGAAAGGCCGGAGCTCACGCCCCGGCCTTTTTCGTTGCGATGGGTTGGTGCTGTCAGAACTTCACAGCGGCGCCGACGCGTGCGGTGTTGACGTTGACCGTCACACCCTCGACATCGTTGAAGCTACTGAACAGGTATTCGCCGCGGATCACGAGATTGTCGGTCACGGCTGCTTCCAAGCCTCCGCCGATCGAATAGCCGTAGCCCCAGACGTCCTTCTTGGCGCCACCAAGAACGCGCGGCCAGCCGTAGTAGTTGGTTCCGTTGGAGGACGCCCAGCCGGCTGCGACGGCAATGTTGGTATCGAAGCGCCCGGCCGCTGCACCGGCCGTAAAGTACGGCATCCACATGCCGTAGGCGTAGCCCAGGCGGATACGGGCGTTGATATAGTCGTTCAACCGGGCGTCCTGCACGGAGGCGATCGCCATGGAGCCCGAACTGACCTGGCGCGCCTCCAGCGTGGAGGCGGATGTGGACTGGTCAACGCGCGAATACTCGGCCTCGAAGCCGATGACCGCATCGCCGAAGGCGAAATTGTAACCGGCGAAAGCGCCGAAGGTGCTGCCACGATCGCTGCGTGGCGATGTCAGCACGAGCTGGCCGGGATCGAGATCATTCAGAACCGAGGTGCCGTTGAAGGCGCCTCTGGCAATGTCCAGAACACCCTTGTCGGTGCGGAAGCGCGTTTGAGACAGGCCACCGAAGCCACCGAAATAGAAGCCCGTCCAGTTGTACGGGCCAGTGGAGAGCGACGGATTCGGCGGCGCATCCTCGATTTGCGAGCCGCGCAGCACTGGATAATCGGCCGCGAAGGCCGGTGCGCCGAACAAGGCCGCCAGAGCAGCGGCACCGGCCACACGCGTCATGGAACGGATACGCATCCTGATCTCCCCGGCAGCGGTTCGGTTTCGTCCCGTCTTGCCCTGCCCGGGTCCATTCATGCCTTGGTAACCCTAATGCCGGGTTAACGATGGGGAAGTACCGGTAAGGATCCGATTGTCGCTGCGGGCCAAAAGCGCCATAAGCCGCGTCATGACACTCTCCGCCACAGCTTCGCCTCTCGTCCGTTTCGCGCCGTCGCCCACCGGCTATCTGCATATCGGCAACGCTCGGCCGGCGCTGTTCAACTGGCTGTTCGCCCGCCGCCATCAAGGCCGTTTCCTGCTACGCTACGACGATACCGACATTGCCCGCTCGAAGCAGGAATATGCCGATGCCATCGCTGAGGATCTCGGCTGGCTCGGCATCGTGCCCGATCGGGTCATCCGGCAGTCCGAGCGCCTGGCGATTTACGATGCCGCCTCCGAGCGGCTACGGGCGGGCGGAAGGCTCTATGCCTGCTACGAGAAGCCGGATGAGCTCGACCGCCGCCGCAAGCGCCAGCTCGCCCGCGGCCTGCCGCCGATCTACGACCGTGCTGCGCTGAAGCTCACGACCGAGCAGAAGGCGGCCTTCGAGGCGGAAGGCCGCAAGCCGCATTGGCGCTTCCTGCTGGAGGCGCGCGAGGTCGCCTGGGATGATCTCGTGCGCGGCCCCTCCCATGTCGACTGCGCCTCGCTCTCCGATCCGGTACTGGTGCGGGAGGACGGCAGCTACCTCTATCATTTGCCTTCGGTCGTGGACGACATTGAGACCGGCATCACGCACATCGTCCGTGGCGAGGACCACGTTACCAATACCGCGATGCATATTCAGATGTTCGAAGCGCTCGGTGCCGGTCTGCCGACGATGGCGCATGTCAACCTGCTGACCACGGCGAGCGGGGAGGGGCTCTCGAAGCGCCTCGGCCATCTTTCGCTGCGCGGCCTGCGCGAGTCCGGCGTCGAGCCCTTGGCGGTGGCGGCGCTCGCCGTCCTTGTCGGCACCTCGGATGCGGTGCGGCCCGTGGAAAGCCTCGACGAGCTTGCCGGTCTCGTCGAGCTGGCGCATGTCTCGCGGGCACCGGCGAAATTCGATGAGCACGAGCTGGAGACGCTCAGCGCCCGCACCCTGCATCAGATGCCCTTCGCTGCGGCTGCGGATCGTCTTGCGGCGGCGGGCATCGGTGGCGGCGAGGCTTTCTGGCTGGCCACGCGCGGCAATCTTACGCGCTTCGACGAGGCCAAGCTGTGGTGGCGCGTCGTCGAGGGGCCGGTCGCGCCGGTCATCGCCGATGCGGCTTTCGCGACAAAGGCGGCCGGGTTGTTGC
>JARYGW010000152.1:9070-12955 GCA_033792295.1 Allobosea sp.
CAGGAGCCTTTCGACGGCACGAGCTGGAAGAGCTGGACGCAGGCCCTCGCCGCCGCGACGGGCACCAAGGGCAAGGCGCTGTTCATGCCGCTGCGCCAGGCGCTGACCGGTCTTGACCATGGTCCGGAACTGGCAGCTCTCCTGCCGCTGATCGGGCGGGAAAAGGCGTTGAAGCGATTGGCGGGCGAGAGCGCCTGACCATTTGTCGTTCCGGGTTCAGTCGTCAGGCCTGAACCCGGAATGACGAAAGGCTCACTCGTGCCGGTGCATCGCCGAGGCGTGCTTGGTATCGCGCATCAGCGCATAGACCAGGAACGAGATGAAGATCATGCCGGCGAGGTAGTAGAAGAACCACTGCTCGTGGCCCTGCTGCTTGAAGAACAGGGCGATGGCTGGCGCCGTGCCGCCAAAGATCGAGACCGTCACTGCATAAGGCACGGCGACGCCAGTCGCCCGGACCGCGGTCGGGAACAGCTCCGCCTTCACCACCGCGTTGATCGAGGTGTAGCCGGCCGTGAAGATCCAGGCGCCGCAGATCAGCAGGAACGCCGTCCAGGGGGATTTCGTGCCGGCGAGCGTGGTCAGGATCGGCACGGTGAGCAGCGTGCCGGCAATGCCGAAGAACATCAGGACGGGCTTGCGGCCGATCTTGTCGGAGATCAGCCCGTAGATCGGCTGCAGGATCGAGGCGAAGATCAGCGAAGCGGCGATGACATAGGTCGTGACGATGTCGGATAGGCCCACCGTCTGCTTCACGAAGGTCTGCATATAGGTGGTGAAGGTGTAGAAGGCGGCCGTGCCGCCCGCGGTGAGTCCGACCACGATCGCGACCTCGCGCGGATAGCGCAGCAGGCCCCTGAGCGAACTCTCGCGCTTCATGGTGCTCTTTGCCGCCTCGAAGGCCTCGGTCTCCTGCATGTGCCGCCGCATGAACATCGCGGAGATGGCGAGCAGGGCGCCGATCACGAAGGGCACGCGCCAACCCCAGGCAACGAGCTGTTCATGGGTGAGGAAGACGTTCTGGAGCAGCAGCAGCACCAGGATAGCGGTGAGCTGGCCGCCGATCAGCGTCACATACTGGAAGCTCGAATAGAAGCCGCGATGCTCGGGGTCGGCGATTTCCGTGAGGTAGGTCGCGCTCGCTCCGTATTCGCCGCCGAGGCTCAGGCCCTCGATGATGCGCGCTAGTGCCAGGAGTGCCGGAGCGGCGAAGCCGATCGTCTCATAGGTCGGGGTGAAGGCGATGATCAGCGAGCCGAAGCACATCATCAGCACCGACACCATCAGCGAGAGGCGCCGGCCGTAGCGGTCGGCGAGGTGGCCGAACAGCCAGCCGCCGACCGGGCGCACGATGAAGCCGGCCGCGAACAGCGTGGCGGCATTGAGCTGCTGGACGACAGGGTCGTTCGACGGGAAGAAATGCGGCGCGAAATAGAGAGCGAAGGCGGTATAAGCGTAGAAATCGTACCATTCGACGAGATTGCCGACCGAGCCGATGAAGATCGCCTTGATCCGGCGTCTGGCATCGGCGAGCTCGATTGGGTGCGGATGATGCGGCTGTTGCGCGCTGACGTCCGACATGAAGGCCTCTGCTTGTGGCGGTGGGGGCGTCAGAGGCGAAAGCCTGCACGGTTGTTGCGGGCAGGGTACGGTCTGGCGGCCTCCCGAAAGGGCGGCAAGATCCGTTGTTTATGCGACGGTCTTAGACATGCGTCCAGCGCCGAGCGCGGCAATTGCCGGCATCGCGACCTGTAGTCGGCGCATGGAACGTTTTTGGATCAGGGCCTGACGAGCTGGGGGCTGAGATTGGGTGCGAGATTCGGCGCCACGATCCGCACGCTGCGGCGCTCGCCGGTGACGCTGCGCGATTCGCTTTTCAGCCCGTCACCTTTGGCCAGCGTCTTCTCGTCGACGATGTCAGGCCCGACGCCAGCCGATTCCGTGCCCGAGGTCGGGGAGTTTTCGGACGGTAACGGCTTCTCGTCGGGGATATCCGGGACGGGCGCCGGCACGGCGGCGGGCTCTGGAGCGGCGCCCCGGCGTTTCGGGTCCGGTTTCGGCCGCGAGAGCTCGGCGGCGCGCTGCTCGGTGACGATGACGTCGCCCTTGCGCTTGTCGAGCAGGTATTCGGCGTTCTTCAGGGCTTCGGACCAGCTCTGGCCCTGACCGCGGCAGGTGCAGGCCGAATCGAAGCTGCGCTGGTATTTGCCGGCGTTCGGCAGTGACGAATAAGGCTGGCCGGTCGAGCGCGAGGCGGCGTTCTGGATGTCCCCGCCGGCGCTCATACCGAAGGCCGTGGTCTCCGTACCCGGGCAGAGCGCCTGGCACATCTCGTCGGCATTGCCGTTGTTGTTGGCGAGCGGGAAGAAATAGCCGTCGCAGCTACGGACGCAGACAGTCTGGGCGCCTCCGAGGCGCGGCTTTTCCGGTTCGATCACCGATTGCTCGGGGTCGAGTTCCGGCATCGTCGAATCGACCCCTCCGGGGCCGGGATCGCGGCCGAAGATCGTGTCGAAGAAGCCGCGGGGGCGCTCGCCGCAATTGTTGCTGATTGCGGCGGCGAGCTGGGCTCGCCTCTGTTCGAGCCCGCCACCCTGCGCCTGACGCTGCAGCGCACCGTATTGCGCCTGGAGCTGGCCGAGCTGGGCGCGGATACCGCCGCATTGCGGAGGAGGCTGCTCGCCGAAGAACAGGAAGCCGCCGCGCTCGCAGCCCATGGAGCGATACTGGTCGCTGAGCCGGGCGAGCTGCGCCCCGACGCGCTGGGCCGCTTGAGCGGCACGGGCGTCGCCGCCGCTGCGGCCCTGCAGGCTTTGAAGCTCTGCGCGCCACGCCTCGCAGGATGCAGACTGTGCGGCGGCCGTTCCACTCAGGGCCGCCAGCGCCAGCAAAGCCATGCCGAAGCGTCTGGAAAATCGCAGCATCATCGCAAGTCGGGTCACGTCATCCACTGTCGGAGCAGGCCGTCCGGCCGCCAACTCCTGCCAACAACACCCGCCAAACACGACGGAACTATGGAACCCCGCCCGCAAGCCCGGCGCTGGCTATAGCATCGGACCGAAAAGTGGAATCCACTTTTCGGAGCAATCCGATCCGATACCCATTGAGATAGATCGTCGTTATCGCGACCGGTCGGACGCACGATGATCTAGGCCGGGACGGCGCGGCTCCCGCATGCCACATCCGCGCCTGCGCAGCAATCCAGGCCGGCGCGCGCGGGGCCGGTGGTGGAAAACTTCCGCTTTCGCTAGAAGCACTGAAGTCATCCCGCGATTTTCGCGTCCCAGTTCCCGTTCGCCCGAGGCCAGCGCCGCCCATGTCCGAATACCTGCCGCTTCACGAAGCCGTCATCCCGGAGCTGCCGAACTATTATCGTGGCAAGGTCCGGGAGAACTACGACCTGCCGGACGGGCGACGCATCCTGATTTCGACGGACCGGCTTTCGGCTTTCGACCGCGCGATCGCCTCGATTCCGCTGAAGGGGCAGGTGCTGACGCAGACGGCGCGCTACTGGTTCGAGCGCACGGCCGATATCTGCCCGAACCATGTTCTCGAATACCCCGATCCCAACGTCGTGGTCGGCAAGCGGCTCGAGATCCTGCCGGTCGAGATGGTGGTGCGCGGCTATCTCGCCGGCACGACCGGTACCTCGATCCTCACCCTTTACAAGCAGGGCGAGCGCGAGATGTACGGCATTCGCCTGCCGGACGGCCTGCGCGACAACCAGGAATTGCCGCAGGCGATCATCACCCCGACGAGCAAGGCCTTCGACGGCGGCCATGACGAGCCGCTCTCGGCGGCGCAGATCGTCAGGGAGGGACTGCTGACGCAGAAGCAGTGGGACACAGTCTCGGCCCATGCGCTGGCGCTCTTCGCCCGCGGCCA
>JARYGW010000153.1:0-12938 GCA_033792295.1 Allobosea sp.
CTGCTCCAGCGGCACCCAGTCGCGCTCGACGGAGCGCAGCGTCAGCCAGCGGCCGAGCATCAGCGTCGAGGGCACGGGCACGAAACGGTAGAGCACCAGAGCCACGGCAAAGGCGAGGACAAGCCAGAAAGCCAGCCTCAGGCACCATCCGAACACCCAACCCAGCAGATCGTCCTCCGTCCTTCGCCGTCCAGAGCGGGATTCGATCGGGTTGAATCGATCCGATCGGTGAATCCGCCTTTAACCTATTGATAGAGAACGCGTGCGCCGCTCAGATCGCATCGCGATCCGAGCGGCGTGTGCTCTAGCCCGCGCGCTCGCCACGGTCCGCACCTTGACGGTGCGACAAACGTCCGGCAAGGCCCCCGTCCCGGCAGCGAACGCGAGATCGGCGCATGAGTTCCGTTTCATCACCTGTCGCAGAGAGCGATCTGGCCCTTCGTCTCGGTGCGACCGCCGAAGCGATCGAGCGGTTGCTCGAAGCGCTGCTGGCCACGGCGCCGGCCGAGGGCGAGATCGCGCGGCCCGAGCGGCTCGTCGCGGCGATGCGGCATGGCGCGCTCGCCGGCGGCAAGCGGCTGCGGCCCTTCCTGACGGTGGAGACGGCCCGCTTCTTCGGCGTCCCGCAGGCGCAGGCGCTGCGGGCGGGCGCGGCCGTCGAACTGCTGCATTGCTATTCGCTGATCCATGACGATCTGCCGGCGATGGACGACGACGATCTGCGCCGGGGCCGCCCCACCGTCCACAAGGCCTTCGACGAGGCGACGGCGATCCTGGCGGGCGACGCCCTGCTGACGCTCGCCTTCGACGTGCTGGCCGATCCGGCGACTCATGAGTCCGGTGAGGTCCGGGTCGCGCTCGTGCGCGCGCTTGCCCGGGCTTCGGGACTGGGCGGCATGGTCGGCGGGCAGATGTTCGATCTTGCCGCCGAAGGGCGGTTTGAGGAGCCCCGAGGCGCACTCGGTGAGGCGCAGATCAGGCGCCTGCAGGCGATGAAGACCGGAGCGCTGCTGACGGCGAGCGTCGAGATCGGCGCGCGCCTCGGTGGGGCTGATGCGGCGGCGCTCGAGGCGCTCGATGCCTATGGCCGGGCATTGGGCGCGACCTTCCAGATCGCCGACGACATCCTCGACGTCGAATCGGACGCCGCCCAGATGGGCAAGGCGACGGCGAAGGACGAGGACAAGGGCAAGGCGACGCTGATCAGCGCGCTGGGGCTCGACGGGGCCAAGCGCGAACGTGATCGGCTGAGCCAGGCGGCGGTGCAGGCGCTTGCCGGCTTCGGGGCGGAAGCCGACGTGCTGCGCGCGGCAGCGCGATTCGCGGCCCAACGGAAGAACTGACGTTCCAGATCATCGTTATCGCATCGGAACCATCCGATGCGGTAGCCCTTCTCGGTCACCCCGGAGCCAGCGCCGCTCTAGCGGCTCGTCCGGGATGGCCGGCTTATCGACCGAAATGGCCGCAATCCGCAGCCTACTGCCAGCGGCCGAAGGCGTCCGCCAGCGTCTGGGCGCCCGAGACGCCCTTCTCGAAGGTGATGATGCCGCGGCGGCCGGAGGTGAACAGCACCGGCAGGTCGATCCAGCTGCGGTTCAGGATGAGGTCGGTGTTGCGCTCGACCTCGACCGGCACGTTCGACAGCGCCGCGACGAAGAGATTGTCGCCGAGCGCCGAGTTGATGGCCGAGAGCGGCGCGCCGCGCTCGCCTTCGGCAGTCTTGAACTGCGGCACGCCGACCTCCTTGATCGTCTGCGCCTGATCCCCGCCGTTATTGGCGAAGCGCAGGCCGATGATGTGCGAGGCGGGGAAGGCCGAATCGGTGTTGCGCC
Source organism: Allobosea sp. (assembly GCA_033792295.1). GTDB lineage: Bacteria > Pseudomonadota > Alphaproteobacteria > Rhizobiales > Beijerinckiaceae > Allobosea. The sequence continues at coordinate 1,833 of JARYGW010000153.1, forward strand.
GGATGGTGAAGTCGAGGTTCATCCCGGCCTCGGGAATCTCGACCGTGGCGCGGACGATGGTTTCGACCGGGCGACCCTGACCGGCGCTCTCGCTGTCGAGGCGCCAGAAGACACGGCCGTTGAGGGCGCGCGGCTGCTGCGGGTTGTCGGGCGTCTCGACATAGAGGATGGCGCGCTGCGCGACGGCGATCTCGCCGCCGGGCTGCGGCACCGGTGTGCCCGGCGCATTGTTGGCGGTGTTGCCGGGCCGGCCCTGCGCAGGGGCGTTCGGCTCGCCGACGCGGTCGTTGATCTTGCCGGCATTGTCGGGCTGGGCCGGCTGCTGCTGTGTCGCGGTCTCCACGCTCGGGCGCGGCGTATCCTGCGGCTTGAGCTTGTGCACGTAGATCGCGGTTCCGGCGATGGCGGCCACCGCGACGGCAACGACCACGCCGACCACGCCGGTGCGGATATGGCCGGGCTTCACCCGCGGCTCGCGCGGCGGCATGATGCGCGGCCGGGCCGGCTGGCTCTCCTGCGGCTCGGGCAGGCGGTCGTCGAAATCCTGTTCCGCCGCCTTCTGCCCCTCCACGGGAGGCAACGGCGCGAATTCGGGCTGCTTCTTCGGCTCGGGCGGGCGCGGCGGCTGGGCGGGCTCGCTTTGCGGGCGAATCACCGGACCGCGCGCGGCGGGGCTCGCCGCGGCCGCTTCGTCGTATTCGGCTTCGATCCGGGCGACGGCCTCGTCGAGCGTCAGGCGCTCGCGCATGATCTCGGCCTCGCTCAGCGGCGGGTCGAGGCCGCGCAGCTGGGCGACGAGGGCCGCCCGTGCCCGATCGAAAATAGCGCGGCGCGCCTCGGGAGAGTTGTCGGGCAGCCCGGCGACGGCTCGTGCCAGGATCGGGTAGAAATCGGCCATTGGCCTCACTTGTCGCTGATGGCGGGCCGCGTCAACCCTCGAATGGGGTGCTCATCCCTCGAAAGGATTATGGACGAGGATGGTGTCGTCGCGCTCGGGGCTGGTCGAGAGCACGGCGACGGTGGCGCCGATCAGCTCCTCGATGCGGCGGACATATTTGATCGCCTGCGCCGGCAGATCGGCCCAGGAGCGGGCATTGGCGGTCGAGCCGTCCCAGCCCTCGATCGTCTCGTAGATCGGCTCGACGCGGGCCTGGTCGGCCTGGCCGGCGGGCAGATGTTCGAGGATCTCACCGTCGAGCTTGTAGCCGACGCAGACCTTGATCTCCTTGAAGCCGTCGAGGATGTCGAGCTTGGTCAGCGCGATGCCGTCGATGCCGGAGGTCTTCACCGTCTGGCGCACGAGGCAGGCGTCGAACCAGCCGCAGCGGCGCTTGCGCCCAGTGACGACGCCGAATTCCTTGCCCTTGGTGCCGATCAGCTCGCCGATCTCGTCGAAGAGCTCGGTCGGGAAGGGGCCTTCGCCGACGCGGGTGGTGTAGGCCTTGGCGATGCCGAGCACATAGCCGACCGCCGAGGGGCCGAGCCCCGAGCCGGTCGCGGCCTGGCCGGCGACGATGTTCGAGGAGGTGACGAAGGGATAGGTGCCGTGGTCGACGTCGAGCAGCGCGCCCTGTGCGCCCTCGAAGAGGATGCGCCTGCCGGCGCGGCGCTCGGCGTCGAGCAGGGCCCAGACGGTGTCGGCGAAGGGCAGTACTTCCTGTGCGATCGCCTTGAGCTGGCCGAGCAGCTCCTTGCCGTCGACCTCGCCGATGCCGAGGCCGCGGCGCAGAGCGTTGTGATGGGCGAGCAGGCGCTCGATCTTGGCCTCGAGCAGGGCCGGGTCCTTGAGGTCGATGACGCGGATGGCGCGGCGGCCGACCTTGTCCTCATAGGCCGGGCCGATGCCGCGCTTGGTCGTGCCGATCTTCATGCCGGCATTCGAGGTCTCGCGGAAATGGTCGAGCTCGCGATGCAGCGGCAGGATCAGGGTGGCGTTGTCGGCGATGCGCAGGTTGTCCGGGGTGATCGCGACGCCCTGGGCGCGCAGCTTGCCGATCTCCTCGACGAGGTGCCACGGGTCGACGACGACGCCGTTGCCGATGACCGATAGCTTGCCGGGCCGCACGATGCCCGAGGGTAGCAGCGAGAGCTTGTAGGTGACGCCGTCGATGACGAGGGTATGGCCGGCATTATGGCCGCCCTGGAACCTGACGACGACATCGGCCTGGCTGGAAAGCCAGTCGACGATCTTGCCCTTGCCCTCGTCGCCCCACTGGGCGCCGACCACCACAACATTCGCCATGAGCGAGGTGTCCCTGCTGTTACCGCGTTGCCTTCTGCAAGCGGCCCGCGCAAATGCAAAACCCCGGCGCAAGGCCGGGGTTTCGGGGCAGGTCCTTGCAAGCCCTCATGAGCCAATGTGGCGCGCAGGTCAAGTTTTCCTGTACTGCGGACGGCTTTCCGTGGGGAAATGACCTGCGAAAGCATGGCGGATCTGCAGGATCTGCGCAGTAATCCTGCCGCAATCGCGCGTAAGGGCTAGACGCGCGTCTTTCGGCGCATGCGGGAATGGTGCCGCCGGCGCGAATGCAGAAGCACAAGGGGAAGATCAGCGACCATGACCAAGCTCGACGCCTGGCTCGACCAGCATCACGCCGCCTTTACCGCGATCCGCCGCGACATCCATTCCCACCCCGAACTCGGGCTCGAGGAAGTCCGCACCGCCAAGCTTGTCGCCGAGAAGCTGCGCGAATGGGGCGTCGAGGTCACCGAGAATGTCGGCAAGACCGGCGTCGTCGGCGTGATCCGCGGCAGGCAGCCGGGCGGGCGCGCCATCGGTCTGCGCGCCGACATGGATTGCCTGGCGCTCGAGGAGACGACCAACCTGCCTTACTCCTCGAAGAACCCGGGCCGGATGCATGCCTGCGGCCATGACGGGCATACCACCATGCTGCTCGCCGCCGCGCGCTACCTCGCCGAGAACCGCGACTTCGCCGGCACCGTCAACCTGATCTTCCAGCCGGCCGAGGAAGGCCGTGGCGGCGCCAACGCCATGCTCGCCGACGGCCTGTTCGACCGCTTCCCCTGCGACGCGATCTACGGCCTGCACAACACGCCCGGGATGCCGGTCGGCCATTTCGGCACCACCGTCGGCCCGTTTCTGGCGGCGGCGGATTCGTGGAAGGTCACCTTCCGCGGTGTCGGTGGCCATGGCGGCTCGCAGCCGCATCGCTCGACCGACATCACCTATGCGCAGGCGCATTTCGTGCTCGGCCTGCAGGGCATCGTCGGCCGCAACGTCGCTCCGCTCGACACGGCGGTGATCAGCGTCGGCTATATCCATGGCGGCGACGTCAACGCCTCGAACGTCATCCCTTCCGAGCTCGTGCTGGGCGGAACGGCCCGCACCTATTCGCAGGAGGTGCGCGACACGGTGGAGCGGCGTATCGCCGAGCTGGCGGCCGCGACGGCGCAGGCCTGGGGCTGCCAGGCGGAGGCCTATTACCATCGCGGCACCAGCCCGCTGATCAACGAGGCCGAGCAGGTCGCGGTTGCGGTCGCTGCCGCGACGGCGGCGGCCGGCGCCGACAATGTCGACGGCAAGCTGCGTCCGGGCACGGGCGGCGAGGACTTCGCCGAGATGATGCTGGTCCGGCCCGGCGCCTTCATGCGCATCGGCAACGGCGTCAATCCGGACGGTTCCTTCGTCGGCCTGCACACGCCGCTCTACGACTTCAACGACGCGATCATCCCGAATGGCGTGCGCTACTGGGTCGGCCTCGTCGACCAGGAACTCGGCCAGGGCCTGCGGGCCGTCGCGGCGGAATGAGACGAGCTGGTGGTCGGTGCCATCCGGCGCCGACCACAACCTTGCAGGGGAGCCCCCCGTTTCCGGCGGTTGCCGTGCCGGTTCATCGGCACTAAGCGGCGGGCTCAGCAGCGGAGCCGTGCCATGAAAACACTCGCCATCTCGACCCTGACGATCTGCGGCATCGAGGAACTGCCGAGCAACAGTGCCCGCGAGGTCACGCATGTGCTCTCGGTGCTGGATCCGGATCGTGCCGAGATCGAGGCCTTCGACGCCTATGGCGAGCATCACCGCGTTACGCTGCGCTTCCATGACATCATCGATCCCCGTCCGGGCCAGATCATGCCGGCGCCGGAGCATGTCGGGGCGATCCTGAATTTCGGCGAAGGCTTGCGCGAGACCGCTGCGGCTCGCCTGAAGGGCCATCTGCTGGTGCATTGCCATATGGGCATCTCGCGTTCGACCGCGGCGATGCTGACGCTGATGGCGCAGGCCGATCCGGGCGAAGGCGAAGACGCGCTCTTCGCCCGGCTGCGCGAGGTTCGCCCGCAGGCCTGGCCGAATTCGGTGATGGTCGGCTTCGCCGATGCGCAGCTCGGCCGTGGCGGCCGGCTCACCGCGGCGCTGGGGCGGCATTACGGCTACCAGATCGCGGTTCAGCCGAAATTCCGGAGCTGGATGAACGATCTCGGCCGCAAGCGCGAGCTTGAAATGGCGGTGTGAGCCACACCGCCATTGCGCGACTTCAATCCACGGCCTGCGGCAGCGGCTGTTCCTCGTAGCTGACCTCGCGGTCGCCCGGCCATTTGATGCGATAGGCGAGACGGATTTCCTTTTCGCCGCCGGGCGGCAGGTCGAAGGTCCAAGAGGAGACGCCGCGCTTGTCGCCGACCTGCTTCTCGGTCGGCGGCGTGGTCTGGGCCGTCAGGGTTTCGATCGTGATCGCGCTGTTCTCCGTAAAGGGGATGCGCTCCAGCACCGTCACCTTCACCGGCTGCGCGTGCAGGCTCTTCACCACGGTACGGAATTCGCGCTGGTCGGTGCGGCTCTGGTTGAGCCAGCGCGGCTCGTTCTCGCGGCGCTTCACCGGCGCGTAGCTGACCTTGATCCGGTCGTCGGCGCCGAAGCCGAGAGCGACCTCGTCGCCCGGCGCGACGAGGCCGATGCGACCCATGCCGACATAGGTGCCGTCTCGATGCAGTGCGACCTTGCCCGGCAGAAGCGGGGCCTCCTCGTCATGGTTAAAGCGGGCTTCGAGGAAAGCCTTCTGCTCGAGCTCGGGCACGGCGCGGGCCGAAAGGCTCGGCTCGGCCTTGCGTTCGGTCAGCACGACGGTCCTGGCGGTGCCGTCCGGTGCGACGGTGGCGCGGCCGGGAACCTGGAAGCTGGCCTGGTAGGGGCCGGCCTCGATGGCAGCCTGCGTGACATCCGCGGCGGTTGCGAGTTTCGCGAGAGCGTCTGCCGGCGCGGCGATTTCGGCGGCCCGGTTGCCGAGTGTGGGAGCCGGTGCGGCGCGCTCGCGTTCCGCCTTGCGGGCGAGGGCCTGAGCACGGGCGCGGGCCTCGGCGACGATCTGCGGCTCGAAGAAGCTGACCTGCATGGGCTGGAGCTCGGGAGCGCCGGTGCCGCCGGCCGAGCGCGTCGTCGAGAGGGTCAGGGCGACGTCGCTCCAGTCCTCGCCGGTGCGCTGGCGGATCTCGGCGCGGCGGGTCAGCGTCAGCGCCGGCTTCTCGGCCGCGGTGGAGAGCCGCGCCTCGTAACCCGGAATCCATTGCGCGCCGTTGACGCGATAGCTCACCGTGAAGTCGGCCGCGACGGGCTGCGGCGCCTCCACCGCGATGGCGACGTCGCGCTTCGGCGCGCCCGGGTGAGCGCCCTGTGGGCGGGCGCGTTCGAGCGCGGCGATCTCGGCGGTGACATCGGCGAGCTTTGCCCGCTCGCCGCGCAAATCGTTCTGCACCTTGACCAGCGCGGTGCCGATCGCCTCGAACACGGTCGGCCAGTCGGAGACGGGCAGGGCCTTGCCGTCGGGGCCGAGCTTGTCGGGGCCGACCTGGGCGAAGCGCTCGATCGTGGCGCGCTGGGCTTCGATGGCGGCGATGCGGCCCTCGTGCTGGCCCTTCTCGTCGCGCAGGGCCTTGAGCTTGTCCTCGACGGCCTTGTCGAGGACGGGCTTCGCGTCGCCGGGTGTGATGCGGACATCGACCGCGCCGACCGAGAAGGCCCCGTCGCCCTTGCCCTCGACCCGGATCGAAGCCGGATCGATCGTCGCCGGCAGGCCGCGCAGCACGATCTGCGAGGCGCCCTGCAGCAAGGCGGCCTTGCCGATGCGCGTCACCACGGCGCCGTCCGGATAGACGGTCACGCGGTCTATGCGGCTGTCGAGATCGGTTTCGGCGGCGGCGGCCAGGCCCGGCATGAGGAACAGGGCAGCGGCAATATGGCTTCGCATGAAAATCATCCCCTCCAGATCGCAATCACGAAGTCATGATAGGCCGATGGATTTCGGCACACCCAAGGCGGAATCGAGCCGGAATGCGGATAGGATCGGCCGGGCCCCTTATCGTCCTCCGTTCGCAGGAGCGTTGGCTTCGGTCGATCGTCGAGCGCGTCAGCCATTCGAGAGGTGGCTTACGAGGATCGAGGTTCCCAGTGCCATGAGGGCCAGCCCGCCGAGCCGCTCGGCCCAGCGCCCGAACGCGGTTCCAATCAGGTTGCCGGCCATCATCCCGCCCGTCGACATGACGAAGGTGGCGAAGCCGATCGCGCAGGCGATGACGACGATATTCACCTGCAGGAAGGCGAGTGACACGCCGACAGCCATGGCGTCGATGCTGGTGCCGACCGCCGTCGCGAGCAGGACCCACCAGGATCGACCGCGGGCTGCGTCCTCCCGCTCGGCGGCGGGTTTGAGCGAATGCAGCACCATCCGGCCGCCGACGACGCCGAGCAGGAGGAAGGCGATCCAGTGGTCGATCCGCTCGACATGTTTGCTGGCGACGATCCCGGCCGCCCAGCCGAGCAGCGGCGTGATCGTCTCGACGACGCCGAACACCATTCCGGTGCGCAGCGCTTCGGCCAGCCGGGGCCGGCTGGTGCCGGCGCCGCGGCCGAGCGAGGCGAGGAGGGCGTCGATGGACATGCCCATGGCGAGCACTGCAATCGAAAACGGTGACATGACGAACCTGTCGATGGACATCGGGACGGACGATCCGGCAGGGGCTGTCCTTCACCCCGCGGTCGTCACGGTCTCGCTGGGCCGGTCTGTCCGGCTGATCGCACCACGCGCCATTTGCCGCGAGTGTGTTGATGCGACCGCGCGCCCCCGAGCGCGCCGCTACTCCCCGATGGCCGGCACCTAGTCCGATGAGGCTCCGGCTGTCAATATCTAATTAAAACAATAACTTAGTTATAATAAGCATTTGCAATAAGACGGTGGCGGCCGACGGCGCGCCGCGCGTGCATGGATCGTCGCCGGTTTCAGGCGCGTCCGCGTTCGCTGGCGTGCGGCCTGACGCGCCGGTCGAGGAAATTGCGCAGTTCGGTGACTCGGCGCTCGGCATCGAGCACCTCGCGGTCGAGGCCATGGGCCCAGGCGAGGTCCTGGCGCGCCGGGTCGGCATCGAGCGTGCGCAGATCCTCCAGCCAGCCCTTGGCCGAAGCCTCGTCCTTGCGGAACCCTTCCTCGATCAGCTCCGGCACCATGCGGCCGAGGATGGAGGCGACCAGCCCCAGCGAGAATTCGGGGTGGTACTGCACGCCCCAGAAGGTGCCGCCATTGTGCCGGATCTCGGCGGCCTGGACCTGGCTCACGCTGTTGGAGGCGAGGATGGTCGTGCCGTGCGGCGGCAGGGCGATGGTGTCGAGATGGATCGCCGGAGCGTCGAAGGCGGCGGGCCGGCCGGCGAGCAGCGGGTGGCCGCGGCCGATCTCGGTGGGCGCGATGCGGCGGGCAAAGCCGACCTCGCGGCCATTCGGATTGGCGGTGACGGTGCCCCCGGCCGCGACCGAGCCCATCTGGATGCCCCAGCAGGAGCCGAAGCAGGGCGTGCCGCTGGCATAGATCGCTTGCATCAGCTCGATCTGGCGGGTGACCGCGGGCTCGATCTCGTAGATGTGCAGGGCCGAGCCGGTGAGGAAGATGCCGTCATAGGATTCGAGACCTGCCCCATCCGGCAGGTTGGCGCCTTCGTCGGCCGGCAGGCAGATGTCGGAAACGATATCGGGCGCGATCGCCGCGACTTCGGCCGCATAGGCCTCGGCCGGACTCGCGCCATAATCCCTGACATAGCTCGCGCGCTGGTCGCGCGTGTTGCCGTCGACGAAGAGGAGGCGGAGCGGGCGGTGGCCGGTTTCGATCATCAGTGGTTTCCAGAGGGATGCATCGGACGACGGGCGGGTGCGCGCGCAATCTCATAGGAGGAGCGCGCTGCGCAAGGTTATTGCATGAACCCTTCATCGCGACAGGGCGGAAACGTGCACCCGGACCGGACTTCGACGCTGAGCTGGCTGCGGCGGGCCTGGAACAATGCCTATCTGCTGATGATCCTGACGACGCTGATCTGGGCCTGCAACGCCGTCGCCAGCCGGCTCGCCGTCGGCAACATCACGCCGATGGCGTTGACCTCATTCCGCTGGATCGGCGTGTGCCTGATCATGCACTTCCTGCTGCGGCGGCAGATTGCGGAGCATTGGCCGCAGATCAAAGCGCACTGGCGGTTCCTCGCTGCGCTCGGCATCGTCGGCTTCACGGCCTTCAACACGCTGATGTATATCGCCGCCTATTCGACCTCGGCGGTCAATATCGGCATCCTGCAGGGCTCGATCCCGGTCTTCGTGCTGCTCGGCGCGTTCCTGGCCTACCGGATCCCGATCGGCGGCATGCAGGCGCTCGGAGTCCTGCTCACCCTGCTCGGCGTGGCCGTGACCGCGAGCCGCGGCGACGTCCACGCTCTTGCGAAGCTGCGTTTCGCAGCCGGCGACCTGCTGATGATCCTCGCCTGCATCTTCTATGCGAGCTATACCGTTGCGGTCCGCAGTCGGCCGAAGATGCCGCAGCTGGTGTTCTTCACCGTCGTGGCCAGCTTCGCCTGCGCGATCTCCCTGCCGCTTCTCGCCACTGAAATCGCGATAGGCCGATACCATGCGCCGACCCCGACCGGCTGGGGCATCCTCGCCTTCACGGTGATCGGCCCCTCGATCCTGTCGCAGCTCTCCTTCATGCGCGCGATCGAGCTGATCGGTCCGGGGCGGGCCGGCGTCTTCGTCAATCTCGTGCCGGTCTTCGCCCCGATCCTGGCGGTGCTGGTCATCGGCGAACCCTTCGGCCTGCATCACGCCCTGGCGCTGGCCCTGGTGCTCGGCGGCATCTTCATCGCCGAGCGGCTGGGGCGCTGAGAGGGGTGCGCCGCGCTTCGCTTCAGCGCAGCGCCGAAACCGCCAGCCGCGCGACGTCGGCCAGGGCCGCTTCCCGCTGTGGCGCATCGGCGCGCGAACCGGTGAGATAGGTCACGATGACGAAGCGCCGCCCGTCCGGCAGGGTGGCGATGCCGATGTCGTTGGTGGCGTGGTTGATGCCGTCCGTGGTCAAGCCGGCGCCGGTACGGTGGGCGAGCTTGGAGCCGGCCGGCAGGCCCGCCTGGATGCGATCGGCCCCGATCTTCGTATCTGTGATGACCTTCATCAGGAAGGCGTTGTGCGCCGGCTCCCTCAGCCAGTTGCCCTGGGCGAGAGCTTCCAGGAAACGCGCGCTCGCCTCCGGTGTCGAGGCGTCGCGCGTGTCGGACAGGGCCTTGGCGAGCGAGGCGACGCGATAGCGCGGTTTCAGCGCCTTGAGCTTTGCCCGGAAGTCCGGCTCATCGACAACCTGGTCCCAGCCGAAACCCGGCAAGCCGTAGATCTCGGGCTGGAACTGACGCTCGTAGCGATCGACCGACATCCCCTCGATGCCGCCGTCGCGCAGCATCCTGGTCACGACCTGCGGGCCGCCGATCTCGCGCATCATCAGGTCGGCGGCGGTGTTGTCGCTCTCGCCCGCCGCGAGCCGGATCAGTTCGCTCAAGGGATAATCGTTGCGCTCGCCCTTGAAGGCTTTGACCAGCGGGCTGTGGAACAGCGAGAAATCCTTGCGGGTGACGGTGATCGGCTGGTCGAGCTTGAACTTGCCGGCCTCGACCTGCTGCAGCACGGCGACCGCCAGCGGCAGCTTGAACACGCTCTGCATCGGGAAGGTCTCGGAACCGCGATGCGCCCAGAGCTTGCGGTCGCGCAGGTCCATCAGCGCGACGCCGAGCCGGCCCTTCGAGCGCGTCTCGATGGCGTCGATGCCCTTGTCGAGCTTGTCGCGGTCCCAGTCGGCGAGGGCCGGAACGGCCGTCAGGCAGGCAAGGGCGACGGCGGCAAGGCGGGCAAGGGCAGGCATGGGCGATCCTCTGCGATGGAGCGATCACAGGGCCGTGACATTGCGGCAAGGTTACGGCGGCTCAGGCCAGCTCACCGTTCTCCGTATCGCAGAGCGTGAGCTCCACCGGGCAATCCTCGATGCCGAAGCATTCCGGCAGGAGCTGCTTCAGCCGTTCGCGCAGCGCCTCGAGCGATTCCGCCTCGGTGACGATGCCGAGCTCGCCGGTATCCATGGCGTACCAGAGGCCCGCCGCCTCGTCGCGGCGGACCTCGAAGCGGATCGGCTCCGCCGCCCCGGCAGGCGCGGCGACGAGAGCCTTGAGCGGATTGATCACGCTCAGAACCGCAGGCGCCGGGCGCGCTTGACCATCGGGATCTCGTGGATCTTGTCGAGCAATTCGTCCGAGATCGGCTCGTCGACCGCGACATAGCAGATCGCGTCGCCGCCGGGCTTGTCGCGGCCGAGCGCGAAGGTCGCGACGTTGACGCCGGCGCCGCCGAGCAGCGAGCCGAAAGCGCCGATGAAGCCCGGCTTGTCGGCGTTGCGCACGTACAGCATGTGCGGCGCGAACTCGGCGTCGACGGCGATGTCGCGGATCTCGACGATGCGCGGCTTGCCGTCATGGAAGACCGTGCCGGAGGCGTGGCGCGGCATGTCTTCGGCCTCGACGACGATGCGGATGACGCTTTCGAGGTTGCCGGCGACGTCGCGGGTCAGTTCCTCGACGACGATGCCCTTTTCCTTGGCGATCAGCGCGGCGTTGACCATGTTGATCTCGGGCAGGAAGGGGCGCAGCACGCCGGTGATCGCGGCGGCCGAGATCGCCTTGAGGTTGAGGCTCGCGACCGCGCCCTCGTACTCGATGCGGATGCCCTTCACGGCTGCCTCGGTGAGCTGGCCGAGGAAGGAGCCGAGCTTCTCGGCGAGATCGACGAAGGGCTTCACGCGCGGCGCT
>JARYGW010000154.1:0-12923 GCA_033792295.1 Allobosea sp.
ATTCCGAGATGATGTCGCCCCCGGAAGCGGGCCGTGCTGGACGTTGATTGTTGTTGTGTCGTTTCGGGCTGCGGTCAAGCCTGAGGTTGGGTTTTGGCGCGGCGCATGCTGTCACCGTCGAGTTCGAGGCGATGAGCGTTGTGAACGAGCCGATCGAGGATGGCGTCGGCGTAGGTCGGATCGCCGATCACCTCATGCCAGGCCGAGATGGGAAGCTGGCTGGTGATGATGGTGGAGCGGCGACCGTAGCGCTCCTCCAGGATCTCCAGGAGGTCATGCCGGGCCTTGGCGTCGAGCGGTTCGAGCCCCCAATCGTCGAGGATCAGGAGCTGCACGCTACCGAGCTTGGCGAGGAAGCGGGCGTGACGGCCGTCGCCGCGCGCCAGGGCGAGCGTCGAGAACAGCTTCGGCACGCGCTGATACAGGACCGAGCGATCGTCGCGGCAGGCCTTGTGGCCGAGTGCGCAGGCAAGCCAACTCTTTCCGACGCCGGTCGGGCCGCAGATCACCAGATTGTCGTGGGCGGCGATCCAGTCTCCGGCGATGAGTTTGGTGAACAGGCCCCGGTCGAGTTTGCGGCTGCTGCGGTAATCGACGTCTTCGGGCGCCGCCTGATGGCGCAGTTTGGCGAAGCGCAGGCGCGCGGCGAGCTTGCGATCGTGCCGGAAGCTCCATTCCCGGTCGAGCAGCAGGGCAAGCCATTCCGGGTGCGTGAGACCCTGGGCCTCGGGATTGGCGGTGAGCTCGTCGAAGGCCCTGGCCATGCCGGCCAGGCCCATGGCGTTCAGACGATCGAGGGTGGGATGGTTCAGCATGCTGGTCTCCTTCAGTGGTAGTAGCGAGAGCCTCGGATGTTGGGATGGACGATCGGCTGGTCCGGTGCGGGCGTCGCGGCGTGGGTCTGGTCGAGCCCGTTGTCGAGGATCGACCTGACCGAGCCATAGGTCCGTGCGCCGATGTCGAGCGCACGGCTGCAGGCCGCCTCGACCCGCTCACGGCCGAAGCCCCTGACCAGGCGGACCATGCCCAGGCAGGCGCGGAAGCCCTGCTCGGGGTGGGGCCGGTCGGTCAGGATCTTCTCGCAAAGCAACGCCGTGCAGGCGCCGACCGCGGCGGCGTCGCGGGCGATGCGCTCGATCGTCCAATCGGCGAAGCGCCGATGCGACGAAGGCATGTGCTCGGTGATCGTCGTGTGGCGGCCATTGCCGCTTCCGCGAAGGTGGGCCGCGATCCGCTCGCCCTTGTGGAAGAGCTCGATCGTGCGTGCGGTGATCCTGGCCTCGACCTGCTCGCGCGCGAAGCGATAGGGCACCGAGTAATAGTGGCGCTCGATCTCGACATGGTAATCGAGGCCCGCCCGCCGCAGCCGCCATTCGGCGAAGACATAGGGCTCGACCGGCAACGGCCGCAGCGCCGGCCGGTCGATCGCCTCGAAGAGCTGACGCCGGGTCTGCCCGACCCGGCGCAGGACACGATGGTCGTTGAGATCGACCAGCATCTCGGCGATCGCGGCGTTCAGTTCGGCCAGGCTGTGGAAGATCCGATGACGCAGCCGGCCGAGCAGCCAGCGCTCGACGATCAGCACGCAGGCCTCGACCTTCGCCTTGTCGCGCGGCCGCCGCGGCCGTGTCGGCAACACCGCGCTGTCGTAATGGGCCGCCATGCCGGCGTAGCTACGGTTGACCTGGGGATCATACAGGCACGACCTGATCACCGCGACCTTGGCGTTGTCGGGCACAAACAGCGCCGGCGCGCCGCCGAAGGCCTCGACCGCATGGACATGAGCGGCGATCCAATCGGGGAGCGTCTCGCTCCAGCTTGCCTCGGCATAGGCCAGGCTCGAGGCGCCCAGCACCGCCACGAAGATGTGCGCGTCGCGGACCTGGCCCGTCAGCCGATCGACGACGACGGCAACCTTGTCGCCGGCATAATCGACGAACAGCTTGTCGCCGGCCGCATGGCTCTGGCGCATCGTCACCGGCAGCTTGGCTGCCCAGCCGCGATAGAGATCGCAGAAGCGGCTGTACCGGTAACCGTCGCGATGACGCGCGATGTACTCGTCCCAGATAATCTGGAGCGTCACATGCTTGCGCTTCATCTCCCGGTGGACCGCGGCCCAGTCAGGCTCTGGACTGCGGCGATGGCCCGTCTTCGTGCCGGCGGGATGGTACAGCGCGGCCTCCAGCACGGCATCGCCGATATCCTCGCCCAGCGGCCAGCTCAGCCCGGCCGCAGCCGCGCGCCGCAGCGTCTCGCGCACCGTCGAGGGCGCCGCGCCGACGCGCACCGAGATCGCTTTGTGGCCGAGGCCCTGCTCGAACCGATACCGCAAAATCTCGCGGACACGCCGCATGCTCACCCTCTCCGCCGGCATCCATCGCTCCCCTCGGACACGCCAAAAGGAGCAAGCCTAAGCCAGCAGAGGACCCGCAATCTCACCGCCCGACAGGGGGCGGCATCATCTCGGAATCAGGGGGCGGATAAATCTCGGAACGAGGGGGCGACATCAAATCGGAATCCGGGGGCGGCATCCCTCGGAATCAGCATCGATGACTTCTGATCGCGGCGACGACAAAGGGCAGCGGAGACCGGCAAACGACAATGCCTACGCGATGGACAGGATGCCGGGCACGAGGCCGATACAGCGGAGCGGCTGGACGCGGTAGTGCTGACAATCGCCCGCCTGATCGGCAGGCGCATGGCGCGCAAGGACTTCGAGAAGGACATGCGCGCAGCCGATGACAATGCGCCACCGGAGAAAGAATGACTGTGACGCCTCGCGCGCGCTCCCATCAACGCCGGATATTCTATCTACACCGTTGACACCAATCGCGTGGCACATTATTGTATCGACATCATAGATACAATGGGACGCAGCCATGCAAGTCAACATCAAGAAATGGGGCAATAGCGCCTCGGTTCGGATTCCGCATTCAGTGATGACCGCCGCCAACCTTCATGTCGATCAGGCGGTGGAGGTGCGCGAGGAAGATGGCCGGGTGATCATCGAACCCGTCCAGAGCCTATCCTACGATCTCGACAAGCTGCTGTCTGGGATGACGCCCGACACCTTCCATGACGAGGCGGATTTCGGCGCTCTTGTCGGCAAGGAAGTCTGGTGATGGCCGCATGGGTGCCTGACAGCGGCGAGATCGTGTGGGTGAATTTCGATCCGCAGGTCGGGCACGAGCAGGCTGGCCATCGCCCCGCTCTGGTGCTGTCGCCGGCCCGCTACAACGGGTTGCGGGGCATGATGTTGTGCTGCCCGCTGACAACGAAGCTCAAAGACTATCCCTTCGAGGTCGTCATCAGCCAGAACCCGCCAAGCGCCATTCTTGCAGATCAGATTAAGAACCTTGATTGGCGCGCTCGCAAGGCCAAACGCAAAGGCGAGGTAACGGCCGCCGTACTGGCTGAGGTGCGTGCCAAGCTCAAGGCACTGCTTCAACTTTAAGGATTCCGCCATGCTCCGTATCGCTCTCTACGTCCCCTATTCCTCCTAGAACCAGCGTGACGCTTCCATTGAGGACCAGTTGCGCCAGACCGCTCATCCCAATGATTGCGGCCGCCGGACCGAGGCCGCGCGGACCTTCTTCCAGTCCGTCCCGTCGACCAGCGCCAGCAACTGGGCATGGTTCAGCCGGACCCGCGACGCCGACACCGGCGGCCAGCAAAACCGCGTTGTCTCGATCGTCTTGGCGTAAAGGCAGATCGGCACTTCGTCGGGCCAGTCGTCGATGACCGGCAGCTTCTCCACGTCGAAGACATGAGGCGGACTGCCGCGCGACGGGCGGTTGTGCGCGGCGCAGGATCGTCGTCATAATCGTACAGGTCGTCGAGGAGCGTTCCAGGGACCGGTTGTCTTGGGCGGCCTCGTTGGGCGCGGCGGCGCTCTGCGCACGTATTACCCTACATGATTCGCTGGTGGCTTCCTGGGCGCTGAGGCCACGAAGCCAAGCGAAGCATGGAGAGGGATCGGCAGCCTGTAGCGTGCCGTATTCGCGCCTAAGCGCTGGCGGCACCCCGCCGCGAATTTTACCAAAACGAGAGGACCGTCACAGCACCGGCCTCGCCGCCATCTCGAATCCGAGCAACAATAAACAGATCAGAAATCCGCGACGAAAAGCGACTGGGTTGATCTGGTTGCGCGCGCGCTGTCCTGCCCACATACTAAACATCCTGGGAATCACGGCGAGGGCCGACAATGCGAGATGGTCAGTCTGAAAAGCGCCATGCGCGCCAAGACCGATGGCCAGCGCGATCGTCGATACCGTGAATGACAGGCCGAGCGCCTGCACCAGATCGTCCTTCGACAGCCCGAGCGCCTGGAGATTGGGCACGGCGGGAATGACAAACACGCCGGTCCCTCCCGTCACAACGCCGGTGATGCCGCCGACCAGCGGCGACAGCCAGATTTCAAAATGGCGCGGAACGCCGAGCTGTCGGGCAAATAGCGTTTACGCGGAGTAGACCGAGAGAGCGATGCCAAGCAGCGTCGTCGTCACTTCTGGGTCACCTCCGGCGATCCACTTGGAGCCGATTAGCGTTCCGGCGACGACCGCCGGCATCATCGGCCACAGGCGCCGCAGCAGCGGACCAAAGTTCGGGCCTGCGAAAAGTTGCCAGACATTGGTGATGAAGGATGGCACGATCAGCAGGCTTGCGGCCGCCAGTGGGGAGATGAGCGCACCGAGCACGCCCATGGCCACGGTGGGAAGGCCCATTCCGGTGACGCCTTTGACGAGACCGGCGCCGAAGAAGGTCGCGAGGACGGCAGGGAGTATCGCAGGCGAAAGATCAAACATGACCTATGACTATCGGCCCGGACACCTTCGACAATGGGGATGAGTCGAACTCTGACTTCGGCTATACCGAAGTCAGATCGGCGACTATTCTTTCCGCATACGCTTTGACCTCATCGATCTCCGCCTGATTCTTGCCGTCATCGATGCCCGCAGCATCACCCATGGCCCGGCGGAGGCCGGCATGTCGCTGCCAGCGAGCGGCTACGGGACATGGAAGCGGCGGGCGCAGTCCTGCTGCTCCACAGGGGTCGGCGCGGTGTGGAGCCCACGGAGGCCGGCGAGACACTCGCTCATCATCCCTGTACAATCCTTCACCAGATGGCGCGGATGCGTGGTGAACTCGGACGTTAGAGCCGCCACGCGATCGGCAAGCTCCCTTTTCGTTCGCGATCGAGAGGCTCACCGCCACCTGGCAATTGTCCTCCTTGCCGAGCTGGCCGCAATATTGGCGCGAGACGCCGACCGAGTGCCTGCCCTTATTCGGGAAGCCGATGGCGTCGATGATCCATGCTGTTATCGGACCGCCGCGCGCGACCATGCGCGCCAGCACCCACTCGTGAACACTCGCGATGAGCGCTTCATCCGACCAGGGCGCTGCCCCACGAAATAAAGCAGCGACTGATGCTTGGCTGAAACCCGCGCCGGCGCCGCCGCCAGCGGCTCGCCACTCTTGCGAGACGCCGGCATCATCCGTCCCAAGCAATAGTCCCGAAGCGGTTCGGCGCGATCGGCATGACCGATAGCTACCAGCGCGGCAAGTTTCGTATCGAAGCCCCTGCGCCCGCTGCTCCCCAACCCCCCATCGCGACAATCCACTACTGTAAATCGGCAGCCTATCATCTTCGAAAAACGAGCGAATCTCTCCACTTCCAGCTTTATGACGCAGTAAAACTAGGTGGTAAATGTTTCTCGCCGATAAATTCCAAATCCGATGACCGCTATTCCGAACACTAAAAGATCTACGGATAGGACAAAATCGAGATCGAATTCTTGACCCGCTAAAAATCCGGCTGAAATCCACGTTACACAAAATGCGCCGATCAAACCAGTCGCTGTCAGCCAACCTGGGTTTTCTTCTTTGACCTCGGTCAAAGCGGCAATCCAAAGTCGTAAGATTGCAGACAGAAACTGCCCTCCCCAGAAAGCTACAAACCATGCTGAGTTGAGAGCGCCGTGATTTAAGGCAACGATATTTCCGAGAACAATGAAGATCAGAGCAAGAAAAAGCCAATCTCCATAGATGTTTTGGCGCCCAATGCGAATAATGCCAAGTGCCAGCATCATCCCTCCAAAAATTGCGGGCGTACCGGGAACATAATCGGGAAGCTCAATACCGGTCAAAGGCCGTACTAATCCCATTGCTCCCATACAGCTTAGGATTACGCCCAGCATCACCAGACGAAGCCAGTCGCGCGGCCCGCTGAACCGACTCTCGGCGCGGCGCCGACCGGCGCGGGTTCTAGCAGACAGGAATGCGATGAGGCCTGGGGCGCGCACCATTTCCAGTGCGCGCCCCAGTCGATGGCCGGCCAAGGGGCGTTCGCCGAGCATCGTTCCCTCCCCTCAGCCGTGATCCGACGAGGGAAGCGCGGGATGTTCCTTTGACCGAAAAACTCCCTTGATCTTCTCGCGCAGCGTCTGGAAAGCCACATAGAGCATCGGGATCAGGATGATGCCGATGGTGCTGGAGGCGATCATGCCCATGAATACGGGCGTGCTGACGTTCTGCCTCGCCAGCATCGAGGCGCCGTTCGCCCATACCAGCGGGACGAGCCCGAGGATGAAGGCGAATGAGGTCATCATCACCGCGCGGAAGCGCAGTGTTGCCCCTAAAGCGGCCGCCTCCGTGATGCTGGCTCCATGCTCACGCTGCTCCTTGGCGAACTCGACGATCAGAATCCCGTTTTTCGCCGCCAGCGCGATGAGCACGACGAGGCCGATCTGGCCGTAGAGGTCGAGCGTAAGCCCCCAGGCGACGATCACCATGAAGGCGCCGAGCACGCCGACGATGACGGACAGAAGCACCGGAACGGGAATCATCCAGCTCTCATAGAGAGCGACAAGGAAAAGGTAGGCGAAGAGCAGCGCCAGCCCGAGGATGATGCCGGTCTGACCACCCGCCTGCTGCTCCTGATAGGAGGTGCCGGTCCACTCGAGCGCAAACCCTCCCGGCAGGATCCTGGCCGTCACTTCCTGGAAGGCCTTCATGGCGTCGCCGGACGAAACGCCGGGGGCCGGCGAGCCGTTGATCGTCACCGCGCGATAGTTGTTGTAGCGTGTGATGACGGCCGGACCGACGATCGTCCGCAGTTCGGCGAGCGCCTGCAACGGTACCATCGCTCCGCTGTTGCTGCGGACATGGATGTTCCAAAGCGCGGGAATGTCGCGCCGGTCATCGACGCCACCCTGGACGTTGACCTGCCAAGTGCGGCCAAACTGATTGAAGTTGTTGACGAAAGAGCCCCCGAGCGTCGTCTGCAGGGCGGAGAAGATCGCATTGATCCCGACACCGAGCGACTGGGCCTTCTCGCGGTCGATGTCGAGATAGAGCGAAGGGGCGTTGGCAGCATAGGTGGTGAACACGCGGCTGAGCGACGGATTCTGGTTCGCGGCACCGACGATGGCATTGGCGATGCCGCCCATGGTCGCCGGGTCAGCGCCCTCGAGCGACTCCACCATCGCCTCGAAGCCCCCGCTGGTCGACAGGCCGACGACCGGCGGCAGGTTGAACGGCAGGATCATGGCCGAACGAATGGTCTGCACGCCGCCGAACACCTGCCCGATGACGGCGTGGACCTTGTCGGCGGCCGCCTTGCGATCCTCGAACGGCCTCAGCCGCGCGATCATGAAGGCGTTATTGCTCGCGGAAAAGCTGTCGAGCAGCGAATAACCGGTGACGGACAGGACTCTGTCGATTTGCGGCAGGCCCTGAAGCAGTTGCTCCACCTTGTGAACGGTCTCCGCCGTGCGCGCGACCGAAGCGCCGTCCGGCAACTGCACGTTGACGAAGAAGGCGCCCTGATCTTCCTCCGGCAGAAATCCACTTGGCGTCACCCTGGAGAGGCTGAACGTGCCAAAAGCGCAGGCTGCAACGATGACGATCGACAAGACGGAGAGTCTGAGCGTCCGGCGGACGATCGAGGCGTAGCCGTCTCGAAGGCCGTCGATCTTGCGGCTGACCCAGCCCATGATGCCGCGCTTCTCGCCACCATGGCGCAGGAAGACCGCGCACAGCGCCGGCGACAGCGTCAGCGCATTGATGGCGGAGATCAGCATGGCGACGCTGATCGTCACCGCGAACTGCCGGAAGAGTTCTCCCGAGATCCCGGGAATGAAGCCGATCGGCACGAAGACCGACAGAAGCACGAGGGTGATGGCGATGATCGGCGCAGTGACCTGCCCCATCGCCTTCTTCGTGGCTTCCACAGACGACAGCGCCGGCTCTTCCTCCATCACCCGCTCGACATTCTCGACGACCACGATGGCGTCGTCGACGACGATGCCGATGGCAAGCACCAGGGCCAGGAGCGAGACCGTGTTCGCGGAATAGCCGAGAGCGATCAGCGCCGCGAAAGTGCCGATGACCGAGACCGGAACGGCAACGACGGGAATGATTGTCGCGCGCAGATTGCCGAGAAAGACGAAGACCACGACGGCGACGAGGGCGAATGCTTCGATCAGCGTGCTGATGACAGCCTTGATCGTGTCGTAGACGAAATCGGTCGAATTGTAGATGATCTCCGCCCGCAATCCCTCCGGCATCCGCGATTGCAGCGCGTTCAGCTTGGCGGTCACCGCATCGGAGGTCGTGAGCGCATTGGCTCCCGGCGCAAGGAAAATGCCGATCGCGACAGCCGGGCTGCCGTTGAGATTGGAAAACGCATCCTCGTTCTGCGCGCCGAGCTCGACACGCGCGACATCGCGCACCTTGAGGACGGAGCCGTCCGGATTGGCGCGCAGCACGATGTTGCCGAACTCCTCCGCGGTGGTCAGACGCCCCTGTGTCTGCACGTTGAACTGGAACTGCTGATCGTCAGGAACGGGGCGCGCGCCGATGCGCCCGACCGGCGCCTGCACATTCTGCGCTCCGATAGCGGTAACGATGTCGGACGGGACCATGCCGAGGCTGGCCAGCCGCTCGATATCGAACCAGATGCGCATCGAGTAGTTCATCCGGCCGAAAAGCTGGGCTGCGCCCACGCCTGGCGTACGCGACAGCTCGTCGAGGACGTTGATCGCCGCGTAGTTCGTCATGAAAAGCGCGTCATGCCGGTTGCCGGCACTGCTCAGCGTAACGAACTGCAGAATCGAGGAGGAGCGCTTCTGCACGGTCAGCCCGAGCGCCTGCACCTCGGCGGGCAATTGCGAGAGGGCCGTCTGCACCCGGTTGTTGACGTTGACCGTGTTGATGTCGGCATTGGTTCCGAGCGCGAAGCTGACGGTGAGCGTATAGGTGCCGTCATTGCCACTCGTGCTCTTCATATAGAGCGCCTTGTCGACACCGACGACCTTGGACTCGATCGGTTGGGCGACGGTGGCCTCGAGCACTTCAGCCGAGGCTCCCGGATACATGGCGCTCACTTGCACCTGCGGCGGCACGATGTCGGGCAGTTGCGCCACGGGAATACGGGCCAGCGCAAGGGCTCCGGCGATTGTCATGACGATCGCGATGACGATGGCCAGCCGTGGCCGGTCGATGAAAACGTCCGAAATCATTGCCGTCAGCCTTGCTTGGTGGCCGCCCGGGAGACCGGCTCGGGTGTGACAGGCGCGCCCGGGCGCACGCGCTGGATGCCCTCGACCACCACCGTCTCGCCAGCAGTAAGCCCGCCAAGAATCGTCGCCATGCCGGCACTCGACTGGCCGAGCGTCACCCGCCGGATTTCGGCGATCTTCTGGTCGTTGACTGCGTAGACGAAGCTGCCCTGTTGATCAGTCATCACCGCCGCGCGCGGTATCGTGAGCGCGGCTTGCGGCGTGACCGCTTCCAGGACGACCCGTACGAAGGCGTCGTTGAACAGTTCGCGCTGTCCGCCGGGGCCGGCGGGATTGGGAATCGTGCCGCGAAGCGTGATCGAATCCGTCGCGGCCGCGACACTGACGTCGACGAAGTTCAGCTCGCCTTCCCGGTCGTACAGACGCCCGTCAGGCAGGCGAAGCCGTAGTCGCAGGGCTTTGGCCGCCCCACCCTCAGCGACATGTTTCTGCTGCAGTTCGATCAGCTTGCGGGTCGGAACCGGGAAGGCGACATACATCGGATCCTGGCTGACCACCGTCGCCAAGGTCCCGGACGAAGGCGTTACGACGTTCCCGACCGTCATCGAGCTGCGCCCGATGCGGCCGTTAACCGGCGATCGGATCTCCGTGTAATCGAGACTGATCTCGGAGGCTGTCAGCGCCGCTTTTGCCGAGCGGACCTGGGCTGCGGCAGTCCGTTGCGCCGCAACCGCATTGTCGAACGTGCTTTGCGAGCCGGATCCGGATCGCCGCAACTGGTCGGCCCGCTCGAAAGCGAGATTGGAATTCTCGAGCTGGGCTTCGGCCTGTGCAACCGCCGCTCGCTTTGCTTCTACATCCGCCTCATAGGGAGGTCGCTCCAGACGAAACAGCAGATCGCCCTTCCTGACCTCCGCTCCTTCGGTAAAGAGCTGCTGTTCGAGAAAAGCGGAAACACGCGCAACGATGTTAACCCGGTCAACGGCTTCAATGCGCCCGTTGAACTCGGTCGTTTCAGCAATCTCCGTCGGCACCACGGAGATGACGCCTACGGCGGGAGGCGCTCCACCTGGCGCTTGCGCTTGCGCTAGCGCGGGCGCGACAAGGCCGAGAAGGCAGCAACTGATCAGCAGATGACGCCGCGCGGGCATGGCCGACCTATCGAACGATGAGTTTGGAGACATATATACATACCATATGTTTATAAAAAAGGCGGAAACCCGCTTCCGGTAATCTTGCTCTCGATCCAGTCCGATCATGAGCGCGACGCGAAGCCGCTTCCTCAATGCGCGATGAGGAGCGGCACAGGTGCGTGAAGCAGGAGCGAGCGCGTCACTCCGCCCAGCACGATCTCGGTCAATCTCCTGTGGGTATAAGCACCCAGCACGATCAAATCCTTGCCATGTGACAGGGCGTGTGCCGCAATGACGTCTGCAATCGCCCCGCCATGAGATTGGACAGTCTCGACAGTTAGACGGACCCCATGGCGCGACAGAAACATCGCGACTTCGACCCCCGGCTCCTCATCGCTGCCCGGATCGACCAGCAGTAGCGTCACCGAATCCGCCCGCTTCAGCAGCGGCAAGGCATCGCCGATAGCGCGACGTGCTTCCCGGCTCGTCTTCCACCCAATCAAGATGTTTCGTGGCGGGGCAAGGCCTGGCCATTGCTCTGGCACAAGCAGAAACGGAACGCCGGTGGCGAGTTGCACAGCATCGGGAGGAGGCCCCTCATCCGGCCAAAGCTCCTTTGGGCTGGTCGCGACTACGAGGTCGGCATGCAACGATCCCAAGTGCCGCTCGTCGACTTCGCCGAGCGCCATATGGATCCTGAACTCGTGCCGGATTCCGTGCTGCGCCGCGATCTGCTCGAACTGCTCTTGTGCCGCCAGGATTGTCGCCCTGTCCCGATCTTTCTGGTGCCGCAACAGATCGGCGATCGCGGCCGAGCCGCGGACAAAGGAAAAGGCGGGGTGTTCGAGGGAATTCTGGGGCAGTTGGAGGATCCCAATCAGATGTGCGTTATGCTGGACGCAAAGCTGCACAGCGTAGCTGAGATGCCCCCTGCGCTGCGGGGCAACGCCAAGAAAGGTCGCAATCGTCTTGATCGCCATTGAAATCGCCCCAAAGCACATCAGCCTCGCAACCGTTGGCTTGCGAGTTGCAGATGCCAGATTATGCCCCTAATACATACGGTATGTTTGTATCTTTGCGAAGTCAAGGCTGAGACATGAGACGAACCAAGGAGCAGGCGGCCGAAACCGCCCGCCAGATTCGCCGCGCCGCCGAAGAATTGTTTCTCGATCGCGGCTACGATAATGTCAGCCTCGAACAGGTCGCGATCGCGGCTGGCGTGACTCGCGGCGCCGTCCACTGGCATTTCAAGAACAAGCAAGGCTTGCTCCTGGCGCTGCAGGAGGATGCTCAAATCCCGTTTCAGAACCTCGCCGATCGCCTTTCCGATAGAGCAGACCCCGCCGCTCTCAGTGTTCTCGGGGAGCTGATTTCGGAGCTGTTCGCACGCTTCGAGGCGGAACCGCGGCAGAAGGGAGTGATCCGCGTTCTGCAGCGTCTGGACATCAACCTCACTGACCAAGGCGCCGGTGGCGGCAGTACGTTTCGCGAAGACACGATCGTCATATTTCGTCGGATTTTTCAGGCTGTCGACAAAGGGGCCGGCTTGCCGACGCCATGGACGGCGGACGTGGCCGCGTCGACGCTTTGCGCGACCATCAGCGGTCTGATCGAAGAATGGGCGCTCGGCAAGACGGATTTCCGGCTGGCTCCTGACGGGCAGAACCTGGTCAGGACCTTGCTGAAAGCATGGAAGCTGTAGCTACTACTTTGAATACCAGTTGTTCTCAGCCGCACGAAACCAACGACCTTTCGCATTTCATGACGCTGGAGGCGCCTTGCGCCAATTGCCTCCGGAGGTATCGGCCAGATGATCCACCCCCGTTGAATTGGTCCACCCTGAACTATGATGATGTGGAACGGCTCCGCTTTGCGGCATCGCTGATCCGGGCTTGTGTTCCGGAGTGGTGTTCATTGTGGAAGGGAGCTTTCCATGTCCCAGATTCAAGTTGTCGGCCTCGACCTGGCCAAGCAGGTTTTCCAGGTCCACGCGATCGCTGCAGACGGGTCGGTCCTCGTGAAGCGCCAGTTGCGCCGATCGCAGGTCCTGACGTTCTTCTCGAAGCTTGATCCTTGTCTTGTCGGGCTAGAGGCATGTGGCGGGGCGCATTTCTGGGCTCGCGAGATCGCTGCGTTTGGGCACCGCGTGCGGCTGATGCCGCCGGCTTACGTCAAGCCGTATGTCAAGCGTGGCAAGACCGACGCCGGCGATGCGGAGGCGATCTGCGAAGCCGTCTGTAGGCCGACGATGCGCTTCGTTCCGGTGAAG
>JARYGW010000155.1:0-12920 GCA_033792295.1 Allobosea sp.
TCGGCGAGTTCCGACAGCGTGAAGGCCGCGACCGAGGCCAGGACGATGGCGGGCGGCGCCAATAGTGCGGAGATCAGGGTGCCGACCGCGATTGCTGCAAGGCCTGCGAAGGGCCCCAGGCGACGCTGGACGATGTCGCGCAACACGAGAGCGAGCCCGATCATCAGGACGCCGCTCGGTGCGTCGATGCCGGGCCAGACCGGCACGAGGCAAGGGCCGCCCGGCACGCAGACCGTCCCGACATGGCCAAGCATCCAGTTCGCTGCCGGGATGGTGAGGGCGAACAGGGCGAGCGCGATGGCGCCCTCGGTCTGTCGCTGACGATCACGAGTCATAGGATGGTCCGCTGTTACCGGGAGCGGCCAGATAGGCCGCATAGCCCTTTGCGCGCAAGTCACAGGCCGGGCAGCGCCCGCAGCCATAGCCCCAGCCATGCCGCGTCGTCCGATCCCCGAGGTAGCAGCTATGGGTCTCTGCGAGGACCAGATCGAGCAGGGCCTGGCCTCCAAGCTCGCGGGCAAGCGCGAAGGTCTGGGCCTTGTCGCGCCACATCAGTGGCGTGTGCAGGACGAGCCTGCGGTCCAGCCCGAGTCCGAGCGCGACCTGCATCGCCTTGATCGTGTCGTCGCGGCAGTCGGGGTAGCCGGAATAGTCGGTCTCGCAGACGCCGAGCACGATGTGGCGCAGGTTGCGCCGATAGGCGAGGGCGGCTGCGAAGGTGAGGAAGATGAGGTTGCGGCCCGGCACGAAGGTCGAGGGCAGGCCGGTTTCGGCGAAGACGATCTCGGTCTCGCGGGTCAGCGCCGTTTCGGAGAGCGCGCCCAGCGCGGCAAGATCGATGACGTGGTCTGGGCCGAGCCGCTCGGCATAGGTCGAGGACAGCGACGGCAGCTTCTCGCGGATCGCCTGCCTGCACTCCATCTCGATGCGATGGCGCTGGCCGTAGTCGAAGCCGACCGTCTCGACCGCATCGAAGCGGTCGAGTGCCCAGGCCAGCGCTGTGGTCGAGTCCTGCCCCCCGGAGAGCAGGACGAGCGCGCGCGACTCTGCCGTGCCTGCCATCAGTCGAACAGGCTGGAGACGCTGGTCTCGCTCGCCGTGCGCTCGATCGCCTCGCCCATCAGCCCGGCGATGGAGATGACGCGGATGTTGCGGGCAACCTTCACCGCTTCGGTCGGCATGATCGAGTCGGTGATGACGAGTTCCTTGAGCTTGGAGCCGGCGATGCGGGCGACCGCGCCACCTGAGAGCACGCCATGGGTGATGTAGGCGTAGACTTCCTTGGCGCCCTGCTCGAGCAGGGCTTCGGCGGCGTTCACCAGCGTGCCGCCCGAGTCGACGATGTCGTCGATCAGGATGCAGGAGCGCCCCTCGACCGAGCCGATGATGTTCATGACCTCCGACTCGCCGGGGCGATCACGGCGCTTGTCGACGATGGCGAGCGGGGCGTCGATGCGCTTGGCCAGCGCGCGGGCGCGGACCACGCCGCCGACGTCCGGCGAGACGACCATCGCGTTCTTCCATTCGAGCCGGTCCTTGATGTCGCGCGCCATCAGCGGCGCGCCGAACAGGTTGTCGGTCGGGATGTCGAAGAAGCCCTGGATCTGGCCGGCATGGAGGTCGAGCGTCAGCACGCGGTCGACGCCGGCATGGGTGATCAGGTTGGAGACGAGCTTGGCCGAGATCGGGGTGCGGCCGGAGGCGCGGCGGTCCTGCCTCGCATAGCCGAAATAGGGAATCACCGCCGTGATGCGCTTGGCCGAGGAGCGGCGCAGTGCATCGACGATGATGAGCAGCTCCATCAGATGGTCGTTGGTGGGGAAGGAGGTGGACTGGATGACGAAGACATCCTGCCCACGCACATTCTCCTGGATTTCGACAAACACCTCCATGTCGGCGAAGCGCCGGACCGAAGCCTTGGCGAGGGGAATGCTGAGGTGATTGCAGATAGCTTCGGCGAGTGGTCGGTTGGAATTACCAGCGACGACTTTGAAATGAGAGGCCATGCCGTGGCGTACCGTTGCAGGAGACGGGGGCGCGAGCCAGCCGTGCCGGCTCAGTTGGAAGCGCTCTTAACAGTGCCGCTGCATGGAGTCGACCGCTGCGCTGCAATATCAGTATGCAAAACGCATGACAAAGAGAGGCCGGTCGGCAGCGCCGGACAGTCGCGGGCATCTTCGGCGATTCGATCGATCGCAAGAAAGCCGAACGTCTGGCAAACCCCTCGGTTCCAGCCCTTGGAAAGGCTCAGAGGCGTTTGCCGTTGCCGGCCGAGGCCGTGCGGTTTTCGGCAGCCTTCCTGTCGTTCGCCTTGCCCTTGCCGTCGTTCTTCCCGGCCGGGGCGAGGGCGGTTTCGGCGGCGGGCGTCGTGACGAGGAAGCCCGCGATCGCATCCATCGAATCCGAGGCAGCCTTGGCGACGACCGTGCTGTCGATGCCGGCCCAGGGGTCAGAACCGCCGCTGCGCTTGCCGATGCTCTCGCCCTGGACGCGCTGGGCGCGCTGCTTCGTCGAATCGTAGACGTCCCAGACGAAGGCGAGCGCGGTCTGGCCGTCCTCGGTCGGCTGGGCCGTGAGATAGCCCTTCACACGGAAGCGCGCCGGCTTGTCGCCAGGAACGATTTCCATCTTCCGTTCGGCAGCGGCTTCGCCGAGCAGGCCGGCGAAACTGGTGGTCACGTCGTCAGGTGCGCCGGAGATGCTCTGGACCGAGACCGGGACGCCGGGCGCGTCGACGCGCGGACGGGCCGCAGTCTGAGTCGTTTCCTGGCAACCGGCGAGCGCAAGCGCCAATACCGGCCCCAGAGCGAGGCCGCTCAAACGATGAAACATGACGCCTCCCGCCCTTTGGGCTGTGGATCGCTACGAACTACCCTGTTCGCTCTTTCTAGGCGCATCGCCCGGCGAGGTCCAGATCGGGCGAGCAAACCGCCACACTCCTCTCCTCTGCAGCGGCTTTCGATTGCGATGCGAACGGCCTTCTCCCATATAGGCCGCAGAAGCGGATGCCTCGTCCGCGCGGGAGACACTCCATGGCCGGCACCAGCAACCGCTTTCTCGACGATATCGCTCGCCTCGCCACCGACGCGGCTGGCGCTGCGCAGGGCGTGCGGCGCGAGGTCGAGACCGTGGTGAAGACGCAGATCGAGAAGCTGCTGCGCGAGCTCGATGTCGTGCCGCGCGAGGAGTTCGAGGCGGTGCGCGAGATGGCGCTCATCGCCCGCGAGGAGAACGACAAGCTGGCAGCGCGTATTGCCGCGCTCGAAGCCAAGCTCGCCAAGTCCTGATTCCGAGGCCCTGACCTAAGGTCCGAGTGTCCACAGCCAAGTGCTGTGGACAGCGTCTGCGAGGGATTGAGCCCAGCGCCCGAATCCGCGGAGCTTCGGCACCGTGTTGGGAGCGTCACAGCGCCTGCGCTATCGTCGGTGGAAAGAATTGATTCGCTAGGCAGATTCGCTTTGCCAAGGCGAGCGGGAACGCTTCCCCGGGGGCGTTCCGGAGGTGTGTTGCGTTCCTTCGGCTTTCCAGTCGCCGTGTTCCTCTTCTCGAACGCGCCGGATGCGCCAGCATCCGGAAGGTGGACCCTAGGGCATGATGGACCTCGATATGGATGCCGATCTCGATCGGCCTTCCAACCCTCTCGACCTGTTCGAGCGACTCGCTTCCCTCAACAACTGGACATTCGACCGCGACAGCGATGACGAGCTTTCGGTCTCGGTGACCGGCGGCTGGTCCGAATACCATGTCGCGATCACCTGGCTTGCCGAGGTGGAGGCGCTGCATATCGCCTGCGCCTTCGACCTGAAGGTGCCGGAACGCCGCCGCAGCGAGGTGCTGCAGCTCGTCAGCCTCGTGAACGAGCAGCTCTGGCTCGGACACTTCGACCTCTGGAGCAGCGAGAGCGTGGTGATGTACCGCCACGCACTGCTGCTTTCCGGCGGCGCGGAGCCGACGGATGAGCAGGCCGCGGCCTTGATCAAGAGCGCGATCGACGCATGCGAGCGCTACTATCAGGCGTTCCAGTTCGTCGTTTGGGCCGGCAAGACCGCCAAGGAAGGTCTCGAAGGCGCCATGCTGGAGACGGTCGGCGAGGCCTGAGGCTGCCGCCGCATCAGATGCAGGCTTGACCCGCGGATGCGGGACGGGAAAGGCTTGCGCCGCAAGAGACCCTGGGCCTTCGCCACGGGGCATCGCCAGCCATCGAGGGCCCGCCATGACCGCTTCCCTGCCGCAATCGCTCGTCCTGATCGGCGCGGGCAAGATGGGAGGCGCCATGCTGGAGGGATGGCTGCGCATCGGCATCGATCCCGCCGGCATCAGCCTGATCGACCCCAAGCCGTCGGACGAGATCGTCGAGCTCGCCGGCGAGAAGGGCATGCGGCTCAACCCCTCCGCGAAGGACATTCCAGCGGCTGAAGTGCTGGTCCTGGCGACCAAGCCGCAGATGCTCGACACGGCGGCGCCTGCCGTGCAGGCCTTCATCCATCCGAAGACGCTGCTGATCTCGATCCTGGCTGGCAAGACGCTCGGCGACCTCTCGGCGCGCCTGCCCAATGCGACGGCGATCATCCGCGCCATGCCGAATCTGCCGGCCTCCGTACAGCGCGGTGCGACGGCGGCTGCGCCCGGCAAGGGCGTGAGCGCGGCGCAGCGGGCGACTGCGGACGTGCTGCTCGCCAGCATCGGCAAAGTCGAATGGCTCGACGACGAGGGGCTTATCGATGCCGTAACCGCGGTTTCGGGCTCGGGGCCGGCCTATGTCTTCCATCTCGTCGAATGCCTCGCCGCGGCCGGCCGGGACGCCGGGCTGCCGGCCGATGTGGCCGAGCGGTTGGCCCGCGCGACGGTCGAGGGGGCGGGGGAGCTGCTGTTCCAGTCGCCGCTACCGCCCGGAACACTGCGCCAGAACGTAACCTCGCCCGGCGGCACGACGGCGGCGGCGCTCGAGGTGCTGATGGCGGAGGATGGAATGAAGCCGCTGATGAGCAAGGCGGTGGCTGCTGCCAAACGTCGCGCCGGTGAGCTGTCCGGCTGAAGTGGTCCGGATTTCATCGAAAATCGAACAATTTCAGGATTTTGCCTGACATATTTTCTTCCTGCGAGCCTGTTTCCGGCTCGCTCGAAAATGCTCCTGGAAGCCTTCCACCCGCCACGATGGCGGCTTAACGTCTTCTCATCGCGAAGCGAGAGGAGCAGAGCCATGGCCCGCAAACCCGTTTCCAGCAAAGGTGAACCCGCTGCGGCGGAAGCCGGCAAGCCGGCGGATCCGCGCAGGCGGGCCGTCGACGCCTTGATGAACCTCGCCGCGACGCGGCCCTGGGACGAGATCGAACTGCCTGACATCGCCAGTGCGGCAGGGCTGACGCTGGCGCAATTGCGGGGCCTTTTCCCTTCCAAGCTCGCCATGCTCGGTGGCGTCACCCGGATCGTCGACGACGCCGTGCTTGCCGGCGTGTCGGAGGATCTCGCTGGCGAACCGGTCAAGGAGCGTCTGTTCGACCTCGTGATGCGTCGGCTCGACGCCATGGCGCCTTACAAGGCGGGGCTGCGCAAGATCGTGCCGGTCATTCGCCGCGATCCGCTGGCGTTGGCGGCACTCAACCGCGGCGCGGTCAATTCCTGGCGCTACATGCTGGCGTCGGTCGGTATCCCCACGGAGGATGCGCTCGGTGGTCTGCGCGTGCAGGGCGCCGTGCTGCTGATGGCGCGCGTTTCCGAGATCTGGCTCGACGACGACGAACCGGAGTTGTCGAAGACCATGGCGCGGCTCGACCGTGAACTGAAGACGGCGGGCTGCATCATGGCGCGGGTCGAGGATGTGCACAGGCTCACCGCACCGTTCCGGGGACTGGCGCGGGCGATCTGCTCGGGCCGCCCGCTGAAGGCGCGGCGGCGGGAGCGTGCCTCCGAGCGCGGCGAGGACAACGAGGACTACGCGCCGGCGATCTGACGCCGCGGCTCCGGCTGAGTGGGGGGTGAAGGGCCTCGCCGGGAACGGGACGGCCGCGCGAACTGCGGCCGAAACGTGCCGACTTTAAGTGCCCTTTAGTCAATTCATGTGAAAGGACGACATTCTCCTCGCGCGCAGGATACGCGGATGTCGTTCTCCAGAAAGATTGCAACGCTGTCGATCGGCCGGTCCTTCGCGCTGATCGCGGCCTTGGCCGTCGTCATCGCCGTCGGGGGAGTCGGCTATACGCTGAACGCCGCGCGTAATGAGATGATCGCGCTCAAGCGTGCCGAAATGAAGAATGCCGTCGAAGCGGCTGCGACCACCGTCAAGAGCTATCTGGCTCGCGCCGAAGCTGGCGAGCTCAAGGAGGAGGACGCCAAGAAGATGGCGATGGAGGCCATCGGCGGCGCACGCTTCGACAACGACAACTATTACTTCGTCGTGAGCTATGATGGCATCAGCCTGCTGCATGCCAACAAGAAGATCCAGTCGACCGATATGCGGCCGCTCAAGGATGCGGATGGCAAGTTCTTCGTCCAGGAGATGATCGCGCTGGTGAAGGCCAAGGGCGAGGGGTTCCTCGACTATGGCTGGCTCAAGATGGGCGACACCGAGCCCTCGCTGAAGAT
This sequence comes from Allobosea sp., assembly GCA_033792295.1. GTDB lineage: Bacteria > Pseudomonadota > Alphaproteobacteria > Rhizobiales > Beijerinckiaceae > Allobosea. The sequence goes on from JARYGW010000155.1 coordinate 6,583, forward strand.
CTCCTACGTCATCGGTGTCCCGAAATGGCAGTGGCTGGTCGGCTCGGGCCTGCATGTTCAGGACGTCGATGCGGCCTTCCTCGGCATGGTCAATGGCGTCGCCAAGGTTCTGGTGCCGCTCGGGCTGATCATGCTCGGTCTCGTCATCGTCCTCAGCCGCCGTTCTTCGCGGATGCTGACCTCCCTGTCGTCTTCGATGAACGAACTGGCCGCAGGCAAACTCCAGACCGAGATCGTGCATCAGCAGCGGCCGGACGAGATCGGCTCGATGGCGCGTGCCCTCGTCGTCTTCCGCGACGCGGCGCTGGCCAAGGAGGCGATTGAAGCCGACAAGCGGCGCGCCGAGGAGGAAGCGGCCGGACATCGCAGCGCTGCCGATACCGAACGGCGCCGCAACGAAGCCGAGCGCGCCGAGCATGCGCGTGTGCAGGCGGATGTCGTCGAGGCGCTGGGAGCAGGCCTCGAACATCTGGCCGGCGGCAATCTGACCTATCGGATCGGGGAGACGTTCTCGGCCGAGTACGTCAAGCTCAAGGACGATTTCAACGCCGCGATCGCCAAGCTGCAGGATGCGATGCGCCAGATCGTCACCAACACCGAAAGCATGAAGGCCGGTTCGGTCGAGATCAGCCAGGCGGCGGACGATCTCGCGAGCCGCACCGAGCAGCAGGCTTCCTCGGTCGAGGAGACGGCAACGGCGCTCGACCAGCTCACCGCCACGGTGCGCCAGACCGCCGAGAGCGCCCGGCTCGCCAATCAGGCGACGGAACATGTCAAGGGCGAGGCGGAGCAGTCCACCAGCATCGTGCGCGATGCCGTGACGGCAATGGGCGGCATCGAGAAGTCGGCGCAGGAGATTTCACAGATCGTCGGCGTCATCGACGAGATCGCCTTCCAGACCAATCTGCTGGCCCTCAATGCCAGCGTCGAGGCGGCGCGTGCCGGCGATGCCGGCAAGGGCTTTGCCGTCGTCGCTTCGGAAGTGCGCGCGCTGGCGCAGCGCTCGGCTTCCGCCGCCAAGGAAATCAAGGCGCTGATCGACGCCTCGACCGTCGAGGTCGAGAAGGGCGTCAATCTCGTCGGGCAGACCGGCGGAGCACTGCAGCGTATGGCCTCGGAGATCGCGCGCGCCACCGGCCTCGTCGCTCAGATCGCGGGTGCGGCGCAGGAACAGGCCTCCGGTCTGCAGGAGGTCAACGCCGCGGTTGGCGAGATGGACCAGGCAACGCAGCAGAACGCGGCCATGGCGGAGCAGTCCACCGCCGCCGCCCACTCGCTGTCGCAGGAGGCCGACCGGCTCTCGTCGCTCGTCGCCCGCTTCCAGATCGGCGGCGACGCCGCCAGGCTGCAGGCGATCGCCCGGACGATGCAGGCGGCGATCACACCCTCTACTGCAGCCGCGTCCGCGGCGCCCCGCCCGGCGGCGCCGCGAAGCGCGAAGGTGAATGGCAGCGCCGCGGCGGCGACCGCGCGCAAGCTCGATCTCGATACCCGTGATACGGGGTGGGAGGAATTTTGAGTCCGTCTCAGGAAATAGCCGCGACGATCGGCTTCGATGATTTTCTCAAGGTCGACGTCCGTGTCGGTACCATCGTCGAGGCCGAGCCCTATCCGGAGGCGCGCAAGCCGGCGATCAAGCTGGTGATCGATTTCGGCGGCACGATCGGGCGGAAGAAATCTTCCGCCCAGATCACCAGGCACTACAAGCCGGAAGAACTGCCGGGCCGGCAGGTTCTCGCCGTGGTCAACTTCCCGCCGCGGCAGATCGGCAAGTTCATGTCCGAGGTGCTGACGCTCGGAATCCCCGATGCCGATGGCGAGGTCGTGCTGATCGGCCCGGGGCATGCGGTACCCGAGGGTGGGCGGCTGTTCTAGCGGGCTCCGGCCAGAAGAGGGCGATCCCAGATGCCCGTCAGCAAGGTGGTCGGCGCATATTCGGGCGCCGACCAGTGCAACGGTACGGCTCCCTCGCGCCGCCAGCCGCGCGTCACATGAAATCGCCAAAGCCGCTCCGCTCCGCTGAGCCAGGCTGTCTCGGCGTCACTCCATAGGATCTCCGCAACTCCCTGGAGTTGCAGGACCGAGCCCGTCCGGAAATCGACGAAGAGCAGGGCGGCGCGCGGTTCGCGCAGCAGGTTTCCCAATGTGTTGAAATAGCTGTTTCCGGCGAAATCCGGCACGGTCAGGACATCGCCATCGACGCGTACGAAGCCGGGCTGCCCTCCGCGATGGGAGATGTCGATGCCACCCGCCGGCCCGGCGCCTTGTCCGGCCGTGCTGGCGATGAAGAAGGTGTCGGCGGCGGCTATGAGTTCATGTGCCCGCGTATCCAGCTGGATCAGTGCCTCGTGCTGAATGGCGTGCTGGTCGGCCCACTGCTCGACCGAACGGGCCTGGATATACTTCGCGCAATTCCCGAAGCTTTGTGCGACCGAGACATCGAAGCCGTCGTCGCGAAGCATGGCGATTGTTCCGTTGGCGCGGTTGCGTCTCCGGGTCTCGAACTCGATGCCGAGGAGACCGATGGGCGCAGCTGCTCGGAAGGCTTCTGCCGCAGGGTCCTGCTCCTGCGGGCGCGCCTTGATCGTGAGGCTGGTCGCGGAGGGGCTCCCGACGAAACCAGGAGAGCCCGTCAGCGCCGTCGCGAGCGGCCAGCCCTGCCCATCAAGCACACCCGTGAAGATCCAGGGGAGCTGGGCAAAGAACAGACGGTGCTGATCGGGCATGAAGTTGCGGATGCCGCCGCCGCGGGAGAACTGGCTGGCTAGCGACTGTGCTTCCAGTTCGCCTGCGTGGAAGGGGCCGTCATTCATCGTCTTCGTCCGGTTCGGGCAGAGGCGAGGGTGGCATTGGCTTGAAGAAGGGCAGGGCCTCGATACGGGCAAGCCAGGCGCGAACCGCCGGATAGGGCGCGAGCGGGATGCCGCCTTCGGGGGCGTGCGCAACGTAGGAGTAGCAGGCGAGGTCTGCGAGCGTGGGATGGGAGGCAGCCAGGAATGCGCGATCCGCCAGATGCTCCTGCATGAAGGCCAGCAACCGCTTCGCGATTCGTTGCGCGCGTGCCTTGTCGTCTTTGAGCCCGAATTGGACGACGAGGCGGGCGGTGCTCGGGCCATGCATGACTTCACCGGCCGCAATCGACAACCAACGCTGCACCGCGGCTGCGCCCTCCGCATCGTTGGGCAGCCAGACGCTCTCCGGCGCATAGCGCTTCACGAGATAGACCATGATCGCGTTGCTGTCGGCCAGCGTCATCTCACCGTCCCGAAGGACAGGGATCTGCTGCAGCGGATTGAGCTTTCGATAAGCCTCCGAGCGGCGGATTTCGGCCGGGGTGTGCTCGAAGCGATAAGACAGATCCAGGGCGCGCAGCAACAGCTCGATACGGTGTGAGTGCCCGGACAGGGCCGTGCCGTGAAGCGTGATCTCCGTCTGCTGCATCGCCTGTCTCCCGCACCCTGTCGTCATGGTCGGGGAAACATCGGCGTTTCAATGCCGAAGCAAAATCCGCTATCGGTCGAAATCAGAATTTCGGAAATTGGAATAGTGCCATGGATCGTTTGGACGAACTCGCGATCTTCGTCGCGATCATCGAGGCGGGGAGCCTCGCAGGGGCTGCACGACGCTTGCGCAGGTCCCGGCCGGCGATCACGCGCGCTCTGGCCGCGCTCGAGGATCGTGTCGGCCAGAGGCTCATCACCCGCTCGACCCGTCGCTTCATGCCGAGCGAAGCCGGTCGCGAACTCGCAACCGTGGCGCGCCGCCTGCTCGGCGAATACGAGGCCTCGCTCGGAGGGATTTCCGACGCGCCGGTCAGCGGCCTGCTGCGGCTCACTGCGCCACTCTCCTTCGGGCGCCGTCATGTCACGCCGCTCGTCTCCGAATTCCTCGATCTCTACCCGCAAGTGCGTGTGGAGCTTGTGCTGGCCGACCGCAATCTCGACCTGATCGAGGAAGACCTGCATGTCGCGGTGCGGATCGGCCCCCTGCCGCCTTCGCGTTTCGTGGCACGCAAGGTCGGCGAAGTGCGCCGCATCCTCGTGGCGTCGCCGGCCTATTTGGCGGCATCGCCACCCTTGCGCCGCCCGTCCGACATCGCCGCGCATGAGACGATCATCAGCGTGGCTACCGATGCCGGGATGAACTGGCAGTTCGGCGGTGCCGGCCGGCGCGGCCGCGTCGCGCTGACGCCGCGGCTGATCGTCAACGAAGTCGAATCGGTCCTGATTGCCGCCCGGGCGGGGCGAGGCCTGGCCCGGCCACTATCTTATCAGGCGGTCGATGACATCGCGGCTGGAACACTCGTGCGGCTGCTGCCGGAATTCGAGCCGCAGCCCTTGCCGGTCCAGCTCGTGACGCCGGGCGGCCGGCATCTGGCGCCGCGCGTCAGGGCCTTCATCGACCACGCCGTCGCGCGGCTGCCCCGGCTGGCACCGATCTCTCCCGAACCGTGGCCGTTGCCGGGTTGAACGCGCTCAGACTGGCAGCCGGACCGTTGCGCGCAAGCCGCCCAGCGGCGAGTCTCCGAGCATGATGTCGCCGCCATGGGCGCGGGCGATGTCGCGGGCGATGGCGAGGCCCAAGCCGGTGCCGCCGCCATCGACATTGCGGGCCTCGTCCAAGCGGAAGAAGGGACGGAAGACCTCCTCGCGCTGGTCGGGGGGAATGCCAGGGCCGTCGTCGTCGATGGTGACGATCAAATAACGCGCATCATGGGTCGCGCGGATCGCGATGCGGTTGCCGTAGCGGGCCGCGTTGGAGACGAGGTTGGTCAGAAGGCGGCGGAAGGCATCGGGCCGGACGACGACCTCGGGGTCGCCGACGACTTCCAGCTCCGTCTGGTGCCCTTGCCGCTCGGCATCGGCCTTCAGATCCTCGAGCAGGGCGCGGATATCGGTTTCGACTGCCGCCTCGCCGGCATCGCCGCGGGCGAAGGCGAGATAGTCCTCCAGCATGCGGCCCATCTCGTCGATGTCCTTCTCCAGCGCCTCGATCTCGGCGGAGCGTTCCATCAGCGCGAGCGAGAGGCGGAAGCGGGTCAGGATGGTGCGCAGGTCGTGGCTGACGCCGTTCAGCATCGTCGTGCGCTCGCCGATCGAGCGTTCCACGCGGCGCTTCATCTCGATGAAGGCGTTGCCGGCACGGCGCACCTCGCGGGCGCCGCGCGGGCGGAATTCGGCATCGCGGCCCTTGCCGAAGGCCTCGGCCGCATCGGCGAGCTTGAGGATCGGCCGAATCTGGTTGCGCAGGAACAGCACCGCGATGGTGAGCAGGATCAGCGAGGTTCCGATCATCCAGAGCAGGAAGATGTGGCTGTTCGAGGCATAGGCCGAGTTACGCCGTGTCAGGATACGCATCACGTTCTTGCCGAGCTTGATGCGGATCTCGATCAGGCTGGAGCGACCGACCGTGTCGAGCCAGAAGGGGCGGGCAACCTGCTGGCTCAGCTCGGTCGAGAGCGCGTTGTCGAGCAGCGAGAAGAAGGGGCGGGGGCCCGGGGCCGGAAGGTCGGAATCGGGGATGATGTCGACATCCATGCCGAGCCGCTCGGCGGCGATGCGCGAGAGGGTGGTGATGTCCGGATCCTGCGGATAGCTTTCATAGACGTCGATCAGCATGGCGATGTCGGCCGAGACGGCGGCGGAGAGCCGCTGCGTCACGAGCTGCCAATGCCGCTCCATGAAGACATAGGCGATGACCGATTGCAGCAGCATCACCGGTGCGATGACGATGACGAGCGCGCGCGGATAGAGCCCCTTGGGCATATAGCGCGCGACGATCTGGAGCGGGTGACCGATGCGCTTCAATGCCGGCTTGACGGTCGCGTTCACCTGCCGTGCCGCGTGGGACAGGGCGGAGCGGGCACGGCCAAGCCACGCTGTCATGGTCCGCAGCGCTTCGGTTTTCATCTTGCCCTGTTGAAGCGGTGTCACGTCCTGTCCGTCAACAACCTGTAGCCGACGCCGCGGACGGTCTGGAGATAGAGCGGATCGGCCGGATCGCGCTCGATCTTGCGGCGCAGCCTGTTCATCTGCACGTCCACCGTGCGGTCGTTGGCGGCCGAGCCCTGAGCGGCCAGTTCCTCGCGCGGCACGACCTCACCGGCGCGCTCAGCCAGCGCCGTCAGGATCTCGCGCTCGCGCTCGGTCAGGCGGATGGTCTCCTCGCCCTTGCGCAATTCGCCCCGCGCGAGGCCGTAGAGGAAGGGGCCGAAGCGGACGAAGTCGGGCCGCGTGCCGGACTGCGCGGCTTCGACGACGACGGTGCGCTTCAGGATATTACCGAGGCGCAGCAGGAGCTCGCGGGGTTCGAAGGGCTTGGCGAGATAATCGTCGACG
>JARYGW010000156.1:0-12861 GCA_033792295.1 Allobosea sp.
AATCTAGCGCTCTAACCAACTGAGCTATGGCTGCCCATGACAGACTGTCCGACCCTGCGCCGCAGCGGGGTCTCCAGCGGCGCGGAACCTAGTGCCGGCGCCGCGCTTTTGCAACCGCGTAATTCAACTTCGCCACCGAAAAACCGATGCCGGCCTTCACCGTCGGTCCGGGCATCCGATTCCGGTGGCGCGTCGCGTCATCCGCCCTTGCGCAAAGCGGTGCTGGCGATGCGCGCAAGCTCCTTCAGATGCTCGGCATAGGATTCATAGCTGCGGCGCACGGCCTTCGCCTGCAACGTGATCGCCTCGGACGCGCTCCCGGAGCGGGCCAGCGTCTCGGCCTCGCCCAGCGTCGCCTTGAACTCGGCGCAGGCATGTTCGAGCATCTTCGCCTGCAGGGCGCCAAAGGCCCGCGCCATGGTGAGGGCCTGGCTCATCACCGTCTCGGTGGTGACCGTGGCGAATTCCGGCGGGCGCGGCAGCGGCAGGGAGTCGAGCGAGGCGGGTTTCGGCGGCTCCTTGGGAAGGGCGGGCGCAGCAAGCCCAGCCTCCGCCGGTTTCGGCGCAGGAGACGGCGGAGCGGCGACCGCCTCGACCTTCGAAGACGTCTCTGCCTTCACCGCCGGCTTCGGCTGTTCCACCGCGGCGGACTTGGCCACAACCACTGGCTTGGCCGCAACGGGGGTCGCTACGACGAGCTTGGCTGCAGCGGCAGACTTGGTCGCGACGGGCTTCGCCGCGGCAGGCTTGGACGGCGCAGTCGCGGGCTCTGCCGGCTTCTTCGGCGCAACGACCTTCGCGACGGGCTTCTCGATTCGAAGCTTGACCGAAGCGGTCTTCTTCGGCGGCTTGGCGAGGGCGGCAGCAGGAGCCGCAGGCGCGGGCGAAGCGTTCTTTGCGACGGCTCCCCCAGCAACAGGAACCGCGACCTTAGCCGCCACCGGCGCGGGCTTTGCCGGCGATGGCGCCGCCACAGGCTGAGCGGCCGTCGGCTGGACAGGCGCGGGAACGGGTACCGGTTTGGCGGCAGCGGGGGCGAGCGGCGGCGCCTTCGCGTCGGCCGGAGCCGACGACAGGGCGTTGACCGAAGGCAGGCTGACCGGGGGCTTGGCCCTGGTTCGACTCGGAGGCGGCTTGACCATCACGGCTCTCCTCAACAGCTGTCATGCAGGAGGCCGGGCGCACCGCCCGGCCGTGAGTCATGGAAGAGGCGACAGCCGGAAGCGGCCAGCCTCAAGAGAACTCAGTGGCCCTTGGTGGCCTTGCTGACGCTCTCGGCAGCCTTGGACGCGGCGTCCTGAGCCGCAGCGCCGAGCTCCTTGAGCTGGTTCTGGAAGGTCGCCATCTGCGCCTTCACGAAATCGGACTGGTGCTGCATCACCTCGGTCAGATCCTTCGACTTCACCAGCTTCTGGGCGAACTCGAAAGCAGCCGCGACGTTGTTCTCGGCGTAGGCGATGGCCTTGCGGGTCGCTTCATGGGTGCTGGCGCGGGCGTTCTCGGCCGAGCCATGAGCGCTATCCACAGCCTTCTGCGCGGCTCCGATGAAACCATCGAAAGCCTTGCGCGCCTGCTCTACGCTACGCTCGGCGAATTCGCGCATCTCTGCCGGCACCTCATAGGAATGCTTGCTGTCCATGGTCGTTCCTCCTGCTGCGAAAGACGCCTCAATTTGATTGTGCACTGCAATATCATTATTGCAGTGCGATGACAACGATGCGACGGAACCGGCGCGCGGCTACGTTAACGCTGTTTGGAGGAGAAGCGGGAGAGCTATGTTTGGTTCCATGGATTCGTCCGCGTTTGGAAGCTATTAAAGATTTGTTAGCTATAAAGAGGCGGATCGGACGAGCGGATCAGCATGAGCGAAGCCGGACAGGACTGGGCGCGATGGGGAGCTGCGGCGGGTGAGGACCCCGCCCTGACGGCCTTTGCCGCCGGCGGTGCGCTGATCCTGTGGGACGCCGCAGCCGAACGGCCGGGCTTCATGAACCCCGCCGGCAGAGCCCTGCTCGGCGCAGAGCCCGCTGCGGTATCGCTGCCGCCCCCGACCCGCCAACGACTTTTCCTGCTGGCCGGCGGGCTCGCCTCGGCAGCCGGCATCCGGCTGGAACGGTTGCGACTGACAGCGAGCTTTGCTGCCCTGCCCGTCACCTGCGGTGTCAAGCTGCTGACGCGAAGCGACGACGACACCGTCCTCGCCATTGCGGTCCCGACCTCCGAGCTGCGCCGCCTCGGCGTCACCGTTCCGCCGGAAGCGGGTGCGCAACCCGCTTCTCCGGCCGTCTCGCCGGCCGTTCCGATCACGGCCGCCGCGCCGTCCGGAGAACCCGCTCCCGCAAGGCCGTCGACGATTCGCTTCCTCTGGCAGAGCGATGCCGACCGCCGCCTGACCCAGCTCTCCGAGAACATCGCCGTCCTCACGGGCGCCTCGGCGGCTTCGCAGCTGGTCGGCCAGCGCTGGGACGATCTCGTCGGAAGCCAGTTCAGCGACATCGGCGGCGGACTGCTCGCCCGCCTCTCCATGCCTGCGACCTGGAGCGGCCATACCGTCCTGTGGCGAACCGAGACCCCGGGCGAGGCCGCCCCTGTCGAGTTGTCCGGCGTGCCGGTACTCGGCGCCGACCGTCAGTTCGCCGGCTTCCGCGGCTTCGGCATCGCCCGGCTGAATGCACGCGAGCCCTTCCCTCAGATCGAGGAGCCCGCGCCGGAAGAAGATGTCGCGAAACCGGAAAGCCCGCTCGCGACCATGACCGATATCGATCCGGTCGTCCCGAAGGAAGAGAAGGCGGCCGACGAGCGGCCCCCGGCGGAGATACCGGCCTCCGACACCGAATCCTCCGCGAGCGAGACAGGAGCCGACAGCTCCGCGACACAGCCGACGGAAATCGACGCGGCGCGGGACTGGCAGGTCGTATCCGGCCAGTTCGATGACGAGTCTCCCCAACCCCAGGTGGAGAGCGCCGCATCGCGGGCGCCGGCACAGCCGGAAGCGGATCGAGCGTCGCCGGCGGAGGCCGCCCCGGACAATGCAGCGACGGAACCTGCGCCGCCGGTTGCCCGGCCGAAGGATCTGCCTCCCGCCAATATCGTACCGCTGCGCAATGGCCAGCACGCGGCGATCCGGCCGGTGCTGGAACCGTCGAAGGCGCATCTCAGCTCGGCCGAACGCAACGCCTTCCGCGAGATCGCCAAGGCTTTGGGCGCCCGGCTGGCCGATGAAGAGCCACATGACGCGCCACGCCTGCCCCCCGTCGCGCAATTGCGGGTGAAGGAAGCCGAAGCCGGCGCGCCCACCCCGACCGAGGCCGCAACGCCGCAGCCGGCACCGGCTCCCGCGCGTCAGCGCAACTCCCATGCCGACGTGCTCGACCGGCTGCCGACCGCCGTCCTGGTCAATCGCGGCGACGAAGCGCTCTACGCCAACCGCACCCTGCTCGATCTGCTGGACTATGCCGACCTCGCCGATCTGAAGGCCGGCGGAGTCAGCCGGCTGATCAAGGAGGCTTCGCGCAGCGGCGGCGGGGCGATGACCCTGATCGACAGGGTCGGGCATCTGGTCAGCGTCGATGCCGTGCTGTCGAGCGTCGACTGGCTCGGCGAGGCGGCGACGCTGATGGCCTTCCGCCACCCCGCCGGCGGTAGCGGCGAAGTGCCGGTGATGACCCCGGAAGAGACGGAAGAAGCCGAGCTTGCGGCCGAATTCGCCGCAGAGGAGGCCGAGTCGGCGGCCCGTGTCGAGGCGCTCAGGCTCGATGCCGAGGCGCGCGATGGCCGTATCGCCGAGCTCACCGCGATGCTCGACACCGCGACGGACGGTGTCGTCACCGTCGACGAGCGCGGACGCATCCTTTCGCTCAACAAGGCCGCCGAAGCGCTGTTCGGCTACGACCAGCGCGAGGTCACCGGCGAACTTTTCACCCTGCTGTTCTCCGCGGAGAGCCATGCTCCGGCGCTCGACTACCTCGAAGGGTTGAAGGGCGGCGGCGTCGCCTCCGTGCTGAACGACGGGCGCGAGGTCGTCGGCCGCGTGCGCCAGGGCGGTAGGATCCCGCTGTTCATGACCATGGGCCAGATAGCGCATGGCGCCGAGCCGCGCTTCTGCGCCGTGCTGCGCGACATCACCGCCTGGAAGAAGACCGAGGGCGAGCTGGTCGACGCGCGCAAGGCGGCCGAGATGGCCAGCGCCCAGAAATCCGACGTGCTCGCCAAGATCAGCCACGAGATCCGGACCCCGCTCAACGCCATCATCGGCTTTGCCGAGGTGATGGCCGAGGAGCGTTTCGGCCCAATCGAGAACGAACGCTACAAGGAATATCTGCGCGACATCCACCAGTCGGGCGGCTACGTCATCAGCCTTGTCAACGACCTGCTCGACCTCGCCAAGATCGAGGCCGGCAAGCTCGAGCTCGATTTCGTCAGCGTCAACCTGAACGAGATCGCTCTCTCGACCGTGGCGCTGCTGCAGCCGGAGGCGCAGCGCGGACGCGTGGTGCTGCGCTCGGGACTCTCGCCGAAGCTGCCGCCGGTCGTCGCCGACGAGCGCTCGATCCGCCAGATCGCGATCAACCTGCTTTCCAACGCGGTGAAGTTCACCGATGCCGGCGGGCAGGTCATCATCTCGACGGCGCTCGGCGACCAAGGCGAAGCGATCCTGCGGGTGCGCGATACCGGCATCGGCATGGACGACGACGAATTGAAGCTCGCGCTCGAACCCTTCCGGCAGGTGCCGACGACACGCCGCTCGGGCGGCACGGGCCTGGGCCTGCCGCTGACCAAGGCGCTGGTCGAGGCCAACCGCGCCGCGATGGCGATCACCAGCGTCAAGAAGGAAGGCACGCTGGTCGAGATCACCTTCCCGCCCCAGCGCGTTCTGGCGAGCTGAGCGGCGGGCAACCGGGCGGAAGCGGGCGCACCGGGCGGAAAGGCGAAGTGGCTTCCCGGATCCGATGCGCCATGGCGGAAAGCGAATCGCTCTTTACATCGCCCATCACAGGAAGCGCTGGACCATTCGCCGCAATTTCACCGCAATCGCTTCGGCTTAAGCGTGCGCCGGCCTCCCTATGAGGCTCGTCGAGACGATGCGCAGCTTCGCGAGCCAGCTCCCATGTCCCGTTCCTGCCCGCGTCGCCCACCGCTCAACCAGTATTTCCTCGGCGCAGTCGCGATCATTCTGCTCTGCTCGTTCGGCCTCGGCGCAGCCGCCCTGTCGGGTTACTATCAGACCTACGAAAACAGCGCCCTCGGGCTCTCGCGCCTGCTGGCTTTCCGTACAGTACTCGACGCCTCACTTCGGGCCTCGAACGAGCGCGGCCCGACCAATGCCGCGCTCGGCCGAAACCTCGTCGGGGACAGCGCCAGGGCCGGCGGGCTCGAACTCGCCCGACAAGCGACCGACGCGGCGATCGCCCGGCTCGAATCGTCGTCGGAACTCGCCGAGCCCCTCGGCGCGCTGAAGCAGCAGCTCCGCCGCACGCGCGCCGATGTCGACACACTACTGGATCGTCCTTGGCCGGAGCGCGATCCCGCCTCGGTCGAACAGGCGATCAACGGCATGTTCGCGGCCTATGACCTGGCGCAGCCGCTGGCCGGCGCGGCCATGACCTCGATGATCACCCACGGCTCCGATCGGACGGGGCAGGCGATCAATGCCCGTATGATCGGCGAATTGCGCGATTATTCTGGGCGACTGGGCTCCTATATCGTCATCGCGATCGCGCAGGGCCACCCGATGACCCCCGAGCAAAAGGCCGCGTTCTTCGCGACGAAGGGACGGGTCCTGCAATTGTGGCAGCTTCTGCAGCAGCAGATCGCCGTCAACGGCTCGCCCAAGGTGCTGGAAGCGCTGCGCGATACCGAGCGCGGCTTCATGCAGGACGGGCTGCTGCTGATCGAGACGGCGCGCAATCGGCTGGAGCAAGGCGATATCGGCCTGACCACGCCCGGCTTCACCCAGGCCGTGGTTCCGACATTCGCGCCGATCGAGCGGTTGCGCGCCGCCTATCTCGACATGACGACCCGCGAGCTCGAGGGGCGGCGCGATGCGGCCGAACGGGCGCTGGCCTTCGCAGCGGCGGCGACGGTGATCACGCTCGCGATCGAATTGCTGCTGCTGCTTGCCGGGCAGCGCCTGCTGTTCAGCCCGCTGTTGCAAGCGCGCGAGGAGGTGATGCGCCTCGCCGACGGGCAGATCGAGCAGGCCGTCGCGACCCCCTTCCTGCGCGGCGAGATGCGAAGCCTGTTCGACGCACTCGTCACCCTGCGCGAGAAGCTGATCGAGCGCGACCGGCTGGATGCGGACCGCAGCCGGCTGGAGCAGCAGCTCAGACGCCAGGCCGATACGGACGGCCTGACCGGCGTGCTCAACCGCGGAGCGCTGGAGCGCCTGGTGCCGCATCTGGCGAAGACGGCCGAACCGACCGGTCTCATCCTGCTCGATCTCGACCATTTCAAGAGCGTCAACGACCGTCACGGCCATACCGCCGGCGACGCCGTCCTGCGCAGTGCCGCCCAAAGGCTGCGCGCCGCGCTCCGCGAGGAGGATGTGCTGGCCCGCTTCGGCGGTGAGGAGTTCGCGATCCTCGTCACCGCACGGTCCGGCGAACCGCTCGCGACCATCGCCACCCGCCTCCGTCAGGTCATCGAGGCCGAGCCTTTCGACCTGCCGGGCGGGCAGATGATCGCCCTCACCGCCAGCCTCGGAACGGCCACCGCGACGGCGCATGCCGAGATGTGGCTTGCTCTGCTCAAGGCCGCGGATGCGGCCCTCTACGAGGCCAAGACCCTCGGCCGCAACCGCGTCGTCGCCAGCGGCGGCGGCTAACGCGTGCAGCACCGGATACCCGGGAGTTGCCGCTGCGCGTTCAGGGCCGGTACCCTGAACGCCTCCCGTTTCAGAGCAGCGTCCCGGTCAGGATCAGCGCCGCCACGCCGAAATAGATGACGAGGCCGGTGACATCGACCAGCGTCGCCACCAGCGGCGCCGAGGCGCTGGCCGGGTCGAAGCCGGCCCGCTTCAGCAGGAAGGGCAGCATGGAGCCCATCATCGATCCGAAGGTGACGATGCCGATCAGCGCGCCGCCGACCGTCGCCGCGATCAACATCCAGTGCGGCCCGTAATCGTAGAAGCCGAGCCACTGCCAGAGCGCGATGCGGACCACGCCGATCGAGCCGAGGATCGAGCCCAGCACGAGACCCGAGGGCAACTCGCGCAGCAGGACACGCCACCAGTCCTTCAGCGTGATCTCGCGCAGCGCCAGCGCCCGGATGATCAGCGAGGTCGCCTGCGAGCCGGAATTGCCGCCCGAGCTCATGATCAACGGGATGAACAGCGTCAGCACGATCGCTTTCTCCAGTTCCGTCTGGAAGAACTGCATGGCCGAGGCCGTCAGCATCTCGCCGAGCAGCAGGATGGAGAGCCAGCCGGCGCGCTTGCGGATCATCGAAAGGAAGCCGATCTCGTTATAGGGCTCGTCGAGCGCCTCCATACCGCCGAGCTTCTGCACGTCCTCCGTCGTCTCGGCGATCATCGCGTCGATGACGTCGTCGAAGGTGACGACGCCAATGACATGGTCCTGCGCATCGACAACCGGGACCGAGAGCAGATCGTATTTCGTGATCAGCCGCGCGACATCCTCGCGGTCGGTTTCCGGCGTAACCGTGATCGGCTTGTGGGCCGGCACGACGGATTCGACCGGAGCCTCCGGATCGCCGCTGATCAGCCGGCGCAACGAGACGGCGCGGACGAGCTTCTTCGTCGCCGGATCGAGCACATAAATCGCATAGACCGTCTCGCGCGAACGCTCGACGCGGCGGATGTGATCGAGCGTCTGCTGCACCGTCCAGCTCGACGGGACGCTGACGAACTCCGTCGTCATGATCGAGCCGGCGCTGTGCTCAGGATAGGCGAGCAGCTTCCGGAGGTCCGAACGCGTCTGACGGTCGATACGTGCGCCGAGGCGCTGGCGGGTCGGCTCGTCGAATTCCTGGAAGACGTCGGCGGCACGGTCAGCCGACATGGCGGACAGCAGCGCGCCGGCCCGATTGTCCGGCAGCAGCGCCAGCGCCTCGGCGGCGTCGGCCAGTTCCGGCTGGTCGAGCACCTCGACGGCGCGCTCGAAGGGCATCTCCTGCAGGATATGCGCGATGGTCGCGCTGTCCTGCTCATTGAGCATCTCGACGATGTCGGCGACATGCTCTTCGGCCAGCGTCCTGGCGACGACGACCGACAGGAGGTCGGGGGCGAGTTCGATCTCGTTCATGGCTCTTATCCTGGCGATCGGCCGTCGGCACCGATCGCAAGGCTGAGCCGGGGACCCGGATCAGCCGCGCGAGGCGGCAGCAGACGGCTTCGACTGTCGACTGGGACTGTCGGCTGGCATCGGGTCTGGTTGTCCTGTGAGTGCCGGCTGCGGAAGCCGGCGACGGCTGGTCCCATGCACCCGCAACGCAGCGTCGTCAAACGTTTTTTGGCGGCGCAGCATCGATTGCGGGCCTTGGTCGGATGGGGGCTGCCGCCTATGGTGGGCGCGACGGAGTCGGGGCCTGCCGCCGCTTCCGCCGCTCCCCCTTCCGACACCGGATTCATGCGATGACCCTAACGATCTATGGCTGCTACCGCTCGCGCGCGACGCGCGTCATCTGGCTCGCCAACGAGCTCGGCCTGCCCTTCGAGCATGTACCGGTCATCCAGGCCTATCGCCTGCCGGATCCGAACGCGCCCGGCGTGCCGCTCCACACGCGCAGCGCCGATTTCCTCAAGGTCAATCCGAACGGCCACATCCCCAGCATCGACGATGACGGCTTCAAGCTGCACGAATCGCTGGCGATCAATCTCTATCTCGCCCGCAAGCATGGCGGACCGCTGGCGCCGAAGGATGCGCAGGAGGAAGGTCTCGCGATCATGTGGGCGCTCTGGGCCGCCACGGAATGCGAGACGCATGCGCTCAACCTGCAGCAGCACCTCGCCGCCTTCCCGCCGGAAAAGCGCAAGCCGGAGGTGGCCGAGGCTGCGCTTGCCGCCCTCAAGGCGCCCTTCGCCGTGCTCGACAAGGTTCTGGCCGAGGGCAAGGGCCATGTGATGGGCGGCCGCTTCACCGTCGCCGACATCAACGTCGCCGAGGTGATCCGCTACGCCAAGCCCGCCACGCAGCTGTTCGACGCCAACCCGCACGTCAAGGCCTGGCTCGATGCCTGCCAGGCGCGCCCGGCCTTCCAGGCGATGTGGCAGGCCCGCGACGCCGAAGCCGCCTGAGCCGGCCCGATCGCAGGAAACGGGTGGAGCCGGCAGCCGCTGGCTCCCATTATCGGCCAGTTCCCGCAAGCGACAGGCTCCCCTATGTCCGCCCCCACCCGCCAGCCCGTCATGGATCTCGGCGACTGGCTGCTGCTCCTGCTGCTCTCGCTGCTCTGGGGCGGCTCCTTCTTCTTCGGCAAGATCGCCGTCTCGGAATGGCCGCCGCTGGCGGTGGTGCTCGCGCGTGTCGGACTCGCGGCGGCAGCGCTCCTCGTCGTCGTCAGGCTGTCGGGGCTGTCGATGCGCGTCGGCCGGCAGATGTGGCTCGCCTTCTTTGGCATGGGCCTGCTCAACAACCTCATTCCGTTCGGACTGATCTTCTGGGGTCAGACGCAGATCGCCAGCGGACTGGCCTCGATCCTCAACGCGACGACGCCGCTCTTCGGCGTCATGGTCGCGCATGTCTTCGGCAAGGACGAGAAGGCGAGCGGGCTGAAGCTCGCCGGTGTCCTGGCCGGCATCGTCGGCGTTGCGATCCTGATGGGGCCGGACGCCACCTCCGGCCTCGGCGGTGCGCTGCTGCCGCAACTGGCCTGTCTCGCCGCTGCCCTCTCCTACGGCTTCGCGGCGCTCTATGGCCGGCGCTTCCGCGAGCTTCCGCCGCTTGTCACGGCGGCCGGCCAGGTCAGCGCCACGACCCTGATGACGATCCCGCTCGTCATCCTGGCCAATCCGCCCTGGCTCCTGCCGATGCCCAGCCTCCACGTGACCCTGGCGCTGGTCGGGCTCGCTCTGCTCTCGACGGCGTTGGCCTATGTCATCTTCTTCCGGATCATGCGCCGGGCCGGGGGAACCAATGTCATCCTGGTCACCTTCCTCGTCCCGGTAAGCGCGATCCTGCTGGGCTCGGTCTTCCTCGGTGAGGCGCTGCTGCCGCGCCACTTCCTCGGCATGACCGCCATCGCCGTCGGCCTGCTGCTGATCGATGGGCGGATCGTGAAAATGACCCGCCTGCGGCCAGCCTAGGCCAAAAGGCTTTATTGCCGAAAGATTATGAATTGCTCTAGAGTCGACTCGTCGGCTGAAGGCTTTATTGGCCACTTCCCACTGACTGAGATATCGCAGCAAGCGATACGGGGAACAGGGGACGTCCATGGATGTGAGGCAACTGCGATGTTTCATCGCGGTGGCAGAAGAGTTGCATTTCGGTCGTGCGGCCGAGCGTCTCGGCGTGGCTCCCCCCGCCCTTTCCCGCCAGATCAGCGCGCTCGAGGATGAGCTCGGCGTCAATCTCCTGACTCGCACCACGAGGCAGGTCGCCCTCACCCGGGCGGGCCTGATCATGCTCGAGGAATCCAAGGGCATCCTGGTCAAGATGGAACAGGCTTCGCGCGCCGTGCGCGAGGCCTCGCTGGCCTCCGGCAAGGTGCTGCGCGTCGGTGCCATAGACGCCGCCTCGTCGAGCTTTGTCCCGGAAGCGCTGATGATCTTCCGCAAGCGCTTCCCGGGCATCGAGATCAAGTTCGCCGAGGCGATGACCGTTGCGCTGGTGCAGATGCTGGAGGCAGGCAAGCTCGACCTCGCCCTCGTCCGCCCGCCGCGCAAGCCGACCGACTGCGCCTTCGAGATCCTGCGCGTCGAGCGCCCGATCGTCGTGCTACGCGCCGACCATCCGCTCGCCGCGCACGAGCATCTGACCATGCACGACCTCGTCGGCGAGCCTTTCGTCGTGCCCTCGAAGCGGATCCGCCCCTACGCCTACGATCTCGTGATGGCCTATTTCGAGAGTGTCGGCGCCGTGCCGAACGTCGTGATCGAGGCCACCGAGAAGCCGGCCATGATGTCGGCGGTGGCGGCCGGGCTCGGCATGGCGCTCGCGCCGGACTGGGTCTCGCGGCTTTCCTTTCCCGGCGTGACGATGCGGCGGCTGCGCGGCGCGATGCTCGACCCGCCGCCGCCCGGCGCGCTGGTCGGCGTGGCCTGGCGGCCACAACAGAAACTGCCCGCGCGAGACGATTTTCTCGCGATCCTGCGCGAGAGCGTGACGTTGCTCGAAGAACGCCACGTTCTACCCCCTGCCCAACCGCCCAAGCGATCGGCACGGACATAACCAGCCGGCGGAGGAAGCTGATGAGTTTGAACCAGATAGAACGGGCGCAAGGCTTGCGCATCCGCTCGACACAGGATTTTGCCGGCGGGCTGTTCATGATCCTGCTCGCCGCTGGCGCCTATGTCTTCACCTGGGACCTGCCCGCGGGAACGCTGCGCCAGCTCGGGCCGGGCATGCTGCCCAAGGCCTTCGCGGCGATCTGCGCCGTGCTGGGCCTCCTGCTGGTGCTGGCCTCCTTGCGCTACAATGGCGAGAAGCTTTCCGGCTGGTCATGGAGAGGTGTCTTCTTCGCGCTCGGCGGGGCCTGCCTGTTCGCGCTGACCATCCGCGGCTTCGAGCTGGGGCCCATCCGGGTTCCGGCGCTCGGGCTGCTCGTCTCCGGCCCGCTGCTCATCTTCTTCTCGGGGTTGGCGGCCGAGGATCGCAAGCTCAAGGAGCTGTTGATCTTCGCGGTGGCGATGTCGGTCGGCTGCATTCTCCTGTTCAAATACGCGCTGAGCCTGCCGATCCCGCTCGCGCCCTGGCTCCTGGGTATCTGAGCGATGATGGAGACCCTTTCCCACCTGTCGCTCGGCTTCGGCGTCGCGCTGACGCTGAAGAACATCGCACTCTGCTTCGCCGGCTGCCTCGTCGGCACGCTGATCGGCGTCCTGCCGGGCGTCGGCCCGATCGCGACGATCTCGATCCTGCTGCCGATCACCTTCGGGCTCGACCCGACCGGCGCGCTGATCATGCTGGCCGGCATCTATTACGGCGCGCAATATGGCGGCTCGACCACCGCGATCCTGGTCAACATCCCCGGCGAGGCGACCTCGGTCGTCACCACGCTGGACGGCCACCAGATGGCCAGGCAGGGCCGCGCCGGCGTCGCGCTCGGCACGGCCGCGATCGGCTCCTTCTTCGCCGGCTGCGTCGCGACCGTCATCATCGCAGCGCTCGGCGCGCCGCTGACCAAGATGGCGCTGCTGTTCGGCCCGGCCGAATATTTCTCGCTAATGGTGATGGGGCTGTGCTTCGCGGTGGTGCTGGCACGCGGCTCGATCCTCAAGGCCTTCTGCATGATCATGCTCGGCCTGTTGTTCTCGACCGTCGGCACCGATCTCGAGACCGGGCAGGAACGCCTGACCTTCGGCGTCGCCTCGCTCTCCGACGGCATCGACTTCTCGGTCCTGGCGATGGGCGTGTTCGGCTTCGCCGAAGTGCTGCGTAACCTGGAGGCGCCCGAAGCGCGCGACGTCGTGAAGGGCAAGATCGGCAGGCTCTTGCCGGGCTGGGACGACATCAAACAGTCGATCGCGCCGGTGCTGCGCGGCACCGCCATCGGCGGCATCCTCGGCATCCTGCCGGGCAATGGCGCCGTGCTCGGTCCCTTCGCCAGCTATACGATGGAGAAGAAGCTCGCCAAGGATCCGTCCCGCTTCGGCAAGGGCGCGATCGAGGGCGTGGCGGGGCCGGAATCCGCCAACAACGCCGGTGCGCAGACCGCCTTCATCCCGCTGCTCACGCTCGGCATCCC
>JARYGW010000157.1:0-9935 GCA_033792295.1 Allobosea sp.
ACCGCGATGATGATCAGCAGGAAGGCCAGGAGCAGCAGAAGCTGCTTGAGACTCCAGTTGATCCGGCGAAGCTGATCGGCAGCGGTATCCTCATCGTGCTCTGCCGGCTGAGCTGACATGGGCGCCACCGCCAGCTCGGACGCCGTCTGACGAGGCTCGGAAGCCACCGGGGCGGCAGCGGGACGCCATTCCATGCTGTCGATAAAACCGCGGGCCGGCGCGCTGCCCCGCCCGTCCTCCGCCAGCCCCAGATACCAGTCGACCGGCTGCCCGGCCGGGCGACCACGATCCTCCTCGCGGATCCAGAGATTGGTGGTCGCCTCCAGCGAGAGTTCCTCGGCGAGCCCGGACAGCATGTCGGCTTTCAACGCCTCGAAAACAGCCGGCGCAAGAAACCCGTCGGCAAACGCCTCGGCCTCGCCATTCTCGTTGCGATAGCCGAGCATGAGGAGCAGCCGCGGCGTCTCGCTCCCCGCCGCAAAGGGGCGTAGCGTCAGGCGCAGATGACGGGTCGTTCCCTCCAGCCCGGCGCGGCGCAGCGCACCGTCGACCACCTGCGCCCGCGCCTCGATCCGCTGGGTGTCGTCGATCTGCCCGTCGCGGCTGGCATACCCCCCGACGAAGAGCGGCACCGAGGCATCGAGCCTGAAACGACGTGTCATGTCCTGCAGATATCGATGCGGCGATCCTTCGATCGTCATACGTCCGTCGCTGACGGACATGCCCGCTGTCGGCTGTGATTCGTCCATGCACCTCGTCCTGCTTCGGCCGGAGGATAGCAGGTCGGCCCCAGTGCGTCAGGCGAGCCGCTCCTGACATCAGCGCGTCGATATCTCATGATAGGAGCAACGGGAGGAAAAACTTACGAAGGAAAGCCCATGTCCGACGAACTCGTGCTCTACACCAACCCGATGTCGCGCGGGCGGATCGCCCGCTGGATGATGGAGGAACTCGGTCAGCCCTACCGCGCCGAAATCGTCGGCTTCGGTGCGCCGATGAAGGATGCCGCCTACAAGGCGATCAATCCGATGGGCAAGGTTCCGGCGCTGCTCCATGGATCGACGGTCGTCACCGAATGCGCCGCGATCTGCGCCTATCTGGCCGATGTTTTCCCGCAGGCCGGGCTCGCGCCTCCTCCGGGCGACAAGCGACGCGGCCCCTATTATCGCTGGATGTTCTTCGCCGCCGGGCCGATCGAGGCGGCCGTGGCCGGCAAGGCCTTCGGCTTCTCGGCCCCTCCCGAAGCGGCACGTTCCCTTGGCTACGGCACCTATGCCGATGCGATGGACACGCTCGAATATGCGGTCTCGCAAAGCGAATACATCGCCGGCGACCGTTTCAGCGCAGCGGATGTCTATGTCGGCTCGCAGGTTCTCTGGGGTCTTCAGTTCGGCACGATCGAGAAGCGTCCGGCATTCGAAGCCTATGGGGCACGGCTCGCGGCGCGGCCGGCGGCGTTGCGCGCCAAGAAGATCGACGACGAATTGATGGCACAGATGCAGAAGGCCCGCTGAACGCGGCACGCGTTCCATGCATGGCGCGCGGCCGGTATCACGGGTTGCCGCGCCTTGCCGGCCGCCTTAAACAGTCGTCGCACGCTGGGCCATTTGCCCCGCCACGCCTGTCCGCGTGCCCTTTTTGCAGATTCGCCATGAACGACATGACCGCCCTTGCCCGGCCGCGCCACGGCATGGGCTTCTATCCCTTCGTGGGACTCGCCGCCGCGCTGATGGCGACGAACGCGCTCGCGATCGATTCCATGCTGCCGGCCCTGCCGGAAATGGCCCAGGCGCTCGGCATCGCTGCCGCCAACCAGCGGCAATGGATCATCACCTCCTATCTGCTCGGTTTCGGCGTGTCGCAGATCTTCTACGGCACGATCTCCGACCGCTATGGCCGGCGACCGGTGCTGCTGTTCGGGCTCACCGTCTACGTGCTGGCGAGCATCGGGGCGGCTCTCTCCAATTCCTTCGAGACCATGATGATCGCCCGCGTGGTCCAGGGCATCGGGGCGGCCGCGACGCGCGTCCTCGTCGTCTCGATCGTGCGAGACTGCTATTCCGGCCGCGACATGGCGCGGGTGATGTCACTGGCCCTGATCGTCTTCCTGGCAGTGCCGATCCTGGCTCCCTCGATCGGCCAGGCGATCCTCATCGTGGCGCCATGGCGCTGGATCTTCGGCATCCTGACGGCATTCGGTGCCGCGGTGATGCTCTGGGTGATGTTCAGGCTGCCGGAGACGCAGCATCCGGAGGATCGCAAGCCGATCGATATCGCCAATGTCTCGGCCGCCTTCCGCACGACGCTGACCAGCCGCATCGGCGTCGGCTACATGCTGGCCATGGCCTTCGTGCTCGGTGGGCTGTTCGGCTTCATCAATTCGGCACAGCAGGTCTTCGTCGACGCCTTCGACGTGCCGCACCTCTTCACGATCGTCTTCGCGGGAATCGCGCTGTTCATGGCGGCGGCCTCGCTGCTGAACTCGCGCATCGTCGGGCGGCTGGGCATGCGCCGTGTCTCGCATGGCGCGCTGATCGGCTACATCCTGTTCACCAGCACGCATGCGCTGGTAGCACTGTCAGGCCATGAAACCCTGCTGCTCTTCGCTCTCTTCCAGGGCGGCGCTATGTTCTGCTTCGGCCTGATCGGTCCAAATTTCGGCGCGCTCGCCATGGACCCGCTCGGCCATGTCGCAGGCACGGCGTCCTCGGTCCAGGGCTTCGTCACGACCGTGGTCGGCGCGCTTCTCGGCTTCTATATCGGCCAGCATTTCGACGGCACGGTGGTGCCGATCACCCTCGGCTTCGCCCTATGCGGGCTGGTCGCGCTCATCATCGTGCTGATCGTCGAGAAAGGCCGGCTCTTCCACCCGGCTCCGGGACGCTCCTGAAGCATCCCTCCATTCCGCCGCCTCCGGCGACGGACAGGCCCCGAATCCTAGATCACCGCGCATCCTGTCGGACGCGATAACGATAATCTACCCCATTGTATCGCATCGGATTTCTCCGAAAAGTGGACCCCCACTTTTCGGTCCGATGCCAGGCAATCGAATCCGTACGATCGAGATTCGTCGTGGCTCGGGAAGCGATATCGCCGCCGCTCGTCTTCCCGTCATCTGGCCGCAGGATCGCCTGACGCCCTTCCGGACGCTGGCGGCGATCCGCCTCCTCATCAAAGCATCGGCCTAGATCACCCCCGCGTCCTGCCGGATGCGATAACGATGATCTATCTCATTGGTCCAGCGTCGGATGGTTCCGGAAAGTGCAGTCCACTTTTCGGTCCGATGCTACAGCCCGAAGCCTCAGGCGACCTTCAGATTGACCGCAGCGTTCTTGCCGGTCTTCCGGTCAGGCTCCAGATCGTAGCTGATCTTCTGCCCTTCGCTCAGTCCGCGCAGGCCCGAGCGCTCGACCGCGCTGATGTGAACGAAGATGTCACTGCCGCCCTGATCGGGCGTGATGAAGCCGTAGCCCTTCGTCTCGTTGAACCATTTGACGGTTCCCGTACTCACGTGCGCTCCCTTTCCTCTCTCAGATGCCGGATAGGTCCGGCAAAGCACTGTAGGTGGCATTTCGCCGGGGTTGCAACGACGCAGCGCACAAAACCCTTCCGCGAGTGCGAAGGCCGGAAGAAGCAATGCCCTCGACGCAAGCCCGTTCCCGGAGCGAGAGCCCTTGCGATGCCGCTGCGGCTCCCGCATGAACGGCATCGGATAAGCGACCGGGAGACAAACCATGAGCAACTATGTGATCGACCCGCCGGCCATCGCCGCCGTACCCGTTGCCGGCGGAGGCTCCTTCCCGGTTCGCCGCGTCTTCTGCGTCGGGCGCAACTACGCAGAGCATACCCGCGAAATGGGCGGCGACCCCGACCGCGAGGAGCCCTTCTTCTTCACCAAGCCGGCGGACGCCCTGCTGATC
This sequence comes from Allobosea sp., assembly GCA_033792295.1. GTDB lineage: Bacteria > Pseudomonadota > Alphaproteobacteria > Rhizobiales > Beijerinckiaceae > Allobosea. Next base: position 3,921 of record JARYGW010000157.1, read on the forward strand.
AACGGCGCCGACATGCCCTATCCGACCAAGACCAAGGATCTCCACCACGAGATGGAGCTCGTGGTCGCCATCGGTACCGGCGGCAAGGACATCCCCGAATCCGAGGCACTCGCCCATGTCTACGGCTATGCCGCCGGGCTCGACATGACACGGCGCGATCTGCAGGGCGCAGCGAAGAAGGCCGGGCGCCCCTGGGACATGAGCAAGGGTTTCGATCTCTCCGGGCCGATCGGCGAGATCGTGACGGCGAGCCAGGCCGGGCATCCGAGCGCCGGCAAGATCGAGCTCACCGTCAATGGCGTCGTGCGCCAGAGCTCCGATCTCGCCAAGCAGATCTGGAACGTCGAGGAGACGATCGCCTATCTCTCGGGCCTGGTCGAGCTCAAGCCCGGCGACCTGATCTTCACCGGCACGCCGGAAGGCGTGGCCGCTGTCGGCAAGGGTGACGTACTGGAAGGCGAGATCGCCGGGGTCGGCACGGTCCGCACCCGCATCGTCTGATCGCGCGACAGGACAAGGATCGCATCATGCCCCTGACCTCCGACGCCTCGGGCGTCTTCCCGATCGCCCCGACGCCGTTCAATCCGGACGGAACGATCGACTGGACTTCGGCAGACCGGCTGTTCGAATTCTATCACGGCATCGGCTCGGACGGTGTCACCGTGCTCGGGATCATGGGCGAGGCGCCGAAGCTCGAGCCGGAGGAATCGGTCGGCCTCGTCAAGCGGGCCGTCGCGAAGATGGCGGGCAAGCCGATCATCGTCGGCGTCTCGGCACCCGGCTTCGCCGCGATGCGCTCGCTCGCCCGGCAGGTGATGGATCTCGGTGCCGGCGGCGTGATGATCGCGCCGCCGCCCAGCTTGCGCACCGACGACCAGATCACCGGCTACTACGCCCAGGCCGTCGAGGCGATCGGGACCGATATCCCCTTCGTGATCCAGGATTATCCGCTGACGCTCTCGGTCATCATGACGCCGGCGGTGATCCGCAAGATCGTCATGGACAACCCGTCCTGCGTGATGCTGAAGCATGAGGACTGGCCGGGGCTGGAGAAGATCTCCACGCTGCGCAAGTTCCAGGCGGAAGGCTCGCTGCGGCCGATCTCCATCCTGACCGGCAATGGCGGCCTGTTCCTTGATTTCGAGATGGAGCGCGGCGCCGACGGCGCCAATACCGGCTATGCCTTCCCGGAACTGCTGATCGACGTGGTGCGACTGCAGAAGGCGGGACAACGCGATGCAGCGCACGACATCTTCGACACGCATCTGCCACTGATGCGCTACGAGCAGCAGCAGGGTGTCGGCCTCGCCGTGCGCAAATATACGTTGATGAAGCGCGCCATCCTCACACATGACGCCCAGCGCAAGCCTGGCTCCGCCCTGACCGCTGCTGCGAAGGCGGAGGTGGACTATCTGCTGGCCCGGATCGCCAGGCACGACCCGCGCGCCAGAATCTGACAAGGCGCGGCGGCACGCCTACCTCCATAAAGCCATTCCGCAGCCGTGGAATGGCTTACGCTCTTCTAGCGCTCGCGCCGCCGGATGCGGCGGATGAACTCGTTCAGCGCCAGCAGCACGAGCGCAAGAATGAAGGGCAGCAGATAGTAGATCACGCGGAACAGCAGCAGCGCGCCTAGCACATATTCGAAGGGCAGCCGGTTGAGCGCGACGAGCATCGTCGCCTCGAAGACGCCGAGCCCCCCCGGCGAGTGGCTGGCGATGCCGATCAGGCAGCCGAAGATATAGGCGGCGAGGAAGGTCGGGTAGTCGAGGCCGTAGCCGCCTGGCAACAGCACGAAGAGCACGGCGGCGGCGGCGCAGACCTCGCAGGCTCCGAGCGCCATCTGACCGAGCGTGGTGCCAAGGCCTGGCAAATGCAGGTTCCAGCCCTTGACGCGCAGTGTTCGCTCGTCGGTCGCGACCCAGACGAGATAGCCGAGGATGCCGAGCGAAATCACCCCGCCGACGATCTGCACGACGAGGGGCGAGGTCCGGGCCAGCATCGCCACGGAATCGGCCGAGTAGAACAGGCTGGCGCAGAGGATGGCTCCCAGCCCTAGCCAGAAGGTCAGGCCCGCGATCACGGTCAGGCTCGCAACCTCCGAGGCACGCACACCCTTGGGCGAATAGATCCAGTAGCGGACGGTACCGCCGGTCACGATCGGGAAGCCGAGGGTGAACGAGACCGAATAGCTGGTGAACGAAGCCAGCGCCGTCGTGCGATAGGGGATCGAGAGGCCGAGCCGCCGCAGCGCCAGCGCATCGTAACCGGTGAGCAGCAGATAGCTCAGCGCGGTGAAGCCAGCCGCCAACCCGAGCTGGCGCAAGCTGGCATTGGAGAAGGCTGCGGCCAGATCGCCGGGATTCATCTGGCTGACGATGTGCCAGAGCACCATCAGCGAAGCGCCGAAGATCAGCAGGCTCGCCAGCGGCCCGAGCCACCACCAGCGGCTGCGCCTGCGCAGGTGCGTTCCTGGCTCATGCGGGCCGAAGGACATGCGCTCTCTTGGTCGGTTGCGCGCCGCCGGCGGGAGAGGCGGCACGGTTGCAGAAGGGGGAGCGCCGGCGGCGTCCCGGCCCGAGACATAGCGCGTCGACGGCATTGCACAAGCCGGTGCGGCGAATGAGGCGCATGAGGCGGGCGCCGGCCCGCCTCATGCGCGGCATCAGCCACCGATGTTGAAGGCCGCCAGAGCCGCCATGTTGACGATGTCGGAATCCTTGGCGCCGAGCGGTACGATCTGCACCGGCTTGTCGAGGCCGACGATCAGCGGGCCGATCACGGTCGAGCCGCCGAGCTCCTGCAGCAGCTTGGTCGAGATCGAGGCGGAGTGGAAGGCCGGCATCACCAGCACGTTCGCCGGCCCGGAGAGGCGGCAGAACGGGTACTGCGTCATCAGCTCGCGGTTGAGCGCGACATCGGCCGCCATCTCGCCGTCATACTCGAAGTCGACGCGCTGACCATCGAGGATCTTCACCGCCTCGCGCACCTTTTCGGAGCGCTCGCCGGCGGGATGCCCGAAGGTCGAGAAGGCGAGCATGCCGATCCTGGGCTCGTAGCCGAGGCGCCGCCCGACGCCAGCCGCTTCGATGGCGATATCGGCCAGTTCCCTTGCCGTCGGCATTTCGGTGATCGCCGTATCGGCGACCAGCACGGTCCGGTCACGGGAGATCACGATCGAGACGCCGATCAGCCTGTGGCCCGGCTTCTCATCGATGACGCGGCGAACTTCCTCCAGGGCGATCGAGTAGTTGCGGGTCACGCCCGTCACCATCGCATCGGCATCGCCGAGCGCCACCATCGCGGCGGCGAAGTGGTTGCGATCCTGGTTGATCAGGCGCTGACAATCGCGGAACAGGTAGCCCTCCCGCTGCAGCCTTTCGTAGAGATACTGGGCGTAGGCCGAATTGCGGCGCGAGAGCCTGGCATTCTGGACTTCGATGCCCTTGCCTCCCAGGTCGACCCCCAGAAAGGTCGCCGCCTCGTGGATGCGCTCCTCACGGCCGACGAGAATGGCCTGCCCAAGCCCCTGATTGACGAAGGAGGCGGCGGCACGGATGACCTGCTCCTCCTCGCCCTCGGCGAAGACGACGCGCTTGGGATAGCGCCGCACGCGCTCGAAGATGCCGTTCAGCGTGCCGGCGATCGGGTCGCGGCGAGCGGAAAGATTGGCCTTGTAGGCCTTGGTGTCGACGATCGGCTTGCCTGCAACGCCGGTCTCCATCGCCGCCTTGGCCACGGCCATCGGCACGACCTGGATCAGGCGAGGGTCGAACGGCACCGGAATGATATAGTCCTTGCCATAGCGCGGGCGGGCGCCTTGATAGGCGGCCGCGACCTCGTCCGGCACGTCCTCGCGGGCAAGCATGGCCAGCGCCTCGGCAGCCGCGATCTTCATCTCCATATTGATCGTGGTCGCGCGCACGTCGAGCGCGCCGCGGAAGATGAAGGGGAAGCCGAGAACGTTGTTGACCTGGTTGGGATAGTCGGAACGCCCGGTCGCCATGATGACATCGTCGCGAACCTCGGCGACTTCCTCCGGCGTGATCTCGGGGTCCGGGTTCGCCATGGCGAAGATGATCGGATTCGGCGCCATGGAGGCGACCATCTCCTTCGTCACCGCACCCTTCTGTGACAGCCCGAAGAAGGCGTCGGCCCCTTCCAGCGCCTGCGCCAGCGTGCGCCGGTCGGTCACGGCGGCATGGGCCGACTTCCACTGGTTCATGCCCTCGGTGCGACCCTGATAGATCACGCCCTTGGTGTCGCAGAGGATGACGTTGTCGGGCTTGAAGCCCATCGCCTTGAGCAGCTCCGTGCAGGCAATGGCCGCCGCACCCGCGCCATTGACGACGAGGCGGGTCGAGGTGACGTCACGGCCGGTCAGATCGAGCGCGTTGATGAGGCCGGCAGCGGCGATGATCGCGGTGCCATGCTGGTCGTCATGGAAGACGGGAATGTCCATCAACTCGCGCAGGCGCTGCTCGATGATGAAGCACTCCGGTGCCTTGATATCTTCGAGATTGATGCCGCCGAAGGAGGGGCCGAGATAGCGCACCGCCTCGATGAACTTCTCCGGATCCTCGGTATCGACCTCGAGGTCGATCGAGTCCACGTCGGCGAAGCGCTTGAACAGCACCGACTTGCCCTCCATCACCGGCTTGGAGGCGAGCGCGCCGAGATTGCCGAGACCGAGGATCGCGGTGCCGTTCGTGATCACGCCGACGAGGTTCGAGCGGGTGGTGTAGTCATAGGCCCGCGACGGATCTTCGGCGATCGCCAGAACCGGTACGGCGACCCCCGGCGAATAGGCGAGCGACAGGTCGCGCTGGGTCGCCATCGGCTTGGTCGGAACGATTTCGAGCTTGCCGGGCCGCCCTTGCGAGTGGAACAGCAACGCCTCCTGGTCGGTGAAGGTCGGGCGTTTGCGCTTTGTCGGACGGTCGGTCATGGAAGGCGTCTTTTTTCGTAAGCGTTTCCTCGGGGGACGGGACCATAGGGCACCGTGGCGCCGCACCACAAGCAGCAGCGTTCGACAAGCCCCTCGCCGGAATCAATAAAATCGCGAGCCCGGCTCAGAGCCGGCTCCGTACTCGCCGGACGAATTCACCGACATAACGGTCGAGCGCATCGGCCTGTTCATCGACCTTCCGGGCGGCCTGAGCAACGCGGATCGCGGCGCCGCCGGTGACACGCGCCTCGGCACCCACCGCTCCGATATTGGTACTGACGGTGTCTGCGCTCGCTGCGACGGCCTGGGCATCGGCAGCGATACCGCCGGCGATATCAGCCTGACGATTGACGACAGCGGCAATGACACCCGAGGTCTGCTCGATCGTCGTCATCGTATCCTGAATCCGGGCCACAGCCTCGAAAGTCGTGGCGGCCGCCTGGCGAATGTCGGTCAAGGTCGCAGCGATGTCGCGCGTCGCCTTCTGCGTCTGTTCGGCGAGCGTCTTCACCTCGCCCGCGACCACGGCGAAGCCACGCCCGGCCACTCCTGCCCGGCCGCCTCGATGGTCGCGTTCAGCGCGAGCAGGTTCGTGCGAGCCGCAATCTCCTCAATGAAGTCGAGCACCGCGCGGACCTTGTCGGCAGCCTCGGCGAGGCCGGCAACGTCCTGCCGCGTGCTGCGGACATAGCTCGCTGCAGCGCGCACGGTCTCGTCGGCATGGCAGGCCTGGCGGGTCAGCTCGCGGATCGAGGCCTCGATCTCCTCAGCCGCCACCGCGACGCTGCCGACGCGCCGGGAGGCGCTGCCGGCCTCCTGGGTCACGCCGTCGGCGCGCTGCGTCGTCTGGTTGGCGCTATCGACCATCTGGCTGGCAGTAGCGTGCATGTCGCGAATGGCAGCACCGACGTCGCCCAGAGCCTTCCCGACGGTGCGCTCGAGATCCCCGGCCAATTCGTCGAGAGCGAGCTTGCGCTGATTCTCGACTTCGTCGCGGCGCATTTCCAGCGTCTTTTCCGCGGTGACGTCGAGCAGGATGCCATCCCAGACGAAGGTCCCGTCGGCAA
>JARYGW010000157.1:9945-12771 GCA_033792295.1 Allobosea sp.
AAGTCGGCGCCGCGTCGATTCACTGCGCAGCCAGACCACGCCGCCGCTGGGCGTGTGGTAGCGCCCTTCGAAGCGCCAAGCCCTGTCGTCCGTCATGTCCTCGCGGCGCAGATTCTCGAAGCGCACGCGATCCTCGACGAACATCTTGCCAAGCCAGACCTCCGGATCCCGCTCGACATCCTCCTTTGAAATGCCGAGAATCTTGTCCATGGAGAAGGAGGCGAACTGATAGGACAACCTGCCGTCCGGCCTCAAAAGGCATTGATAGAGCGTGCCGGGCGCGCACTCGATCAAGGTACGCAGCCGATAGGCGGTTTCGCGACGATCGCTGTCGTTGATGACGACGATGCCCGTGAGTAATATGCCGACCGTGCTGACCAGGATCATGGCCGGCACCGCCTCATGCAGAAAACGTTCGCCAGCATCGCCTGGAATTAGCGGCGCTGACGCCAGCAGACACACGGCATCGAGCGAACAGAGCAAGAGCAGATCACGCAGCATCAACGGCCGCCGACGCCGCGCCATCCAGACCGAGAAGCCGATGCCGATCAGCATGCGCAGTGCGATGCCGCTGACGCCGGTCGCCATGCCGACACCACCCGTCAAAAAGCGCACGATGATCAGAGGCACGGCGGTCAGCACGGCAGCCCACGGTCCACCGATCGGCCCCGCCAGGATGGCAAAGGTGTTGCGGGAGTCGATCACCAGCCCCGGTTGAATCACGACCGGATTCGCCATGCTGACGAGGGCGCCGCCGGCGAAGAGCAAACCGACGACACAGGAACGCAACCAGGCTCGCCCCGCCAGCCAGGGAGCGATCACCGTCAGCAGCAGCCCGGCGAAAAGCAGAAAGAACAGGCTCTGGACGAGGTTGATCAGCAAGCAGGATGGCCTTCTGCCAAAATCGGCGCTCCGAGCTTGCTTTCAATTGTTGAAAGCCGTCCTAACGGATGGTCTTGGCCGCGCATTTTGCTAGCGTGCCGGCCGATGCGCCACAGCCCTCCCAGCGAAGCCACCCGTTCCGCCGCCCCGGCCGAGGCCGCGCCAGAGCGCGTCACGCCGATGATGGCGCAGTATGTCGAGATCAAGGCCGCCAATCCGGACTGCCTGCTGTTCTACCGGATGGGCGATTTCTACGAACTGTTCTTCCGCGACGCCGAGATCGCCTCGCGCACGCTCGGCATCGTGCTGACCAAGCGCGGCAAGCACCAGGGCGACGACATCCCGATGTGCGGCGTGCCGGTCGATCGCGCCGACGACTATCTCCAGCGCCTGATCGCCGCCGGCCACCGCGTCGCCGTCTGCGAGCAGACCGAGGACCCGGCCGAGGCCAAGAAGCGCGGCAACAAATCTGTGGTGAAGCGCGACGTCGTGCGCCTCGTCACGCCCGGCACTATCACCGAGGAGCGGTTGCTGGAGCCCGGCCGGGCTAGCCTCCTCGTCGCGGTCGCGCGCCGTAAGACCGGGGAAGCCGCCTCGCTCTACGGGCTCGCCGCCATCGACATCTCGACCGGCCGCTTCACCGTGATGGAAACAGCGCAGGAGCGGCTCGGCATCGAGTTCTCGCGGCTGGAGCCGCGCGAGATCGTCTGTCCCGACGCGATCCATGAGGATCCGGAACTGAAGGAGTTCTGGCGCGAAACCTCTGTCCCGGTGACGCCGCTCGCCCGCGACGGGCTCGATGCCGCTTCCGCCGAGCGGCGCCTCAAGGAGTTCTTCGGCGTCGCGACGCTCGACGCCTTTGGCAATTTCAGCCGCGCCGAGATCACGGCCGCCGGCGCGGCCCTGGCCTATGTCGAGCGCACCCAGCTCGGCGCCCGACCTCCACTCTCCGCTCCCGTGCGCGATTCCGGCTCGGCGACGATGCTGATCGACGCGGCGACCCGCGCCAATCTGGAACTGACCCGCACGCTTGGCGGGGAACGCCAAGGCAGCCTGCTGGCCACCATCGATCGCACGATGACACCGGGCGGCGCCCGCTTGCTGGCCGAATGGCTCGCCGGCCCCCTGACGGACCCGGCGGCGATCGCAGCCCGTCACGATGCCGTCGAACTGCTGGTCGCGGACGGCGCGCTGCGCGAGAATCTGCGCCGGGCGCTGGAGAAGGTACCGGATGTCGCACGCGCGCTGGCGCGGCTCTCTCTCGACCGTGGCGGCCCGCGTGATCTCGCCGCGCTGGGAGCGGGCCTGACCGCAGCCCGCGAGGTCGCCGCCCTGCTCCTCCGCCGCGGCGATCTTCCGACGGAGCTCGCCCGCGCCACGCGGGCGCTCGGCGAGACCGATCCCGACCTGCCCCTGCGCCTGACCGAGGCGCTAGCGGAGGAATTGCCGCTCAACCGCCGCGACGGCCGTTTCGTGCGCGAAGGCCATGACGCGACCCTGGACGAGCTGCGGCTGCTGCAAGTCGATTCGCGCAAGGTGATCGCGCAGCTTCAGGCACGTTACGCCACCGAGACGGGCTGCCGGACGCTGCGCATCAAGCACAACGCGATGCTCGGCTATTTCGTCGAGGTGCCGCAGGCGATGGGCGAAGAGTTTCTGAAGGAACCTTGGCGCGCCACCTTCGTGCACCGCCAGACCATGTCGGATGCGATGCGCTTCTCCTCGGTCGAGCTCTCCGAGCTCGAAGCCAAGATCGCTTCCGCTGCCGACCGAGCGTTGAAGCTCGAACTCGCCATCTTCGCGCAACTGACCGAGATGGTGCTGGCGCAGGCCGAACCGATCAAGGCCGCAGCGATGGCGCTGGCGGGACTCGATGTCGTCGCCGCGCTGGCCGATCTCGCCGCCCGCGAAAGCTGGAGCCGGCCCATCATCGATTCGGGCGTG
>JARYGW010000158.1:0-12766 GCA_033792295.1 Allobosea sp.
CGGTAACCCGCCGGGTAGGGATCGGCTGGATGGAGCATGAGCTGCCGTGTTTCGGTGATCCAGGCGCTGCCGGTCACGCGCGGGACGATCGCCGGGGTCGTTCCGACCTGGGTGAGACTCTCGATCATGCAGTCGAAACGCGAGCCGACGATCGAGATTCCGGCGAAGCGCTCGCCGACCGCGAGCCGACCACGCGCATGCAGCACAGCCATCCGGGCCGAGCAGCCTGTTCCTGTCGGCGAACGGTCGATCTTGCCGGGGCGGATCGCCACCGCATTGCGGCCCGTCAGCACGCCGTCGACGCGCTCGACCGGGGCAGCGAATTGGCAGAAGGAGATATGATTCCAGCCGGTGCTGCCGGGGTGGGCGAAGCCGAGTTGCTCCTCGGCCGCCCGGGTGATCTTCATGCCGAGATCGGCGAGGTCGCGTGCCTCGTCCGGAACGATGGCGAAACCGAGCGCCGATGCGTCGACGATCACGAAGCTGTCGCCGCCATAGGCGATGTCGACCGCGAACGTGCCGAAGCCTTCCAGTTCCAGGGGCGCATCGAGTTCCGTCGCGAAGGATGGAACGTTGCGGAGGCTGATGCTTTGCGCCTTGCCGTCCCGGCAGGTGGCGCTGATCTCGATCAGCCCCGCAGGCGCCTCGAGCGTCAGCTCAGTGACCGGCTCCTGCATCGGCAGGATACCGGTATCGAGCAATACGGTCGCCACGCAGATCGCGTTGGAGCCCGACATCGGCGGCGTATCGGCCGGCTCCATGATGATCCAGCCCATCGCAGCGCGTGGGTTCTTGGGCGGAACGAGCAGATTGACGTGGCGGAAGACGCCGCCGCGCGGTTCGTTGAGCACGAAATTCCGCAGCGTCTCGTCGCGGGCAATGAAGCGCGACTGCTCCCAGAGTGTCCCGCCCGGCGGCGGCGCGACGCCGCCCACGATCACGTCACCGACTTCGCCGGCGGCATGGCAGCCGACGATGTGAATGACCTTGCCGCTGCGCATCGCCGCCGTTCTCCGCTCGACAGACGACGATGTTAGCCGGGGTCGGCTCGTGTCAGAAGCCGAAGTTGAAGCCGGCCTTGACGATGTCGCCGTTGGTCCGGGCGCGCATGGTCGCGTATTGGGTCGGGGCGAGGCCCGTATAGTCGCCCAATGTCAGCTTCTGGCTGCCGAGATCGTAGTGGGTGTAGTCGAGTCGCACGGACATGCCCGGCAGGATGGCGTATTCGACGCCGCCGCCGAGAGCCCAGCCGCTCGCTATTCCGGACCGCGAGCCCGAGGCACCCGACACTGTCGTCGGATTGTCGGGCGAGATAGAGCCCTTCTGATCAACCAGGCCATAGGCATATCCGCCGGTTCCGTAGATCAGGAAGTCCCCGAGGACGATGCCGGCGCGGGCCCGGACAGTGCCTAGCATCGACACTTCGTTTTGAGCCCGGGTCGTGAAGCGCGTGCCTGCAGGGTTTGCCGAGGCCCCCTGGCTTCCGCCAAGACGGGTGGCAGAAATATCCGTCTCCGCGCCGATCACGACGGCGCCGATCTGGTAGTTGAAGCCGAACTGGGCACCGCCGACCGCGCCATTGCCATCGGGCGAGAGGTGCCCCGGCACGGCCGTCGGATTGATGGCGGCCGGCGAAGGCACGGGAGATCCGATGATGGTGTTCGTCGCTGCCGTCGTCGTGACCGCGGTCGAGCTGGTCGTCGTCGTAACCGGAAACAACGCCGTCGAATCTGTGTTGGTCGAGGTTGCCGTGGTTGTGGTCGTCGTGGTTGTGGTTGTCGTGCTGGTGGTCGAGGTTTGTGGAACGATCGTCGGGCTGCCGTAAGGACCCGCGACATCGGTGCGGCCGCGCTGCGCTCCGCCACCGAGCGAGCCGCCGGCATAGAAGCCCGTCCAGCGCGGCCGCTCCGGCAACAGCATCGGAAAAGCCGGAGCCAGGGCTTGCTGCCTGGGCGGGGGCGGGGGAGCGTAGGTCGGCATGGATGGGGCCCGCGGCGGCGTGTAGCGGGCCGGGGCGACGCCACGCGGCGTATAGTCGGCGCGGCGTGCGCGGGGCTGCGCGGGCAGGGCCGGGCAGACCGGACAGGTCTGGGCGATCTGGACGCGGTTGCGGCTTGGCGCCGTCGCCGCCAGGCGTATCGCTGCCGGGACATGCGATGAGACCGGGTAGAGCCGGGCGTAGAGCTTGAAGGATTCGGCGTCGCCTGCCAGCACGGTCTCGGCCCAGGCCCTTTCCTCCGTCCGCAGCGAGAGGATGCGCTGCAGGCGTAGCGCGCTCTGGTCATCGAGGTCGCGGGCCAGGGCTCCGCCATAGATGTCCTGCCGATCCCAGGCGATGGCGGTGCGGGCTGCGTCTGCCGGCGACATGCTGCGCAGGGAAGCCAGCGTCGGGCGCGCCGCCAGCGGCACGTTGCCGGCCACTGCCGGTTGTGCGGGCGCAGCGCCGGCCTGGCGCGGGAAAAAGGCGAATTCGGTGATCAGCGAGGAGGTGTCCCAGGGGATCTGCTCGCCGTTGGTCGAGTCGTAGACCGCGAGGCGGATGCGGCGGAAGATCTGCTCGACCGGCAGGCCGGGCTCGCGCGCCTCCTTGAGAAAGGCGGTGGTGAAGGGGCTGTTCGGCCCGGTGCCGTCCGCCGCCGTCGTGCCCGGAGAGGTGGCAAAGGCGACGAAGGTGCCGCTGCCGGAATCGACGCGGGCGAGGCCGGCTTCGTTGCGGACGCCGTCATTGGCGCCATCGACGATCTGCAGGGCGAGGCCGCGCGACATCTCCAGACCGGCGAAGGGATTGTTGCGGCAGGCGTCGAGGATGGCGATCTTCGACTTCGCGCCGGCGCCATCGAGGCGTTTCAAGATCTCGCTCAGTGAAAGCGCCTGATTGGGAATATTGGCCGAGGTCTCCGGCCGCACATCGGTCGGCAGGATGTAGTTCGCGCCGTCGAGCTGCACGGCGTGGCCGGCATAATAGACCAGCGCCGTCGCATCCGGTCCGGCCCGGCGGATCTTATCGACGAAGACGTCGAGCGCGCCGCGCAGGCCTGCGAGCGACAGGTCGAGGGCGGGCGTGACGTCGAAGCCGGCGTCCTGCAGCATGGTGCGCGTAGCGTTGGCGTCGTTCGGCGCGTTCGGAAGCTTGGTGACATTGGCATAGGCGCCATTGCCGATGACGAAGGCGAAGCGCTTCTGCGCGAAAGCCGGGGCTGCGTTCAGGCCGAGAGCGGAGAAGGCCAAGATCGCCGTGGCGAAGAGATACGCATAGGCCTGGGCTTGGATTCGCATCCTCGTTCCCCCCTGCGGCGCGAGCGAAGCGACTCGCTTGTTTTCTGTGGCGGCTGCGGGTCGAAATGGCATCCGCCATATGGTGGAGAGTGAGCGCGGGAGGCTGCCGGATCAATCCGATGCGACATTGAGGCAAAGCCTGGGAGTGCCGCGTTTCCCGGGCGGCATTGCCCAGCGTTTCCGGGGTCTTGATCTTCGGTCCTACAGCATTGTCCCAGTTGAATTCGATGAGCTGTGACTTTCCATGCCCTTGCCCAAAGTCAGGACCGCAGCACAGGCATTTCCCTCCAGGCGCTCCTTCAAATGGATGAGGCGCGGCACCCCTGCTTCAGTTGCAATGAGCGCATCGGTGCCGGGCGGACGGCGATGACGAGCGATCAAGCGATCAACCCCTACGATGCGGTAGCCTATCCGGGGCATTCCTTCGCGCAGACGCACCCGTCGCGCCTGGCGACCATCGCGCATTTCCACGGCATGCAGCCGGCCATGCCCACCGCCATGCGGGTGCTCGAACTGGGCTGCGGCCGCGGCGGCAACCTGATCCCGATGGCGGCGCAATATCCGCAGAGCCGCTTCCTCGGCATCGACCTGAGCGGCGACTCGATCCGGCAGGCGAATGCCGGCGCGGCCGAGCTGGAGCTGACGAATATTTCCTTCGAGCAGCGCGACATTCTCGCCGTCGGCGCGGATATCGGCCGCTTCGACTATATCATCGTTCACGGCGTCTATTCCTGGGTGCCGGATCCGGTGCGCGAGCGCATCATCGGCCTCTTCGGCGAGCTGCTGGCGCCGCAGGGCGTCGCCTATGTAAGCTACAATGCGCTGCCGGGCTGCCGCTTTCGCGACATGGCGCGGGACGTCATGCTGTTCGAGACGCGCGACATCGCCGATCCACGCGAGCGGGTGCGGGTCGCGCGGGCGACGCTCAAGGCCTATGCCGAGGCGAGCGATCCCGAGAGCTACCACGGGGCCATCCTGCGCCTGCGCGAGAAGCAGGTGGAGGAGCTCCCGGACAACGTGCTCTACCATGACGATCTCAACCCGATCGCGCGCGCCTTTACGTTGCACGAGGTGCTCGGGGCCGCAGAGCGGCATGGGCTGCAGTTCCTGGCGGAGGCTTCCTTCCCGAACATGTATGGCGCGGCAAAGGGGGCGGCGCAGCAGATGCTGGCCGATATCCCGCTCGACCAGCCGCTGCGGCGCGAGCAGGCGCTCGACCTGCTGATCGGGCGCGCCTTCCGCGAGACGCTGCTGTGCCGGGCCGAGCTTCCCTTGCGGCGCGGTGTCAAGGCCGACTCGCTGCGGCCCTATTGGCTCGCGGCCGATGTGCAGCCGGCCCGCGAGAGCGAGGAGGAGCGCAAGCCCGGCGTCGATCGCTTCGCTTTCCATGAAGGCGTCAAGCTGTCGGTGGACCTGCCGGTCTGCAAGGCGGCGCTGCGCATTCTCGGAGAAGCCTGGCCGGCGAACATGGCCTGGCCCGATCTCGTCAGGCTGTCGCTGGATGCCGTGGCGACCGAGGCGGGAGCGGATTTCGACCGTGAACGCGAGACTGCCCGGCTGGAGGAGGCGTTGATCGCGATCTTCAAGACCGGCCTGCTCGACGTGAGGCTCGAGCCGCCTCCGCTGACGACCGTCGTGGCCGAGCGCCCGGCGGCGAGCCAGGTGGCCCGCTGGCAGGCTTCGACCTCTGCGGAGGTCACCGATCTGCGCCATCGCACCGTGCTGCTGGACAGCGTCGTGGTGCGGAAATTCGTCAGCCTGCTCGACGGCTCGCGCGACGAGGGGATGCTGCTCGAGGAGATGAACCGCTTCCTCGACGAGACGCGGGCAGCCGGCATCGTGGTGCCGGGCCTGCCGGACAAGGCGACGGCCGCGGAGGTCGCGATGCATCTCAAGGATGTGGCGCGGCTCGGGCTGCTGCATGGCTGACGATTGTCGCTGGTGGCGGCGAAGCATAACCTAACGTCACATATGGGGAGAGCGCGGATCGTCGGGATGAGCGAGCGCTTCCGCCAGTTCCAGGTCGCGTTTCCGGAAGAGGCTTGCCTCGCCGCGCTGATGCGTTTGCGCCATGGCGGAACGAGCATGGCCTGCCCGGCCTGTGGCAGGCCCGCGACCTTCGAGGCGCGGCTGAAGCTGCGCGGCTTCGCCTGCAACCACTGCAACTACTTGATCCATCCGGCTGCGGGCACGCCGCTGGAAAGCCGGCGCACCTCGTTGCAGCACTGGTTCTTCGCCGTGAAGCTGATGGCGGAACAGCCGGGCAAGGCGGCCGTGACCGCCCTGACTCGTGAGGCTGGCCTGCCGCAGCTTGCGGCCAAGCGGCTCGTCGATGAACTCGCAGCGCTCGGCGAGAGGGGCGATCCCCCCTGGCTTGCCGCGCTGCGGCGATGGGTGACCGGGAAAGGCGAGCCGTCGATCGTTCCGGCCGTGGTCACACCGCTCCGGCCGACAGCGCCAGAGAGGCTCGCTCCATGGCCCGAAGCGCAGCCACAGTCGCAGCCGCCCCTCGCGCCGCCGGTTGCCGCGTTGGGGCGCGCGCACGAGCCGTCACCGCCGCGCGAGCCGGCCGTGCCGAGGGTGCCTACGCCAGCGCCTCCCGCGCCGCGAGCATCATCACCCGAAGCCGAGGCCAATGCCGCCGCCGCTTCGAAGAGGCCGTCCTCGGGGCGGAAGGCGATCGCAGGCGTCGCGGCCGGCGTCGCCTGCGTCGTCGCAGCGGTCGTCGGGCTGGCCTTTGCGCGGCTGCAGCAGCAGGAGCGACCGCCGGAGGATGCCGAGTTTGCTTCCGATCGGGTCATTCCGGCGCTCAAGGATGCACCGGCGCGTCCGTCGCTGATCCTCTCCTCCGTCGAGCAGGATCTCGAGGGCGCGCGCCAGGCGGCACAGTTCGCGCTCGACAACGATCCCACGCTCGCCACCATCAAGCCGCAGGACGACGCGCCGACCCAGCAGATCCCGGTCAACCAGCTGCAATTGCCCTCGAACATCCTGCTGGTGCCGCCCAAGGCCGGAGGAGCGCTTGCGACAGGGCCGGTGTCTCCGAGCGGAGCTCCGCAGCCGCCGCCGATGATCTCCAGCGGCGATCCCGACCAGGTCCTGACCTTCGGGCCGATCAAGATCCGCCGCCACCTCGTCGATACCATCGTGCGCGCCAGCAAGGTCGTCGGCGCCGACCCGACACTGCTGATGGCCGTCGCCGACAAGGAATCCTCGTTCTCGACCGCGGTGAAGGCGCAGACCTCCTCGGCGACCGGCCTCTACCAGTTCATCGAGCAGACCTGGCTCGGCGTGATCTACGAATTCGGCGCGAAGCACGGGCTCGCGGCCGAGGTGAAGCTGATCGGCAAGGCGGGCCGGCAATTCGTCGTCTCCGATTCAAGCCAGCGCCAGCGCATCCTCGACATGCGGCGCGAGCCCTATATCTCGGCGCTGCTCGCCGCGGAGATGCTGAAGCGCGACACGCTGAGGCTGGAACGAGCGCTCGGCCGCCATCTGACCGGCGGCGAGATCTACCTGATCCACTTCCTCGGGCCGGATGCGGCGCAGACTTTCATCGAGACGATGGAGGAGACGCCGGGCGTGAAGGCGGCGGAGCTGTTGCCGAAGCCGGCACAGGCCAACAGGCCGATCTTCTACGCCGACGCCGGAGGCGAGACCAAGACGCTCTCGGTCTCCGAGGTCCACAAGAAGTTCAATGACATGATCAAGGTCAGGCTCGATCGCTACAGCGTGGTTCGCCCGACCATGGGACCGGGCCTTGCCCGGCCGCAACCGAAGAAATGACGCCTCTGGCTGCGGGCAATTCCGCTCGCCGCGTTTGATTCCCCGCCGAGGCCGGGGCTCGGGAAGGAGTGACGATCATGGCCGGAAACCGTTTCGAACAAGTCGATGAGCCGCAAGCGGACGCGATCACGCTCAGCCTGTCGGCGCGTGGCGGCGAGGCTTTCGGGCGCGTGCATTGCCCGGCGGACCTGGCGGCCGGTCATCTCGTCAACGATTTCGTCAGTGACGAGATGGGGGCCAAGGATGCCTTCCGTACGGCGATCCGCCTCGCCAACGAAATCCGGGCCCCGATCGTGGTCGAGGATGCGGCCGGCGTCTGGCAGGACGAATGGGGCGTGCTCTACCGGGAGATGTGAGCGGAGCGCCGCCTGGCTCCCCTCGCCATGACGGTGCAGAGCCTCACTCTATCCGGAAATATTTGATGCCAAGGCCGAGCTTTCCGGTCTGGCGGGCGAGATCGAGCTTGAGATTCCTGAAGAACTCGCTCGCCGGAGATGGGTTGGGGCCGGAAAGAGCGGGCAGCGGCTCCTGGCTGACGAGGGCCAGCACCGTCTGCGGGCGGGCCGCGCCGCCTGTCGATTCGAGCTTCAGGTTGAAGCTCACCTTGTCACCCTCGCGCTTCATGAAGCTCGCGAGATTGTAGACGAGGCCGTCATCGCCGATCAGCACGACGTCGAGATTGAGGCCGCCGCCGGCCTCGACCGCGCCGTTCATGACCTCGCCGCTCTTCATGTTGAAGTTGCCGATCTGGAGCTTCACACCGCGGTCGATGACGACCCCGGGCTGACGCAGGAAATCGGCCATCGGGCACTGTGCGGTGGTCAGCGCGCGCAGGTTGATCTGCGCCTCGAAGCCCTGGGCCGCCCTGAAAGCGTTATCGAAGGCGAAGAAGGGTTCCGTGTTGCTGCCGAAGCCTTCGAGCACGGCTTTGCCATCGCCGATTTCGAGCGGCCAAAGGAAAAAGCAGGGGCCGCCGTCATAATCGCGGATATAGCGCTCCAGGCGCTCGGCCGGCGTGCGCGGATCCGGCTCCTGCACGATGGGCGGAGCTTGCTGGGTGCTCGTGGTTTCGGCGGCCGGGGCTTGTGTCGTGCCGGCGACGACAGGTGGTTTCTCCACCGGTTTCGACGGGCCTGTCGGCGGGGTAGCCGGAGGCTTGCTCTGGGTGACGGGAGGCGGTTTCACCGGAGGCGCCTGCGTCACCGGCGGGGTGGGTGAGAGTGGCGTGCTTTCGGTATTGATGGCGACCTGCGGCTCGGCCGGCTTCTCCGGTTGAGCCGGGGGCGGGAGTGTCGTCGGGGAACTTGCACCTGACGAGGTGCCCTTGCCGGGACTGGACTCGGACGATGCCGCAGCCTGGCTTTGCGGCTTGACCTCGGTCAGCTGCGGGGCGCTGTCGCTAGAGCCCGGCTGGACGGAAGAAGGCTGTTCTGAAAGCGGCGGAGGACTATCCGCCGGCAAGCGAGCAGTCTGGCTGGTTTCAGCAGGCTTCAGGGCGGTCCAGGCATAGAAGCCGCCGCCGGCCAGCAGGGCGAGGACGGCGACGCCGGTGACCCATGGCAGCGGTGATCGGCTTCGTTTTTCTGGCGTCCGGCTCGCGGCGGTCGCCGTTTTCCTGCTGGAGGTTTGCGGATGCCAGGCTGCCACCTCGGCCATGTCGGCGGGCCGGTTTTCGGGATCGGGCGCGAGCATCCGCGCCAGCAGCGGGCGCAAGCTCGCATCGACCTGGGAGAGATCGGGCAGGCGGCGGCGCTTGTCTAGGATATCGACCTGGGAGCCGCCCATGTCGATGGCGCGCCCGGACAGAGCCTGCGCCAGCACCAGCGCGAAGGAATACATGTCGGAGCGGCCGGTGACCTCGCCGCCATAAAGGCCGAGCTGTTCGGGCGAGACATAGTTGTATTTGCCAGCGAAGCCGGAGCCGATCACCGTGCCCTCGCCGAGAATGCCGGAGCGGGCGATGCCGAAGTCGATGATCTTGGCGCGGGAGGGATCGCCGCCCGGCAGGATGATGTTGTCCGGCGAGATATCGCGATGGATGATGCCGAGCCGATGGGCGGCGTGGAGCCCGGGCGCGACGCGCTGGCGCAGCACGTCGACCTCCTGGACCGTCAGCGGCCGCTCCTTGATGCGCTCGGAGAGCGGCTGGCCGTCGACGAATTCCATCGCGAGATAGGGCGTCTCCGTCACCGGGTCGATGGCGAAGACGTAATAGCGGACAATGGCCTCGTTATAGAGATTGTGCAGAGCCGCAGCCTCGCGCCGGAAAAGGGCGAGCACCGCTTCGTCGCGGGCCATATCGGGGCGGATCATCTTGATCGCCACCGCATCGCCCGTCTGGATGGCGCGGCCGCGATAGACCTCGCCCATGCCGCCGACGGCGATCAGGCTCTCGATCTCGTAGATGCCGTTCAGCCTGGTGCCGATGCGGGCATTGGCGCGAGGCGCGATGACGGTGCGCTCGGAATCGTCGCTCATGACGCGGTGCTCCCTGTCGAACCGCCCCCTTGCATACGCCGGTTCGGCATCCAGCGTGTCCGCTCGGCCGTGCCCTGCCGATAGCGGACGATGATGACCGTGACGTTGTCGCGCGCGCCGCGTTCCAACGTCAGCGCGAGCAGGGCGTCGCAAGCGGCCTGGGCGCTTCCGGCTCCGACGGCACCGAGGATTTCGGGATCGGCGACATGCTCGGTCAGCCCGTCCGAGCAGAGGATGAAGACGTCACCATCGGCGATCTCGCCGCTTTCGATGTCGAGTTCGGGCGTCTCGTGCACGCCGATGGCGTGGGTGATGACGTGGCGGCGCGGCGAGCGCTTCGCTTCCTCGGGTGTCATCACACCGCGATCGACCATGTCCTGCACCTCGGTATGGTCCCGCGAGACCTGCGTGATCCGCCCGGCGCGGACGAGATAGATGCGGCTGTCGCCTGACCAGACGCAGGCGAAGTGCCGCTCATGGACGAGCAGCACCACCAGCGTCGCGCCCATGGTGGCGCCGCGCTGGCGGATTTCCTCGCGCAGCGTCTCATTGGCCTTGAGCACGCTGCCTTCCAGCATCGCGAGCAGGTCCGGCGCCGAGCCGGCCGTGCCGACGGCTTCCAGCGCCGCGACCACGGTCGCGCTGGCAAGCGCGCCGTTCTCATGTCCGCCCATGCCGTCCGCCACCGCCCAGAGGCCGAATTCCGGACGCAGGATGAAATTGTCCTCGTTGGCCTTGCGCACTTTGCCGGTGTGGCTGATGCAGCCGGTCTCGAAATCGGAGGCTTCGCGCGGGACGTCGTTCATGGCGCAACCCTCAAGAGCCGGCTCGCTCGGGTTCGAGATGAGCATCGAAACGGCCAGTCAGCAGGCCAGAGAAGAGATAGGGATCGGGCAGGGCCTGGCCGGTCAGAGCCAGCGGCTCGAAATTCGGCCCGCCGATGGTCCAGACATAGGAAGCATGGGCATAGGCGCGAGCGTGGTCCTCGACGCGCAAAGCCGCCAGCCGCTCCGGAAAACCCGCGCCGGTCGCTGCACTGACGATGGTGCCGTCGGACAGGCGGACCATGTCCTGCGGCGGGGCGGCGAGGTGGTGGTCGTTGGGCAGGGGCAGGGCGGTGAGGCGCTGCGCCACCGCCTCGTAGCTCGCGCCCGGATCGAGCGCCTGCAGCAGGAAATCCTCGATCGCCTCGAACCATGTGTCCTGCGGGTCGAGTTCCGGCGGCGGGATGGCCGCACCGGTGCCGGCTGCGGCAAAGACGGTGAGCGGGAAATAGCGGCCGACGCCGTCGACCGAGGGCATGAAGGCGCCTGCGACCGTCTGCCCTCCATGGGCAGCGCCCAGCCAGAAGCGCCAGATCGGGGCGTTGAGATAGGCCTCCTGCCAGCGATTGCCGAGTTCGAGGTGGCTCGCGGTCAGTCCGCCCTGCAGCCATTTCTCGTAGACCGCGAGGAAGCCGGAGGGGGCGTTCAGCGCGATGAAGTCGCGCTTGGCGGGAAGCTTGCCGAAGAGGCCGCAGCTCAAGGCTCAGATCCCGGTGGGGCAGCGGATTTCCCGCAGCGCCGGCAGGATCAGCGGGTTCTTGAGCGAGCCGACGCCGAAGGAATAGCCGACCTGCCGGCCGCCGGCATTGAGGTTGAACCCGACATTGTCGCCCTGCTTCAGCACCGATCCAGCATCGAGCAGGCGGAAGAAGGACCAGGTGCCATCCTTCTCGAAGAGCTTGGCCTCACCACCCTGCGCGCCGCTGCCCTGCTGGCCCGAGGAAAAGAAGCCGCCGCTGAACATGCCGCCGGAAGCGTTGCCGCCGCCACCGCCGAGCGTCAGCGTCACCGCCGTCTTGCCGACGCCACCGCCCGGCCACATCACCGGAGTCGGCGTGTTGACGCCCTGCTGGCTCGTCACCGTGAAGCCGTTGATCTCCAGCTTGGCAGTGGCAGCATCGGCCGAGAGCGCGGTCGGTGTCACCACCATCTGGAAGGAGGGCAGGTTGCCGCCGGTCGGGAAGAAGGCGTCCTTGATCTCGCTGGCGCGCTGGAATTCGCGCAAGGTCGTCGGCGAGAGCGCGCGCGCCACGCGGCTGTCGACGCGCCAGCTCCACTGCGCCTTCGAGGTATCGACGAAGGGCTCCAGTCGCTCCTTGTAGAATTTGTCCATGATCTGGCCGGGGGCGAAGAGCCGGGCGAAATCGGCGAGCGGCACGTCGCGCGTGCTCGCCTTGGTGAAGGGGTAACGGTTGTTCATCACCTCGGTACAGATGCGCGTGACCTGCTCCGCCAGCGCCTGCCGCAGCAGGGCGACGGTCGCGCCCGTCGCATCGCCCTCGAAATCGTTGACCGCCTGGATCACCATGCCATCGAACGGCGCGGGATAGCGCGAGGAATTGGCGCGCAAGGTCGCGATCAGCGGCACCAGCGCGGCGTTGGCCGCCGCCGACTGCGCCGGATTGGTCGCGGCGGTGGCGAGGTTCTGGTTGATCTCCGAGAAGGTCTGGAGAAGCTGGTCGACGGGCCGGCGGCCGAGGTCGCCATCAACGAGGACGTGGAAGGGCTTGAACTGGCTCTCGATATCGGCGCCGAGCGCCGTATCGGCCCCGCCGCCGGCCAGCACGCGGTCGACGCCGGGCGCAGCCAGCGGCAGATTGGTGCCGAGGCGGCTCAGGGCGCTGCTCGCACGCTGGGCAAGCGTATCGGCGGCGGCCTGCGCCGCAGCCTGCGCGACCGCCTTCTTCGCGTTGGGGCGCTCCTTGGTGAGTTGCGTCTCGTCCCGGAGCGCCTCCAGCACCTGCTTGAACGGGGAGGTCGCGGCCGAGATGGCGCTGAGCGCGACATAGCGCGGCTTGTCGGCGTTGAGCGGCCTGAGCTTCAGGCGCTTCAGCATGCGCTGCCAGCTCGCGGTATAGTCGCGGCTGTAGAGCTTCATCAGGTCCGGGAAGAGCGTGGCGTACTGGGCGGTGATCGCCTGCTGGTCGAGGTTCTCGCCAAGCACCCAGCGCTCGCGTTCGATCTGGTCGCCGATATCGCCGAGCTTGGCGATGAAGGCATTCTGGAAGCCGTCATAGGTGTAGAAATAGGGCACGCGGATCTGGTCGAGATCCTCGCCCGTCACACCCTCGAAGACGAGGCGCACATCCGAGCCGCCGCGCTGCGAGACGACCCAGTCCTTCTGGCTCTCGCTGCGGGACTGCGTGCGCAGCAATTCATAGGCGCGTTCGGCGATGCTGAGG
>JARYGW010000159.1:0-12757 GCA_033792295.1 Allobosea sp.
TTCTGGGGCTCGCATCTCGGCGTCATCGACCTCGATCTGGAGAAGGCGGGCGATCGCTGGCGCATAGCCGGTTTCAAGGTCGAGCCGAAGCCGATCTACGAGCGCACGCCCGAGCGCAAGATCGTGCCGAAAGCCAGCGCGGAGCCCGCCATCCTCGCCGCGGTGAAGGCCGATCACGAGGCGACGCTCACCTATATGCGCGAGCCGGTCGGCTCGACGGCCTCGCCGATCAACTCCTTCTTCGCACTGGTCACCGACGATCCCTCGATCCAGATCGTGGCGGAGGCGCAGATCGCCTATGCCACGCCCCTGATGGCACAAACACAGTGGAAGGATCTGCCAATCCTCTCGGCTGCAGCGCCGTTCAAGGTTGGCGGACGCTCAGGCCCGAGCTACTTCACCGACATCCCGGCCGGACCGTTGGCTCTCAAGAACGTCGCGGATATCTATCTCTACCCCAACACCGTTCAGATCGTGAAAGTCACGGGTGCGCAGGTCCAGGAGTGGCTCGAACGCTCTGCCGGCATCTTCAACCGGATCGACTCCGGAAAGACAGAGGAGCAGGCTCTGATCGATCCCGGCTTCCCCTCCTTCAATTTCGACGTGATCGACGGCGTGACCTACCGGATCGACGTCACGCAAGCCTCGCGCTACGCCAGCGACGGCAAGCTCGCCGCGCCTGAGGCGCACCGCATCGTCGATCTCGCCTTCGCCGGCAAGCCGATCGACGAGAAGGCCGAATTCCTTATCGTGACCAATAATTACCGCGCCTCGGGCGGCGGCAACTTCCCGGGAACAAGGACGACGGTGGTCCTGGAAGCGCCAGACCTCAACCGCGACGTCGTCGTACGCCATATCGTCGAGAAGAAGACGATCGAGCCCAAAGCCGACGGAAACTGGGCACTGGCACCGCTACCTGCACATGCCAATGTGACCTTCGTCACGTCCCCTGCCGCCGCGGGCAAGTTGCCTGCAAACCTGCGGGCCCTCCCCGCCGGCGACGATGGGGAAGGTTTCGCCAAGTATCGGCTGCTGGCGTGACGGAGTACGAAATTTTGCCGTTCCGAAAGAAAACTGTCTCACAGCATACCGTTCATTAATAACCCTTTACCGAATATGCCTCTTGCGCTGCGTCAGGGGCAAGACGGACCGGTAGGCGGATAATGATGGTCGAGGCTCGCGAGAACGAGCGTGCGATGAAGTCGGAGCTGGTCGCCGCCCTCTATGCGACGCCCGGCACGATCCTGACCGGGGCCATCATGGTGGCGACGGTCATGGGCGCCGCAACCATACTGACGGGCGGCGATCTCTCCTTCGGATTGATGACGGCGGCGATGCTGGCCATCGGCGTGTTCCGCCAGATGGCGCATCGGCGCTTCATGCGGTTCAACTTCGCCAAGGCCAACGACGCCGAAATCACACGGCTCGAAAGGCTCGCGATGGTTGGCGCCTGGTCGACGGCTGCCCTCGTCGCCGCCTTCGGCTCGCATGCCGTCGTCAGCTACACCTACCAGCCGGTCGCCGTGCTCGCGATCGCCCAGACGATCGGCTATCTCGCCGGCATTTCCGGCCGCAACGCCTCTCGCCCGCTCGTGACTCGCGTCCAGATCCTGATCGCGGCGTTCCCGTTCATGATCGCGCTGATCTGGACCCGCGACCCCGCCTATCTGATGATCGGCCTCACCGTTGCACTGACGACCGTTCTGACCTTCTCCAGCGCCCAAGTGATCCATCGGGTTTTCGTGGCGCGGCTGCGCACGATGCGCGATCTGGAGAACCTCGCCGTCAGCGACACGATCACCAGCCTGTATAATCGCCGTGGCTTCATGCGCGAAATCAGGGCCGAGGCGGCCGCCGGGCGGCAGGTCACGCTGATCTCGATCGACATCGACCGCTTCAAGGGCATCAATGACAGCTTCGGCCACGATGTCGGCGATGCGCTGCTGCGTTCCTTCGGCGATCTGCTGCGCGGGGAGCTCCGGGCCGGCGACATCGCCGCGCGCACCGGCGGCGACGAGTTCATGGTGGCGACGACGCGCAGCGCCCCGGAGGCGGCCTCCTTCGCCCGCCGCCTGGTGATGCTGCTCGGCAGCCAGCGCGTCCTCGCGGGCCGGCACGTCACCACGACCGCCAGCATCGGCATCGCGCCGGCCGGGTGTGCCGAGACGATCGACGAGGCGCTGAAATGCGTCGACATCGCGCTCTACCGCGCCAAGCTCGAAGGGCGGAACCGCTTCATCGTCTACAACGAGACGGTTCAGGACGAGCACGAGGATAGTCGTGCCATCGAAACCGACATGCGCGAGGGCATCCGGCGCGGCGAGTTCCAGCTCCTGTTCCAGCCAATCTACAATCCGCGCTCGGGTACGGCGACGATGGTCGAGGCGCTGCTGCGCTGGAATCATCCTGTACGCGGCATGGTCAGCCCGGAGGTCTTCATCCCGCTGGCGGAACGCACCGGCCTCATCACCGTGCTCGGCGCCTGGGTGCTGGAAGAGGCGATCCGCACGGCCCTGACCTGGCCGCACAGCGTCGGCGTCAGCGTGAATGTCTCGGCACGGCAATTCGATCGCGGGCATGATCTCGTCGGCCTCGTCGCGGCGCTGCTGCACCTCCACCGGTTCACGCCAGAGCGGCTCACCATCGAGATCACCGAAAGCTCGCTGATCGACGATGCCGAGCACGTGACGGAACGCCTCGTCGCGCTGCGAACGCTGGGGGTGCGGATCGCTCTCGATGATTTCGGCACCGGCTATTCCTCGCTCAGCTATCTTGCTCATCTGCCGATCGACACGATCAAGATCGACCAGTCCTTCACCGAGCAGATCGGCTCGTCGCGCAAAGCCGAGTATCTGATGAACGCCATCACCCAGCTCGCCCATGACCTGAAACTGCGCCTCATCGTCGAGGGCGTCGAAACGCAGGAGCAGCTCGCGATCATCCAGCGCTACGCGGCCCATGGAATCCAGGGCTTTGTTTTCGCGCGCCCGATGACGGCGGAGGAGCTGGTGCCCATGATCCGCAACCGGGTGACAACGGGGCGCACCAAGTCGGGGCGGCCGGGCGGCGGCTCCCGCAAGGGCGACGGCTTCAGCGAGGTCGCCTAAAGTCGAATCCATCTCGAAACTATTGATAGAAAACGCTCGATCCGATCAGATCGCCTCGCGATCTGATCGGCGCGTGTTCCGGCGCCCCGGACGCATGCACGCGAGCCGGGGACCATCGATGCAGCGTCCGAACTATCCGAGCGGGAAGGACCTGCTGAGTGCCGATGCCGTCTCGCGCTTCGATCTCGACGACATCTTCGAGCGCGCTGAACGGCACCTGCGGGATGAGCAGCAGGAAAAGGCCGGCATCCCCCTCGAACCGGTGCCCACCCATCGCCGGCGACCGAAGGTGATCGCGACACTGTTCGACCAGCGCAGCACGCGCACGCGGCTCGGCTTCCAGGCGGCGGCCGCGCGGCTCGGCCACCAGTCCATCGACGCCTACGACACCGATCGCGGCCGGATGGGAAGCAGCACGGGCGAATCGATCGAGGACCACATCCACACCGTCGAGCTCTACAGCGACCTCCTGATCGTGCGCTCGCATCTGGAGGACATGCCCTATCGCGTCTCGCGGCTGAGCTACCTGCCGGTGATCAATGCCGGCAACGGCGCCGACGAGCATCCAAGCCAGGCGCTGATCGATCTCTTCGCCATCCGCCAGATGCGCGGCGCAATCGAGAAGCTCTCGATCGCCCTCTCCAGCGATACCCGCGCCCGCTTCGCGATCTCCTTCGCCAAGATGCTCAGGCTGACCCCGCCGAAGCGCTTCACGCTATGCTGCCTGCCGGATGTGCCGATCAATCCCGCGATGCGCGAGGCGATGACCGTGCTCGCCGGGCTCGGCACCGAGATCAGCCTGGTGCACGATGTGCGCCACACCCTCGACCACGACATCCTCAACATCCAGATGCAGGACATGAGCAAATTCGCCCATGCCGCGCTCGGCAGCGAGGCCGTCGACAAGGAGAAGGAGACCGAGCCCTTCACCATCACGGCCCAGAAAATCCTCGAGGCGCGCTCGGATACGCTGATCCTCAACCCGTTGCCGCGTTTCTCGGAACTCGACACCTCCTGCGACAGCCTGCCGAATGCCGGCTATTTCCGGCAGGTCCAGCTTTCGGTGCCGATGCGGATGGCGATCCTGGAGCGGATGCTGCTCGGCATCCCCTGGACAGGCCAGGCGGCAGCGAGCGGGCCGCCCGCGCCGCCATGACCCAGGCTTTCCGTCAGCGCGCGATCTCGAAGACCACGCTGACCTGCGTCTGGTAGCTGTTCTCGCCGCTCGCCAGCGGCACCGCCTTCTCGGCCGCCACACGCATCGGGGCGGCATAGGCGATCGGGCGCGGCGGGACAGCATTCTCCTCGATCGAGAGGACCGGGCCGAGCTTGACGCCCGCCGCCTCGGCCAGCGTGCGAGCCTTGTCGAGCGCATCCGCGACGGCGCGCTTGCGCGCCTCGGTCAGCGTCTCCTTGAGGTCCTCCTTGACGAAGGCGATGCCGCCCCCCTGGTTGACGCCGAGATCGACCACCTTGTCGATGACCGAGCCGGCCTCGGCCAGCTTGCGGATGCGCACCGTCACCTCGTTGCTGACGGCGTATCCGGCGATCTTCGGCTCCTGCGTCTTCGACTGGGTGTATCGCGGCTGGATGTTGAAGCGGGAAGTCTGGATGTCGCGCTCAGCGATCCCCGCGGCCTTGAGTGCGTCCAACACCTCCTTCATCGCCGCACTGTTCGCCGCGAGCGCCTCGCGCGCCGTGGCAGCCTCGCGCAGCACACTCAGCGTCACGACCGCCATGTCGGGCGCCACGGAAACCTCGCCCTCGCCGACGACGCTGATGCGCGGCGGCTGGCGGCCGGCCGTCGTCTCCTGGGCCGCCGCCGGCATGGCGGGCAGCAGAGCGGCAGCGAAAAGGGCAGCTCCGGCAAGGGCGGGGGCGAAGTAATTCGGCATCATGTCTCCTGTCGGTCTCGCAGCCATCGATGGCCTTTCCCATGCCAAGCGGGCGATGATGTCGAAATTATCACGAAATCCGACCAATGCTCGCCCCGGCCTTGCCGGACATCTCGCGCGATCATGGACAAGATTTAACTTTCGCAGGCCGCCTCCAATCCATAGATTAGAATTGATCTAACTTATGGATTTCAGCGCCGTGACCGACCTCTCCTCCCGTCCCGTCTCTTCCGCCTCTTACGATGCGATTGCGCGGGGGCTGCACTGGTGCATGGCCGCGCTGATCGTGGCAGCCTTCGTTCTGGGCCTGACCGTGGACGTCTTCCCGAAGAGCTGGGAACATGCGGTGGTCGAAACCCACAAGGTCATCGGCATCGCGATCCTGCTTCTGCTGCTCGTCCGCTTCGGCTGGCGGCTCACCCACCGCGCGCCGGCATCGCAGGAAAGCTCGGCCGTACTGGCGCTGGCGGCGCGGGCCGGTCATGCGGCTCTCTATGTCGTCATGCTGATCGTGCCGGTCATCGGTCTCGTCTATGCGATCCGGCGTGGGCAGGGCTTCGATTTCGGCCTCTTCACATTGCCGCCGCTCCAGGCCGCGGAACCGCGCAACGTCACACGCCCGATCCGGGAATGGCATGAATGGGCTGCCTATGCCTTGATCGCCCTGGCTGGCCTGCACGCGCTCGCCGCGCTCTGGCACCATTTCATCCGCAAGGACAACACCCTGCGGCGCATGCTGCCGGATGCTCCGCGACAGCCTCTCTGAGGCCGGCTCTATCCCTCCACCAGCCGTCGGGCGATGACCTGCGCCTGGATCTCGGCTGCATTCTTATCCCCGCATCGCGAAACGCGCTTAGCCTCCGAGCATTTAATGAAGGCGGGCTTTCGTGATGAGTTCTTCCACTCACATTAAACTGCGAGGGCGTGTGCAACAAACGCCTTCCACAGCTGGGTATATCGCCAGCATTCGCATGCTCGCAGCAATTCATCGTGTAGAAGAATTGCTGCGCGATCGAAAATTCAATTCCGACCAGCCTCGCGTGCCGGCAGGTAATTCTGCCGGCGGCCAGTAGCTCGGCGAAGGCGCTGCGCGGCCGTCTGGCGACATCCCCGTCGATTCAATCATCTCAATCGGGGGGCGGGCATTGAAAGAAACCTGTGAGGCGCAACTCGACAGGGATATTTTCCAGTGCCGTATGGTTGGGTCTTGTTCTTGTTACGAGCAAGCCTATCAGCGTTATGCAGCGTGCCTGGCTCGCAAATACCTCTATTCAATTATTGAGGTGATCATGGACCTTCTCTCCCGGCTGCTCACCTACGATTCGGGGAACGGCGAGATCACCGTCGAGGTTCGGATCGCGAGCCCCCACCGAACAGCACAAGGCTGGAGCTGTGCCTATCAGATCGCCTGGCCTGGCGCACCTCGCCGTGGGTTCGGACATGGTGTTGATGCTATGCAGGCCATGCTTCTCGCCTTCCATGCCATCGGCACCGACATCTATACGAGCGATTATCACCGCTCCGGGCGATTGCGTTGGGAGCAAGCGGGCCAAGGCTATGGCTTTCCCGTGCCGCCCGTCATCCGCGGCCTGCTGGTCGGCGACGACGCACGCTTCTTCGGCTGAGCCTTATCCCTCCACCAGCCGCCGGGCGATGACCTGCGCCTGGATCTCGGCGGCACCTTCGAAGATGTTGAGGATGCGGGCGTCGCAGAGCACGCGGCTCACCGGATATTCCAGCGCGAAGCCGTTACCGCCATGGATCTGCAGCGCGTTGTCCGCCGCCGCCCAGGCGACGCGGGCGCCGAGCAGCTTGGCCATGCCGGCCTCGAGGTCGCAGCGCCGGTCGGCATCCTTCTCGCGGGCGGCGAAATAGGTGAGCTGGCGGGCGATCAGGATCTCGGCCGCCATCATCGCGAGCTTATCGGCGACGCGCGGGAAGGCGATCAGCGGCTTGCCGAACTGGATGCGCTCCTGCGCATAGCGCAAACCGAGATCGAACGCCGATTGCGCGACACCGATGGCACGGGCTGCCGTCTGGATGCGCGCGGCCTCGAAGGTCTGCATGAGCTGCTTGAAGCCCTGCCCCTCCACTCCGCCGAGCAGGTTCTCGGCCTTGACGACGAAACCGTCGAAGGCGAGCTCATATTCCTTCATGCCACGGTAGCCGAGCACCTCGATCTCGCCGCCGCTCAGGCCCGCGACCGGGAACGGATCGGCATCGCTGCCGCGCGGCTTCTCGGCGATCAGCATCGAGAGCCCGCGATAGCCCGGCGCGTCGGGATCGGTGCGCACCAGCAGCGTCATGATGTCGGCACGGACCGGATGGGTGATCCAGGTCTTGTTGCCATAGACCTTCCAGACAGCCTCGTCTCCCTGGCCATCCTTCACCGCCTTGGTGCGCAGGCTGGCGAGGTCGGAGCCGGTGTTCGGCTCGGTGAAGACGGCGGTCGGCAGGATCTCGCCCGAGGCGATCTTCGGCAGCCACTTCGCCTTCTGCTCGTCGGTACCGCCGCAAAGGATGAGCTCGGCGGCGATCTCCGAGCGGGTCCCGAGCGAGCCGACGCCGATATAGCCACGCGACAACTCCTCCGAGACGACGCACATCGAGACTTTCGAGAGCCCCATGCCGCCAAAGTCCTCGGGGATGGTCAGGCCGAAGACGCCGAGCTCGGCCATCTTCTCGACCACGGGCATCGGGATGTAGTCGTTTTCCAGATGCCACTCATGAGCGTGGGGCGTAACCTCGGCGGCGCAGAAGCGGCGCATCTCCGAGCGGATCGCTTCCAGCGTCTCGTCGAGGCCGGGATCGCCCACGCTGGCCGAGCCGTCGCTCTGGCTGAACAGGGCGACGAAGCGGGAGCGGTTCTCAGGCGTGTTGCCCTCGGCAATCAGTGCGTCGGCGGCTTCGGAGCAAGCAGCGGCCACCGCATCCTGCGACAGGCCCAGCGACGGCAACCTGACGATCTCGCCCTGGCTCATCGGGATGCCGCCGAAGATCTGGGCGGCGTATTCGCCGGCACCGATGCGGATGGCGTAATCCTCGACCGCGCCGTAACGCCCCTCCTCCTGCAGGCGCTCTCCATAGGCCTTCAGCTCGCGCAGCGCCGCGACATAGGTGGCGAGCCAGGACAGGCCATGGGCAGCGTGCTGCTCGGCCTCCAGCCGGGCAGAGGAGATGCGGCCATCGGCCTCGACCTTGCGACGGACGGCTGCGATCGCGGTCTCCAGCAGCGTCTCGAAGCCAGGCAGCGCCGCCGTAACGAGCTCGACCGCGCTTGCGCGGCTCTCGGGTTGCAACGCAGCGTTGGCGCTCATGATCCTGGCCTCCCTTTGTTGCGACGCAGCATATGCGCAAGCTCGGGGAAACCAAAATCAGCCTTTCGGCGAGGATGGCCAGCCTTTCGGCGAGGATGGCGTCGAAGCCGGCCCGTCACCTCCGGCTGGCGAGGACGACGCCGAGGATGGTGACGGCCATGCCGGCGACCTGCAGCGCCGACAGTGTCTCGCCGAACAGCAACCAGGCCTCGACCGCCACCAAGGCGGGCACGAGATAGAGGAAGGTCGCGATGCGCGAAACCTCGCCGCGGCGGAGCATGAACAAATAGAGCCCGATGCTGCCGAGCGAGAGCACGACCACGGACCAGAGCAGGACGAGCGCCATGGTCAGATTCCACTCGATCCGCATCGGCTCCAGCGCCCAGGCGAAGGGAACCGTGACCAGGAAGGCGGCCGTGTACTGGATCGCCGTCATCGTCCGGAGGTCCCCCGAGACGACATGTGCCTTTTGGTAGAAGGAGCCGCCGGTGACGGCGAACATGCCGACGACATTGATCAGGATCGGCAGGAGCACGCCCCAGAGCGCGGCGGGATCGACGCCGGCGAGTTGCGGTTGCAAGACCAATGCGATGCCGACGAAGCCGCAGGCGATGCCGAGCCAGCGGATGCCCGAGATGCGTTCCCCGACGAGAACCGGGGCGAAGAGCGCCGTCAGGATCGGTTGCAGCCCGGCGATCAATCCGGAAATGCCGGCAGGCAGGCCGTGGCGCACCGCCCACCAGACGCCCGCCAGATAGATGCCGTGCAGCAGGATGCCGGTGATCGCGATGTCGATGACGGCGCGGCGGCTACGCGGCCAGGGCGCGCCTGCAACCAAGGCCATCAGCGTGACGAGCATCGCCGCCGTGGCGAAGCGCACGGACAGAAAGGTCAGGGCATCGGCATAGCGCGCCGAATAACCCGCCACGATCCACCCCGTCGACCACAGGAAGGTGAAGATCAGCGGCATTCCGCGCAGAAGAAGAGAGGACATCGGACCGGGAAGCTGACGAGGGCCGCTGTCTCTACCCCCGATCAGCCGGGCGCGACAGTGCGCGGACGCACCCGGCCCATGCCTGCAACGGGAGCGTGCGTCAGTCGCGATCCGGCGCGCCGGGCGGGAAATAATGACGATAGGGCCGCGCTTCCTCGACTGCGCGTGCGAAGGACGGCCGCCTCAACAGCCGCGCACGGTAGGCTCGCGCATGCGGAAAGGCGCTGTCGATCTCATGGACCCAATCGGCATAGAACAGTGACGGCGCCGCGCTGCAATCGGCCAGCGTGAAGGCATCGCCACAGGCCCATTGCCGCGCGGCGATCGCCCCGTCGAGCCAGCTATAGGCGGAATCGAGCATAGCACGGGCCTCGGCAACGCCGAGGCGGTCGCGATCCTCGGGCGGGCGCATGAAATCGGCGACGATGCGCTGCATCGGCGTCATGACATAGCTGTCGAAGAAGCGGTCCATCGTCCGGACCTCAAGCGCGGCCTTCGCGTCCTCCGGCAAGAAACGCACGGGGCCGGGATGATAAAGCCCGAGATGCTCGATGACGACGCTGGATTCGAGCACCGTCCTGCCATCATCGACGAGGATCGGAAAACGCTTCAGCAGCCAGAGCGCCTCCAGCTCTTCCCCCGCGCCCTCGTCCTCGAGCATGCGATAGGTGAAGGGCGTCCCGTTCTCGTAGAGCGCGATCAGCACCTTCTGGCTGTAGGACGAGAACGGGTGGGCATAGAGCTGCAGCGGCATCGCACCCTCGACCGGCAAATTACTTTACCGATTGATTAAGTGTTTGCCGCGGCAAACACAAGCCCCACCGCATCACCCCGCCAGCGCCTCGACCACGTCCTCATAGGTCCTGAGGCCCGTGCGCGGGGCATAGACCAGCACGGCCATGTTGCCCGGCGCATGCTCGTTCTTCCACATCTTCTGATGGGCGAGCGGAATCTTGTCCCAGGGGAAGACCTCGGACATGCAGGGGTCGATGCGCCGGTCGAGCACGAACTGGTTGGCGGCGCTCGCCTGCTTGAGATGGGCGAAATGCGAGCCCTGGACGCGCTTCTGCCGCATCCAGACATAGCGGGCGTCGAAGGTAATGTTGAAGCCGGAGGTGCCGGCGCAGAACACCACCATGCCACCGCGCTTGGCGACGAGGCAGGAGACCGGAAAGGTCGCCTCGCCCGGATGCTCGAAGACGATGTCGACATCCTTCTTGCCGGTGATGTCCCAGATCGCCTTGCCGAACTTACGGGCCTCCTTGGTCCACTCGACATATTCCGGCGAGTTGACCTTGGGCATCTGGCCCCAGCAGTTGAATTCCTTGCGGTTGATCACGCCCTTGGCGCCCAGCCCCAGCACATAGTCGCGCTTGGTCTCGTCCGAGATCACGCCGATGGCGTTGGCACCCGAGGCAGCGCAGAGCTGCACGCCGAAGACGCCGAGACCGCCGGAGGCGCCCCAGACCAGCACGTTGTCGCCCGGCTTGATGGTATGCGGCGCATGGCCGAAGAGCATGCGATAGGCCGTCGCCAGCGTCAGCGTGTAGCAGGCCGATTCCTCCCAGGAGAGATGCTTCGGCTTCAGCATGAGCTGGCGTGACTGCACCCGGCAGAACTGGGCGAAAGACCCGTCAGGCGTCTCGTAGCCCCAGATGCGCTGGCTGGCCGAGAACATCGGGTCACCGCCATTGCATTCCTCGTCGTCGCCATCGTCCTGATTGCAGTGAACGATGACCTCGTCGCCGACCTTCCAGCGCTTCACCTTGGAACCGACGGCCCAGACGATGCCGGCGCAATCCGAGCCAGCCACGTGGAACGGCGCCTTGTGGACGTCGAAGGGCGAGATCGGCTGGCCGAGCCCGGCCCAGATGCCGTTGTAATTGACGCCGCCGGCCATCACGAGGAGCAGCACTTCCTCCTCGCCGATCGACCAGGTCGGCACGACCTCGACCTGAAAAGAGTCCTGCGGCGGGCCGTGGCGCTCGCGGCGGATCGCCCAGGCATACATCTTCTCCGGCACATGGCCGAGCGGCGGCAATTCGCCGAGTTCGTAGAGGTCCTTGAGCGGCTTCAAAGCAGCATGCGGCTTCGACATGGTCGTCTCCTCTGCTTGGCCCGCCTGTCCCGTGCCTGGCGGCGCTGCGGCGGCCTTGGACGACGATCATGCACCTTATGTTGCAATGCGCCATTCGCCTAAGGAATTATCTTGCAGCGCAAAAATCGCGCAAAATCCAGGATTTTGCCGTTTCCTTCATGGTTTTCGCGCAATGCTGGCCTCTGTCCGAACAAGGTGAAGCCGATGCGCGCATTGTTGATGATGGTCGGCTTTCCCGACCTGCCGATTCTGTCGCTGATGCTGGTTCTGGTCATGATCGTGCTCGGCGCGATGATGTTCGGCTGGATCGCCGACCTGCTGCTTGGCGCAAGCGCTTTCGGCACCGGCTTCAACACCGGCATCATCCTGGTCGGCGCGTTCGGTGGCACCTGGTTGTGGCACCGCTACGGCTTCCGCACGCCGTTCGACCCCGAAGCCATGCGCGCCGGGGTCGGGGCAGGCTCGGGGCTCCTGCTCCTGCTCGTCCTGGCGGTCACGCGGCGCTAGGGCATCGGACCGAAAAGTGGACTCCGCTTTTCGGAGAAATCCGATGCACCAACAATCAGGTAGATCATCGTGATCGCGTCCGAGTGGACGCGCGATGATCTAAAGCGCCGGCGCGCTTCAGCCAGCGCGGCTCGCCGCCACCATGTAGTTCACGTCCATGTCGCGTGCCGCGCTCCAGCGGCCGCTCAGCGGGTTGAAGACCACACCCGTCTGCGTGCCGAGTGAGAAGCCATTGGCCTCGATGGCGCCGCCGAGCTCGTCGGGAGTGACGAATTTTTCCCAGTGATGCGTGCCTTTCGGCAGCCAGCGCAGCACATATTCGGCCCCGACGATGGCGAGCGCATAGGATTTCAGCGTCCGGTTGATCGTCGCCATGACGAGCAGCCCATCGGGCTTCACCGCGGCACAGCAGGCGGCGACGAAAGCCTCGACATCGGCGACATGCTCGACGACCTCCATCGCCAGCACGATATCGAAACGCTTGCCGGCGGCCACGACCGCCTCGATCGTCTCTTCGCGATAATCGATGGGCAGGCCAGCCGTCCCGGCATGGGCGCTGGCGACGGCGATATTGGTCGGCGCGGGATCGAGCCCGGTGACCTCGGCGCCCAGCCGCGCCAGCGGTTCGGAGAGCACGCCGCCGCCGCAGCCGATATCGACGAGGCTCAAGCCGGCCAGCGCCTTCATCTGCTTCGGATCGCGGCCGAAATGCGCGCAGGCCTCGTCGCGGACGAAGGCGAGCCGGACCGGGTTGAACTTGTGCAGGACCGCCATCGGCCCCTTCGAATCCCACCAATCGCGCGCGATGGCATCGAAGCGCGCGACCTCGGCCGGATCGA
>JARYGW010000015.1:0-19319 GCA_033792295.1 Allobosea sp.
CCGTGGCAGCCGCGGAGATTTTCCGCCAGTGCTTTTGACAACCCCGGCGGCCGGCAGCAAAAGCGGTGCGCCCATCGACCGGGCAGCGGAGGCCCTCATGGAAAATCCCGTCCTCGCCGAAGTCACGCGCGGCAATACCGTCGAATCGCGCCACCGTGGCGCGGCGATCATCGTCGATGCCGATGGCGGGGTGGTGTTCTCGGTGGGCGATGTCGAGCGCCCGGTCTTTCCACGCTCGGCGGTCAAGGCGATCCAGGGCTTGCCGCTGATCGAAAGCGGCGCCGCGGATCGCTATGGGTTGACCGAGGCGGAGATCGCACTCGCCGTCTCCTCCCATTCCGGCGAGCCGCTGCATGCCGAGACCTCGCTCGCCATGCTCAGGAAGGCCGGGCGCGATGCCGGCTGCCTTGAATGCGGCGCGCATTGGCCGATGAACGAGGCGGCGGCGCGGACGCTGGCCAGATCAGGCGCGGAGCCGACGGCACTCAACAACAACTGCTCCGGCAAGCATGCGGGCTTCGTCTGCCTCTCCTGTGCCCTCGATCAGGATCCGGCCGGTTACGTCAAGCCGGACCACGCCGTTCAGCAGGCGGTGCGCGGCGCGCTCGAGGAGGTGACCGGCGCGGCGCATTCCAGCGAGCACATGGGCACCGATGGCTGTTCGATCCCGTCCTACGCCGTGCCCTTGAAGGCGCTGGCGCTCGGCTTCGCCCGGCTCGGCACCGGACATGGCTTCGGTCCGCAGCGCGCCAAGGCGGCCGCCCGTATCCGTGCCGCCGCGGCCGCGCACCCTTTCATGGTGGCCGGCACCGACCGCTTCGATACGCGATTGATGGGCCTGCTCGGCGCACGCGCCTTCACCAAGACCGGAGCCGAGGGCGTTTATTGCGCAGCCTTGCCGGAGCTCGGCTATGGTCTCGCCCTGAAATGCGACGATGGGGCTGGCCGCGCCGCCGAGGTCGCGCTGGCGGCGCTGATCGCTCGCTTCCTGCCGATGGACGAGCCGACCCATGCCGCCTTTGCGCCGTTGCGCGAGGCCGTGCTGAAGAACTGGAACGGCATCGAGGTCGGGCGCATCAGGGTACCGGCGGCGGGTTGAGGCCTAGCTGACGGCGTTGTTCTCGACCCGGACGCCGGCAGCCCGTGCATCCGGTGCCTTCGTCAGGTCGCCGGTGACGGGCTTGCCGTATTCGGTGCCGACCACCGCGCCGTTGCGAGCCTCCGCGATGACATTGTTGGCGATGAGCGCGTTGCGCTCCTTCGGCACCAGCGAGACCGAGACGCCGATGCCCGCCTTGCGCACGATGTTGCCGGTGGCGGCGAGGTTGCGCATGCCCCATGACCAGCCCAGCGAGATGCCGATCTCGCTGGCGTTCTCGATGACGTTGCCGGTGACGGCCGCTTCCGCCTCGACATGGATGCCGAAGCCGCCGATGGGCGATTTGCCGTTCGGGGCGACCGCGCGCCTGGCGTTGCGGATGATGTTGCTGGCGAAAACCGCGAGCCGCCCGCCATAGTCCAGATTGGTGATGCTGGCGCCGGCGGCGCAATCCTCGATCAGGTTATTGGCCATGATCGCGCCCTCGAAAGCGAATTCGGAATAGAGGCCGACCTCGCCGCAGCGCCGCCCCTGATTGCCGAGGATCTGCACGCCGGAGCCGGAATTGTTGCGGATGAAGGTCATGGCGCAGTCGCGCAGCTGGTTGCCCTGGATGATGACGCCGCCGGCGCGATAGACGCTGATGCCGTTGCCGTTCGGTCCGTCGCCGCCGGCGTCGGCGCGGATGCGCGCGAGCCGATTGCCCCGAACGATCGAGCCGTCGTCGCCGGCCTCGCTACGCCAGATCTGGATGCCGTTGTTGCCGCAATCCTCGACCTCGTTCTGCTCGACGGTTAGCCCGCGCGAATCCAGGGAAAACAACGCGGCGTCCCGCATCTTGCGGAAGCTGCTCGCGGTGATGCGGCCACCGCAGCGGTTCAGCGTCAGCCCGACCGAGCCGGCGTTGGCGAAGGCGAGCTCCGAGATCGCGATGTCGCCGACGGTGTCGGCTTCGAGCAAGGCCGAGCGCTGTGGGGAGGGGATGTCGAGGCCGTCCAGTGCCAGGCCCGAAAGGCTGGCCCGTGTGAGGTTGCGCGCGATCAGGATCGGCCCGCCATCCGCCGTCACCAACCTGGTCGCGCCGGGCACGCCGATGATACGGGCTCCGTCCGGCAGGGTGACCTTGCCGAGGCGATAGCGGCCGGGAGGCAGCAGCAACGGGGCGGAGCGCTTCGCCGCTTCACCAAGCGCGGCCTGGAGACGCTGCGACTGGTCTTCGTTCGCTCCCGGACGCAAGCCGAATTGTGTCGCGTCGAGCCCGAGCTGGCCGAGCGGCTGAGGCGTCGAGGCGCGCGGTTGTGCCTGCGCTGGCAGGCGAAGCGAAGCCGCGCCGAGCAGGCCGGCGGTCAGCACGAAACGGCGGGACAGGGTCATGGCGCCTCCTGCAAGGACGTCATCAAGCGGCGGGCCAACGCGATTGTCCATGAATGGGACAATCCGCTGCCCGCGCGCTCGTCATAGCCCCAAGGCCTGGGCGATCTCGTCGGCCGCGAGCGTCGGCGCGAGTTTTCCGGCCGCCACGGCCGCTTCGAGCGCCGGTGTCCGCGCCTTGAGACCCGGATCGTTCCTGAGCTTGGCCTGGAGCCGGTCCTGGACCATCGCCCACATCCATTTCACATCCTGCTGGCGGCGCTTCTGGGTGATGAGCCCTTTCGCCTCGAAGCGGCGGTGATGCTCCTCGACCTTGGTCCAGAGGGCATCGAGACCGTCCCCGGTCAGGCCGGAGACGGTGACGACCGGCGTCGACCACAAGGAATCGGTCGGGGCGAGGATTCGCAGTGCTGCCCGGTATTGCGCCGCTGCCGCCCGGGCGGCGGTCGCGCCGGCACCATCGGCCTTGTTGACCGCGATCATGTCGGCAAGCTCGATGATGCCCTTCTTGATGCCCTGCAGCTCATCGCCGGCATTGGGGAGCATCAGGACGAGGAAGAAATCCGTGAGATCGGCGACTGCCGTCTCGGATTGGCCGACGCCGACCGTTTCCACCAGGATGACGTCGAAGCCGGCGGCCTCGCAGAGCAGCATCGTCTCTCGCGTCTTCGCGGCGACGCCGCCCAGCGTGCCGGAGGAGGGCGAGGGGCGGATATAGGCATTCGGGTCGACCGCGAGCCGTGCCATCCGCGTCTTGTCGCCGAGGATCGAGCCGCCGGTGCGGGTCGAGGACGGGTCGACGGCGAGGACCGCGACCTTGTGGCCCTGCGCCGTCAGATGGCTGCCAAGCGCGTCGATCGTCGTCGACTTGCCGACGCCGGGGACGCCCGTGATGCCGACGCGGATCGCGCCGCCCGTCCGGGGCAGCAAATGCTGGATGAGGCTGCTGGCCTGCTCGCGATGGTCGGCTCGCCGCGATTCGGCGAGCGTGATCGCTCGTGCCAGCGCGGCGCGTTCGCCGGCCAGGATGGCATCAGCCAGCGTTTCGTGGTGGAAGACGGTGTCGACCATGGCGTCAGTTAGCAAGCCGATGGAGCCGGCGGCAAGGCGGCCTGCCGATGGTATCTGTCGTACCCCTGTCATAACGGCATCTTGAACATTCGCCGTTTCGATGAGACGACAATGGCATGATTGGCGTGGCGGTGCGGCTTCCTGTGTTGGTTTTGGCGTTGCTCGCGCCCCTTTTGCTGGCGGCTTGTGCCACGCCACGCGTTCTCGAGATCAGTCGGGCGCCGCGGCAGGATATCGCCGGGAAGGTCGAGATCTACGTCGCCACGACACGCGAAGCCTCGGCGGCGCCGGTCTATTTCGACGGGGAGCGTGCGTCGAAGCTCGCTTTCGCCAAGCTCGAGATCACCGTGCCCCGCGGCCACAAGCCGGGTGAGCTCGAATTGCCCGATTCCGGCCCCGGGGATCCGGCCAAGCACTTCACGGCGACTAATATCGAGCGTCTGGATCTCGCGCCGGTCGTCGCCGATGTCCGCCGCGACATCATGCGCCGGCCGGCTGGCGAGCGCGACGTGCTGGTCTTCGTCCACGGCTACAACACCAATTTCGCCGACGCGGTCTATCGCTTCGCCCAGATCGTCTATGATTCGGGCTTCAAGGGCGTGCCGGTGTTGTTTTCCTGGCCCTCCCGCGGCCAGCTCCTGGCTTATCCCTACGACCGCGAAAGCGCCTATTACTCGCGCGACTTCCTCGAGGCGAACCTGCGCGGCATCGCGCGCGATATCGGGCCGGGGCGGATGGATATCCTCGCCCATTCGATGGGCACGATCCTGACGCTCGAAACCCTGCGCCAAGCGGCGATCCGCGGCGACGGCACCTTCGGCGGCAAGCTGCGCGACGTGATGCTCGCCGCGCCCGATGTCGATCTCGACGTGTTCAAGACCCTGATGCATGTGATCCGGCGACCGGTGACCGTCTTCGTCTCGGCCGACGACCGCGCCCTCGACTTTTCCCGGCGCTTCGCCGGCGACAAGACCCGGCTGGGCGCGGTTTCGGCCAAGGATACGCAGACGATCGCCGAGCTGGAGAAGCTCGGCGCGCATATCATCGATCTCTCCGAGGTCTCGTCCGGCGATAGCCTGAACCACGCCAAGTTCGCCTCCTCGCCCAAGGTCGTGCAGCTCATCGGCAACAGGCTGAGGCAGGACAAGGGTATCGGCTTCGCCGGACCGCAATTCGGAGATCGGCTGGGCGACATTGCCGGTGGGGTCGTCGGTACGGTGGGTTCGACCGTCGGGCTGGTCGTGTCTCCGGTGACGATCATCTCGGGTGGGCACTAGATCGTCGCGCGTCCCATCGGGCGCGATAACGATGATCTATCTGATTGTTATCGCATCGGATTTTGCCGAGAGGTGGGGTCCATTTCTCGGTCCGATGCTATCGTGACCGCGGCGGCGCGGGCGGGTCGTTTTTGCGGGAATTCGGCAATTCGCCGCATTCTGGCCGCGTTGGCCTGCCCTTAAGTCCCGATCATCCAGATCGGCCCTTCTCGATTGACCCGGACATCTTCTCCCATGCCTGTCACAAGGCGCGATTTTTCACGCTTCTCGCTGGCCTTTGCTTCCTTGCTGCCGCTCGGGCTGACAGCCTGTGCGGAAAGCGAAGCGACCGTTTCGCCTTTTTCGGTGCCGGAGC
Source organism: Allobosea sp. (assembly GCA_033792295.1). GTDB lineage: Bacteria > Pseudomonadota > Alphaproteobacteria > Rhizobiales > Beijerinckiaceae > Allobosea. The sequence goes on from JARYGW010000015.1 coordinate 5,174, forward strand.
GGGCCGACCGCTCGGCCCTTGGCAAGGACCCACGGCTGCTGGTGATGACCACGCGCCAGTTCGTCGGCAACGCCGTGCCCTATTTCGGGACCGACCGCGGCCCGCTGACCTTTGCGGAAGTCAGGCTCGCGCCCCCGGGGCGGGGCATTTCCGGACGGGTCTCCTCTGCCGTTGCCGGCGATTGGGCGATCGTCAGCATCGAGCGGGAAACCGCCACCGACGCAGCGCGGGTGTTCTCGAACGCGGCCAACGGCCGCGACGTGCTGCTCTATGTCCACGGCTACAACGAGAGCTTCGAGTCGGCTGTCCGCAGCGCAGGCCAGTTGTCGCATTCGCTCGAATTCCAGGGACGCACGGCCCTGTTCACCTGGCCTTCGGGCGGCAAGCTGCTCGATTATGCCTATGACCGCGAGAGCGCGCTCTGGTCCCGCGACGGCTTCGTCGAGACCTTGAAGGCGCTGGTCGCAAACCCGACCATCGGTCGCATCCATATCGTCGCCCATTCGATGGGGACCTTCCTGACTCTCGAAGGCCTGCGGGAACTGCGCGAGTCGCCCGACGTCTATGCCCGCATCGGCTCGGTCGTCTTGGCCTCGCCGGACGTCGACATCGACGCCTTCGAGCAGACGGTGAAGCGGATCGCGCCGCTGGCGAAGCGCATCACGGTCATCATCGATCCGGACGACCGGGCGCTCGCAGTCTCGGCACGTATCGCGGGTGGTGTGGCACGCGCTGGCGCGGCCGATCGCGCGCGCCTCGATGGGCTGGGCATTCGCGTCGCCGATACGGCCGGGCGCGGCTGGAGCCTGCTCCGGCACGATCTCTTCCTGTCGGACAGCGAGGTCACGCAAGTCGTGCGCCGCGCCGTGGATCGCGGCGAGAGCTGAGCGCGCGCCGCCGCCTCAGATCGGCGGCAGGCCGGAGCGCTTCTTGATCGTCGCCAGCGCGAAATTGGATTCGACCGACTGGATGCATTTCAGCCGCGTCGCCTTCTGCTTCAGGAAGCGCTCATAGCCTTCGATACCGTCGGTGACGACGCGCAGCAGGTAGTCCTGCGAGCCGGTCATCAGGTAGCATTCCGCCACTTCGCTCCAGCTCTCGATCGCCTTCTCGAATTCCGCGATGTGTTCCTGGTTCTGCTGGATGAGGCGCACCGAGACGAAGACGCTGAAGGGCAGCCCATAGGCCTTCGGATCGACCACGGCCGTATAGCCCTGGATGACGCCGGTCTCCTCCAGCCGCTTCAGGCGGCGCAGGCACGGCGTCGGCGAGAGCCCGACCTTCTGCGAGAGCTCCTGATTGGTGATCCGCCCGTCCTCCCGGAGCAGGGCGAGAATACGGCGATCGATCGTGTCGAGCATCTTATGCTCCATTTTTGCTTCTGCTGAGCAGAAACATGCATATGGGGATTTAATGCGAGTATGATCGACCAAGCAATCGCGTGCTCACAGGATTATCCTGACCGAAAGCCCGAATGCACCGGCTCCCAGGGAGAACAGCCATGAGCAAGGACAGCTATCACAAGGACCGGATCGCCAACCGCAGGCTCCATCCCGAGACGCTGATGATGGGCTTCGGCTATTCTCCGGCCATGTCGGAGGGCTCGCTGAAGCCGCCGGTCTTCCTGACCTCGACCTTCGTTTTCGAGAACGCCCAGCAGGGTAAGGATTTCTTCGATCTGACGGCTGGTCGCCGCCAGCTCAAGCCCGGTGAGAAGTCCGGTCTGGTCTATTCCCGCTTCAACCACCCCAACATGGAGATCCTCGAAGATCGCCTGGCGATCTGGGACGAGGCCGAGAAATGCGCCGTCTTTGCCTCGGGCATGGCCGCGATCGCGACGACCTGCTTCGCCTTCCTGCGGCCGGGTGACACCATCATCCACTCGCGCCCGCTTTATGGCGGCACCGAAACCCTGCTGAAGAACCAGATGGGTGCTTTCGGCGTCACGCCCTTCGGTTTCACCGACGGGCTCGATGTCGCGCAGATGCGGGCTGTCGCCAAGGCAGCGGCTGCCAAGGGCCGCGTCGCGATGATCCTGGTCGAGACCCCGGCCAATCCGACCAACGGCCTCGTCGATCTTGCGGCCTGCAAGGCGATCGCCGATGAGCTCGGCCAGTCGCAGCGATATCGCCCGCCCGTCGTCGTCGACAACACCTTGCTCGGGCCGAAATACCAGAAGCCGCTCGCACTCGGCGCCGATCTCACCTTGCTGTCGCTGACCAAATATGTCGGCGGCCATTCCGACCTCGTCGGCGGCTCGATTAGCGGCTCCGAGGCTCTGGTCCGGCAGGTGAAGAGCTGGCGCGGCTCGCTCGGCACGCAGCTCGACCCGAATTCCTGCTGGATGCTGATGCGCTCGCTGGAGACGCTCGACATCCGCATGAGCCGCGCCAATGAGAACGCGAAGCTCGTCGCTGACTATCTGGAGAGCCATCCTAAGGTGGCGAAGGTCCACTATCTCGGCAATCTCAAGGACGGCGATCCGCGCAAGGCGGTCTTCGACCGGCAATGCATCGAACCCGGCTCGACTTTCGCCTTCGACGTGAAGGGCGGCGAGAAGGAAGCCTTCGCCCTGCTCGACAACCTGCAGATCATGAAGCTCGCGGTCAGTCTTGGCGGCACCGAGACGCTGGTCTCCCACCCCGCCGCGATGACCCACTCCGGCGTTGCCAGGGAGCTGCGCGAGGAGATCGGGCTGACCGACGCGCTGATCCGCATCTCGGTCGGCATCGAGAACATCGAGGATCTGATCTCGGACCTGGCCCAGGCCTTCGAGGCGGTCTGAGGCCGCTCAGATTCCGACCCGTCCCCAGCCCGGCAGCTTCAACGCCGGGCTGCGCAGGTCGAGCCCGGCGACGAGGCCGAGGATGTTGATTTCGACGCCTTCGACCCAGCCGACCGTGATGCCGGCCAGCCCGTAGAGCGAGGCCTGAAGTCCGGTCCGGCTCGCTGTGAATCCGGCGAAGAGGCCGCCCTCGCGCCAGTCCTTGCCGATGGCGGTCGGCGGCAGGGCCTGACGCAGCTCCGGCACGTCGGTCAGCACATGCTGGACGAAGCTGTTGGAGTTTGGCCCTGGCCAGGCGAGGTAGCTGCCGGGTTGCGAATAGGCATAGCTGGCTACCGCGGCCCGGATGCGTGGAATCAGGCGCTCGGCGTCCCCGCCTCGGATCTCTGCGATAAGCTCCGGTGTGTTGCCGAACCAGCGTCCGTCCGCCTCGCGATGATTGACCCGCACCGGCATGCCCCAGCCGACGACGTCGAAGCGCGTATAGGCGGAGGCATTAGCCTCCTTCACCACGATCCATGAATGGTGCGCGAAGATGCCGCGCCAGCGGCCGACGCGGGCCGCGAAGAGATGGATGGTCGCTTCGGGTTCGGTTGCGGCGGCAGGCAGGAGCCGCGCGCTCGTCCAATCGGCGCGGCGCCAGTCGGGCGCATGCGTCTGCCAGATCCACCAGCCGGCATGGCTCGCGAGCGGCAGCAGGAAGGCGAGGGCGAAGACCAGCAGGAAGCGGCGGAGGAAGCGCATCGGGCACGGTATGTGCAAGGCCACGCAGACCGGCAAGCGCGGAGCCGATCACGCTTGCGTCAGCCTATCCGCGGCCTTCTGAACGGCTTGGCTGTGTGCGGACACTCGGCCGCGCCCGATGGCGGTTGATGCCGGGGGGAAAGCTGGTAGCGTGCGCCAGATTTCGATGGAGGGGCAGATTGGGTAGGACGACGAAGCGTTTGACCGAGGCCATCGCGGCCTGCGCGATCGGACTGGGACTTCTCGCCGCGCCGGCCGCGGCGCAGGACAAGCAACTCCGGATCTTCAACTGGTCCGACTATGTCGATCCCGAGGTGCTGGACGCCTTCAAGAAGGAAACCGGGATCACCGTCGTCTACGACACCTTCGACCAGATGGAGACGGTCGAGACCAAGCTTCTCGCCGGCAAGACCGGCTACGACCTGATTGTCGTGACGGCGTCCTTCCTGCCCCGACACATCCCGCTCGGCATCTACCAGCCGATCGACAAGGCCAAGGTGCCGAACCTCAAGAACATCTGGCCCGAGATCCAGACGCGGCTCGCCAAATACGACCCCGACAACAAATACGCCGTGAACTACATGTGGGGCACCACGGGGATCGGCTACAACACCGCCAAGATCAAGGAACGCCTCGGCCCCGATGCGGTGGTCGACAGCTGGAAGATCGTCTTCGAGCCGGAGCAGCTCAAGAAGCTTTCCAATTGCGGCGTCCATGTCCTCGATGCGACCGAGGAGATGTTCCCGGCAGCTCTGCGCTATCTCGGTCTCGATCCGGATTCGAAGAAGGAAGCCGATCTCAACAAGGCCGGCGAGCTCTTGCGCAAGATCCGGCCCTATATCCAGAAGTTCCACTCCTCCGAGTACATCAACGCGCTGGCCAATGGCGATATCTGCCTGGCTGTCGGCTATTCGGGCGACATCCTCCAGGCCAAGAAGCGCGCCGAGGAGGCCAAGAACGGCGTCCAGATCGGTTATTCGATTCCGAAGGAGGGCGCGCTGATGTGGTTCGATTCCTTCGTCATCCCGAAGGACGCGGCTAATGTCGATGCGGCTCTGAAGTTCATCGACTTCGTCAACAAGCCCGAGATGGCGGCGAAGAACTCGGACTTCATCCAGTACGCCAACGGCAACATCGCTTCGAAGCCGTTCCTCTCGGCAGCACTGCGCGACAACCCCGGTGTCTACCCGCCGGAGGACGTGATGGGACGACTCTACACGATCACGCCCTACGACCAGAAGTCGCAGCGCCTGGTCAACCGGCTCTGGACCCGCGTGAAGACGGGCAAGTGAGCGCGTTCGGGCAGGGCGCGACCACCATGAAGAAGACCTCGCCCGGCAGCGTGCGCCGGGCCTTTCAGCCCTGGAACGACCCGGCCGCAAAGCCGCTGGTCGAATTCCGGGGTGTGACCAAGCGCTTCGGCAACGTCACCGCCGTCGGCGATCTCTCGCTCTCGCTCTATCCGCGCGAGTTCTTCGCGCTGCTGGGACCGTCCGGCTGCGGCAAGACCACGTTGATGCGCATGCTCGCTGGCTTCGAGGCTCCGGACCAGGGGACGATCCTGCTCGACGGGCAGGACATCACCGCCGTGCCGCCGCATCTGCGGCCGGTCAACATGATGTTCCAGTCCTATGCGCTGTTCCCGCATCTCAGCGTGGCCAACAACATCGCTTACGGTTTGAAGCGCGAGGGGCTGCCGCGAGCCGAGATCGCCCGCCGGGTCGAGGAAATGCTGGAGCTGGTGAAGCTCGCCGGCTTCGGCGGTCGCAAGCCGCATCAGCTCTCGGGCGGCCAGCGCCAGCGCGTTGCGCTCGCCCGCTCGCTCGCCAAACGGCCGAAGCTGCTTCTGCTCGATGAGCCGATGGCGGCGCTCGACCGCAAGCTGCGCGAGCAGACCCAGTTCGAGCTGATGGACCTCCAGAGCGAGCTCGGCCTGACCTTCATGGTCGTCACCCACGACCAAGACGAGGCGATGACGATGGCCGACCGCATGGCGGTAATGGATCACGGCAAGCTCGTCCAGATCGGCCCGCCCGACGTGATCTACGAGGCGCCGGCGAACCGCCACGTCGCCGAATTCGTCGGCGATATCAATATCTTCGAAAGCCGGGTCGAAACCATCGATGGCGAGCTCGTGCGGGCATCGGTGCCACGAGTCGGCACCGTCGAGCTGGACGAGGAGGCGCCGGCGCTGAAGGCGGGCGATGCCCTGCTCATCGGCATCAGGCCCGAGAAGATCGAGATCGCCCATGACGAGCCTGGCCAAGTCGTCAATAAGGTCGCGGGGGAAATCTGGGACATCGGCTATCTCGGCGATTTCACCATGATCCAGGTGATGATCGGCGGGCAGGGCGACGAGGGGGAGGGCGGCCAGCTCGTCAAGGTCGCGCTCGCCAACCGTACGCGCCGCCTTGCGCGGCCCTTCGCCTGGGACGACAAGGTGTGGCTCTCCTGGGACATCGAGGCCGGCGTGGTGCTGCCGCCATGAGCGCAGGCGGTTCCCCGCGACGGCTTGGCCGGCTCGTCGTGGCCGTGCCCTATCTCTGGCTTGCGCTGTTCTTCCTGGCACCCTTTGCCATCGTGCTGCGCATGGCGTTTTCGCAGGCTGCGACGGCGCTGCCGCCCTATACGCCGCATTGGGAAGGCTTCGCCCAGCTCGGGGACTTCCTCTCGCAACTCGACCTGAGCAATTTCAGCCTGCTCGGAGACGACCCGCTCTACTGGCAGAGCTATCTCTACTCGCTGCGGCTGGCGGCGATGACGACGCTCGTCGCGCTCGCGATCGGCTATCCGCTCGCCTATGCCATGGCTTCTGCGCCGGCACGTTGGCGTGGCGTGCTGCTGGTCCTCGTCATCCTGCCCTTCTGGACCTCCTTCCTGATCCGCGTCTACGCCTGGATCGGCATCTTGCGACCGGAAGGGCTGCTGGATGCGGCGCTTGGCCTACTCGGCCTCGAAGGGGAGCCGCTGCGCCTGCTCAACACCGAGACGGCCGTGCTGATCGGCATGGTCTATTCCTACCTGCCCTTCATGGTGCTGCCGCTCTTCGCGACGCTGGAAAAGCTCGATCGCGGCTTGCTCGAAGCGGCGGCCTTCTTCACCGTGACGCTGCCATTGTCGCTGCCCGGCATTCTCGCCGGATCGGCGCTGGTCTTCGTTCCGGCCGTGGGCGAGTTCGTCATTCCCGACCTCCTCGGCGGCCCCGATACGGTGATGATCGGCAAGGTGCTCTGGAGCGAGTTCTTCTCGAATCGCGACTGGCCTTTGGCCTCGGCGGTGGCGGTGGTGCTGCTCGTCGTGCTGGTCCTGCCGCTGGTGCTCTTGCAGCGCGCCCGGTTGAAGCGGGAGCTGGCGGCATGAGGCGCCTCGGTCCCGGCCTGATCCTGGCGCTGATCCTCGGCTTCGCCTTCCTTTACCTGCCGATCGTCACGCTGATCGCCTATTCCTTCAACGCCTCGCGCCTCGTCACGGTCTGGGGCGGCTTCTCGACGCATTGGTACGGTGCCCTGATGGCGAACGAGCCGCTGCTCGATGCGGCGTGGCTTTCGATCCGCCTCGGCGTGGTTTCGGCGACGTTGGCGACCGCGCTCGGCACGCTGGCGGCGCTGGCGCTCGCCCGTCACGGCCCCTTCCTTGGGCGCACGCTGTTCTCCGGCATGGTATTGGCGCCGCTGGTCATGCCCGAAGTGGTGACCGGCTTGTCGCTGCTGCTGCTCTTCGTGGCGGCCGATGTCGAGCGCGGCTTCTGGACCGTGACCATCGCGCACGCCACCTTCAGCCTCGGCTTCGCCTGCATCGTCGTGCAGTCCCGGCTCGCCGGTTTCGACCGCTCGCTGGAGGAGGCCGCGCAGGATCTCGGCGCTACACCTTTCGTCACCTTCTGGACCGTGACCCTGCCGCTGATCTGGCCGGCGGTGGCGGCGGCCTGGATGCTCGCCTTCACGCTCTCGCTCGACGATCTCGTCGTGGCGAGCTTCACCACTGGGCCCGGCGCGACCACTCTGCCGATGCGACTCTATTCAGCGGTGAAGCTCGGAGTCTCTCCCGAGATCAACGCCGCCTGCACCATCATGATCGCCGCCGTGGCCGTCGTCGTGATCGCCGCTTCGCTCCTGCTCAAGCGCGAACAGCCCTCCGCCAGTTAAACGCGGGCTGAACGGCGCCCTCAAAACCCGTTCAGCCGCGACCTGCGAATGTCCGATCCGTGGCGGGGAGGTTTCCCGCCCGGAACAGGACAACGACGATGTTTGGCAATCGCGCCCGGATCGGTTTTGCCGCCCTTGCTCTCGGCGGCGTCGCATTGGCTGTCTCGATCTTCGCGGGGGCGGGCGATGCTCAGGCCTTCGGCGGCCGCTACGAGAACAGCTATGAGCGCCCGGTCTACGATTATGGCTGGCGCCCGGCCCCACCGGCCGTCCATGGCTTCTGGGGGCAGCGCCGCTGGCATCGCTATTCCGCCGATTACGGCATGCGGCCGCCTCCGCCGCGCTACGGCTATGGTTACGGCTGGCGGTAAGTGTCGCCACGCCGGTCGTAATCATGGGGCGGGCGCGGCCTTCGGGCAGCGCCCGTCTTTCTTTTCAGGCTCTATTCGGCCGCCGTCCGCTGCACATAACCCAGGCGCTCGTTGAGCTCCTGCAGCAGTTTCTCGGCGGCATCGGCGATGACGGTGCCCGGCGGGAAGATCGCCGAGGCGCCGGCTGCGATCAGCGCGTCGAAATCCTGAGGCGGGATGACGCCGCCGACGACGATCATGATGTCGGGCCGGCCGGCCCTGGCGAGCGCGGCCTTCAGCTCGGGCACCAGAGTCAGATGGCCGGCCGCGAGCGAGGAGACGCCGACGATATGGACGTCGTTCTCGACCGCCTGCCGCGCCGCCTCGTCGGGGGTGGCGAAGAGCGGGCCGATATCGACGTCGAAGCCGAGATCGGCGAAGGCCGAGGCGATGACCTTCTGGCCCCGGTCGTGCCCGTCCTGCCCCATCTTGGCAACGAGGATGCGCGGGCGGCGTCCGTCCGCTTCCTCGAAAGCCTGGCACATCAACTGGACGCGCGTGACGGCTGGGTTCATCTCGCCGACCTCCCGCTTGTAGACTCCCGAGATCGCCTTGATCTCGGCCCTGTGCCGCCCGAAGACCTTCTCCATCGCCATGGAAATCTCGCCGACCGTGGCCTTGGCGCGCGCGGCTTTCACCGCGAGATCGAGCAGGTTGCCATTGCCGGCGGCGCCATTGGTCAGCGCCGTCAGCGCGGCCTCGACCTCGGTCTCGCTGCGCTCCGCCTTGAGACGCTTCAGCTTGTCGAGCTGCTGGGCGCGCACGGCGGCGTTGTCGACCTTCAGCACCTCGATGGCTGCTTCATTGTCGGGCTTGTAGCAATTGACGCCGATGATCGCCTGCTGGCCGGCGTCGATGCGCGCCTGCGTCTTGGCCGCGGCTTCCTCGATGCGCAGCTTCGGGATGCCGGCCTCGATCGCCTTGGCCATGCCGCCGAGCTTTTCGACCTCCTGAATATGGCTCCAGGCCTTTTCGGCCAACTCCGCCGTCAATCGCTCGACGTAATAGGAGCCGCCCCACGGGTCGATGATCCGGGTCGTGCCGCTCTCCTGCTGCAGCAGGATCTGGGTGTTGCGAGCGATTCGGGCCGAGAAGTCGGTCGGCAGGGCCAGAGCCTCGTCGAGCGCGTTGGTGTGCAGCGACTGGGTATGGCCCTGCGTGGCCGCCATCGCCTCGATCATCGTGCGGGGCACATTGTTGAACACGTCCTGTGCCGTCAGCGACCAGCCCGAGGTCTGGCTGTGTGTGCGCAGGGGCAGGGACTTCTCGTTCTGCGCGCCGAAATCCTTGACGAGCTTCGCCCAGAGCAGCCGGGCGGCACGCATCTTGGCGACTTCCATGAAGAAGTTCATGCCGATCGCCCAGAAGAACGAGAGGCGCGGCGCGAAGACGTCGACACCCAGGCCCGCCTGCTGGCCGGCGCGGATATATTCGACGCCGTCGGCGAGCGTGTAGCCCAGCTCGAGATCCTGCGTCGCTCCCGCCTCCTGCATGTGGTAGCCGGAGATCGAGATCGAATTGAACTTCGGCATGTTCGCCGAGGTGAAGGCGAAGATGTCGCCGATGATCCGCATCGAGGGGCTGGGCGGATAGATATAGGTGTTGCGAACCATGAACTCCTTGAGGATGTCGTTCTGGATGGTCCCCGAGAGCTTGGCCTGCGGCACGCCCTGTTCTTCCGCCGCGACGATGTAGAGCGCCAGCACCGGCAGCACCGCGCCGTTCATCGTCATCGACACGCTCATCTGATCGAGCGGGATGCCGGAGAACAGGGTGCGCATGTCGTAGATCGAATCGATCGCGACGCCCGCCATGCCGACATCGCCGGCGACGCGGGGATGATCCGAGTCGTAGCCGCGATGGGTGGCGAGATCGAAGGCGACCGAGAGCCCCTTCTGTCCGGCGGCGAGGTTGCGCCGGTAGAAGGCGTTGGAATCCTCGGCCGTGGAGAAGCCGGCATATTGCCGGATCGTCCAGGGCTGATTGACGTACATCGTCGGATAGGGGCCACGCAGATAGGGCGCGATGCCGGGCAGCGTCCCGACGAAGGGCAGGCCGGCGCGATCTTCCGGCCCATAGGCCGGCTTCACCGGAATATCCTCCGGCGTCAGCCAGGCCTCACCCGCCGGCAGTGCCTGGGCAGGCGCCTTGCCGCCGGAGAAGGCGAGCTTCGTGAAATCCGGGATCGCGGTCATGGCTGTCTCCCGTCGGTCATGGGCGCAAATCCTTGCCCCACCAATGGTGGAAATGATGCACCGGTCCGTGGCCGTGGCCAACCGCAACCTGATCGGCGGCGGCGATGGCGGCCGAAATATAGCTCTTGGCGTTGCCGATTGCCTCCGGCAAAGGCTGCCCCTTGGCGAGGTTTGCCGCGATCGCCGAGGACAGGGTGCAGCCGGTGCCATGGGTGTTGCGGGTCTCGATGCGTGGCGCGTTGAAGCGCTGGCGCGTACCGCCGGCAAGTCGCAACAGGTCGCTGCTGATATCGCCGCCGCCATGGCCGCCCTTGATCAGGACATTGGCCGCGCCGAGTGCCGCGAGCCTGTCGGCCTGCTCTTCGACCGCTTCGTCCGTTTCGGCGACGCTGGAGCCGAGCAAAGCGGCCGCCTCCGGCAGATTCGGCGTGATCAGCGTGGCAAGCGGGAACAGATGCTTGCGGATCGCTTCCACCGCAGAGGCTTCGAGGAGCCGCGCTCCGGACGCGGCGATCATCACCGGATCGAGGACGACATTCTTCGCACCATGCTTCTTGAGGCCTGCGGCGACCGTTTCGATCAGCTCGGCAGTGGCCAGCATGCCGATCTTGACGGCTCCGACGTCGAGATCCTCGAACACGGCATTCATCTGCTGGGCGACGAAATCGCGCGGCACGGCATGGATCGCGCTGACGCCTTGCGTGTTCTGCGCCGTCAGCGCGACGATGACGCTCGCGCCATAGACCTGATGCGCCGCGAAGGTCTTGAGATCGGCCTGGATGCCGGCGCCGCCGCTGGAGTCGGAGCCGGCGATGGTGAGGGCGATGGCGGTCACTGCACGTCTCCGGTCAGGCGCTCACAATGGCCTGCGCGCGCTGGAGCGCCTCGACCACGTCGCAACCTACGAAGATGAACGAAGAGACGCCGGCCTTGTTCAATGCGGCTTCGCTGTCGCCCGGCCGCCCAGCGAGCCAGACAGTCGCGCCGGCCTCGGTCAGAGCCTCGGCGGCGGCCGCTCCTTCATCGGCATAGGCGGTGTCGGAGCCGCACAGGCAAGCGAGCTTCGCGCCCGATTGCCGGAAAGCACCGACCAGCGCATCGAGATCGGTGGCGCCGTTTTGCGCGAAGCCGTCCCCGCTGGGAGCGGCAAGGCCGCCAGCCTCGAACAGATTGCGCGCAAAGCCTGCGCGCGCCGTGAAATCGGCGATATTGCCGAGCGTCGCCAGGAAGACGGTCGGGCGTCGGGGCAAGGCGTCGGCCTTGTCGCGGAAGGCTTCGAAAGGCTCTGCGAGCCGGTGCGGCGGCAGGGCGCCGATGGCAAGGCCGTCATGCGGCGGAATCAGGGCTTCGGAGCGGTTCAGGCCGCCTAGGAGGGCCTTGACGATCTCGCCAGGATTGCGTGCGACCGTGCGGCCCTGTTGATCGGAACGCTTCGGCACTGGCGCGACCTCGAGCACGGAAACCGCGTTCTCGCGAATGTTCGGGAATTCGCTCGTACCCGTGATCGGGATGCGACGGGTCGCGATGGCTTTGGCGCTGGCAGCGAGCTGGCGCGCCAGCTCCTGCTGGACATGGCCGTTGACTAGGCTGGCGAGCACACCCTGCAGATCCTCGGCGCGCTCGCGCTCCAGATCCTGGAAACGGCTCCAGCCCTGTTCGCAGAGAGCCTGCGTCAACGCTTCGAAACCACCCGCTCCGGCCGCTGGATCGGCGACCCGCCAGAGATTGGACTCTTCCAGCAATATGAGCTGGGTGTTGCGCGCGACGCGGCGGGCAAAAGCATCGGGCAGGCCGAGCGCCGCGGTGAAAGGCAGGACGGTCAGCGAATCGGCACCGCCGACGCCGGCCGAGAAGGCGGCGATGGTGCCCCGCAGCAGATTGACGTGAGGGTCGCGCCGGGTCAGGGCGCGCCAGGCGGTCTCGACATGGATCGTCGCGGGCTTCGGCGTGAGACCGCAAGCCTGCTGCACACGATTCCAGAGCAGGCGGGCGGCGCGCAGCTTGGCCACCGTCAGGAATTCATCGGTGTCTGCGACCAGCGTGAAGGCGATGGCGTCGCGCGCTTCGGCCAGCGTCAGGCCCTGTGCTTCCAGGGCGCGGAGATAGGCGACGGCCGTCGCCAGTGCGGCGCCTAGTTCCTGGGCCTCGCTGGCGCCGGCCTCATGATAGGGGCGGGTATCGACGGTGATGAAGGGGCCCTTGAAGCCGCGCTGCTTCAGCGCCGCGATCACCACTGCAAGGCGGCGACCGACCTCCGGCCAGGGAGCGGCGAGCGAGCCATGGCTCGCGAGAACACCGATGGGATCGAGGCCGAACTCGATCGACAGCTCCGCCGGTGCGTGACCGCGCTTTTCGACGAGGGCGGCGAGCATGAGCGCGTTGATGCGACCCTGCGGCGCGGGGTCGAGCCGCAGCCGGATCAGGTCGAGCATCACGCCGTCGAGCGCCCGGTCGAGCGTTGCGACATCGTCAGCGACAAGGCCGTAACCGCGTGCGGCACGCGCGCCCGCGAAGGCGAGCGTCAGCATCTCGGCGCCGCCTTCGAGATCGGCGATGGCGAGGGCTTGGGCCTCATCCGCCTGCGGGTGGTCGAGACGTGCCGCGACATGCCAGCGCCCGGCTTCGGCTCGGAAAGCCCTTACACCCGAGGCTGCGTCGTAGAGCGGTTCGATGCGGATGCCGTCGGCGCTGCGCCCGACCAATTTCTTCTCGAAATCGGCACCCTTCAGCACCTTGTCGACGGCAGCGCGCCACGCTTCGTGTGACGGCACCGGAAAGGCGTCGAGATAGGGCAGGTCGGATGGGGCAGCCGTGTTCATGTGCACCGAGGCTCCTTTCCGCGCAATGTGCCGCGACGGCAGGCTGATTGCCATGGGTGCACGCGCACGGCCATCCCCATTTCGTCGCACGGCCGGTGCGCAAACGCTTGTTGTGCGCGCTCAAAAACAGAAGCACCGCCAGGAGGCGGTGTTTCAGGAGCGCTTATGCCACGGTTCGTCGCTCAGACGAACTGGCCGAGGCCAGGGATCGCGCCGACGATGGTGCCCATCGCATCCTCTCCGGCCTTTTCGCGGCCGACGGCGAACATTTCCTTCGAGACGCTCTGGATCTGGCCCATCGAGAGGCCGGCGCCCATCAGCTGGCCGCCAAGTGCCATGACGCCGCCGCCACCGCCCATCAGCCCGCCGATCGCGCCGAGCATGCCGCCCTTGGCGCCGCCCTCGGCGTCGGCGAGTTCCTGCGCACCCGGCAGCGCCGCCATGAGTTGGCCGATCTCTGCCGTCGGGCCTTCCTTCTGCAGGAAGGCGAGGATGATGCCGATCGCCTTGCGGGCAAGGCCCTCGTCGATGCCAGCCGCCGCAGCGACGCGCGTAAGCAATTCTTCCATGATGTCGAAACCCCACGCCAATGGCTTCGTGACGAAGCCTCCAAAAAATAGTTTACATATTTACGACCTGTTTCCAACCGTCCCGGCATCGGGCCCGAAAAGTGGAGCGCGGTTTTCGGGAAAACCCGATGCAAAATCAGAGGCCCGGATCATCGGGACGATTTGGCCCGATGATCCGGGCTTCCGCCCTCTGCGTCGTTTGGTTACATCCTAGCTGTGACAATTCGGAACGCGATAGGCGGATGCGATGGCGGATGACGGTACGATTCTGATCGGCAAGAGCGGCAAGCCGGAGAATCTCCTGCTGAAACTGGCCAACCGTCACGGGCTGGTGACGGGCGCGACCGGCACCGGCAAGACCGTGACCCTGCAGGTCATGGCGGAAGGTTTTGCCCGCAACGGGGTGCCGGTCTTCGCCGCCGACATCAAGGGCGACCTCTCCGGCATCGTCGCGCCGGGCGACGGCAAGCCCGCCTTCG
>JARYGW010000015.1:19329-32154 GCA_033792295.1 Allobosea sp.
ATCAGTTCACCACCGTGTTCTGGGATGTGTTCGGCGAGCAGGGCCACCCGGTCCGCGCCACCATCTCCGAGATGGGGCCGCTCCTGCTGTCGCGGCTGCTCGACCTCAACGATACGGCCGAGGGCGTGCTCAACATCGCGTTTCGCATCGCGGACGAGCAGAAGCTTCTCCTGCTCGATCTCAAGGATCTGCGCGCGATCCTGACCTTCATCGCCGAGAATGCCTCCGACCTGACCACGAAATATGGCAATGTCAGCGCGGCGACCGTCGGCACGATCCAGCGCGCGCTGCTGGTGCTGGAAAACCAGAAGGGTGACCTGTTCTTCGGTGAGCCGGCGCTCGAGATAGCCGATCTGATGAAGACGGATCGCGACGGTCGCGGCGTCGTCAATATCCTCGCCGCCGACAAGCTGATGAACAATCCGCGGCTCTACGCGACCTTCCTGCTCTGGCTGCTCTCGGAGCTGTTCGAGCAGCTTCCCGAGGTCGGCGATCTCGACAAGCCCAAGCTCGTCTTCTTCTTCGACGAGGCGCATCTGCTCTTCAATGGCGCGCCCAAGGCGCTGCTGACGGCGGTCGAGCAGGTGGTGCGCCTGATCCGCTCGAAGGGCGTCGGCGTCTATTTCGTAACGCAGAACCCGCTCGATATTCCCGACACGGTCCTTGCCCAGCTCGGCAACCGCGTCCAGCACGCGCTGCGCGCCTTCACTCCGCGTGACCAGAAGGCGGTGCGCGCCGCCGCCGAGACCTTCCGCCAGAACCCCAAGATCAACACCGAGCAGGCCATTACCCAGCTTGCGGTCGGCGAGGCGCTGGTCTCGATGCTGGAAGGCAAGGGCTCGCCCGAGATGGTGGAGCGGACCCTGATCGCGCCGCCGATGGCGCAGGTTGGCCCTTGCACGCCGCAGGAACGCCAGCAGGCGATCAATGCATCTCCTGAAAAGGGTAAGTACGAGACGATGGTCGACCGCGAGTCGGCCTATGAAGTGCTGATGAAGCGCAAGGGGCTGAACGCCGACGGCACGCCCGTCGAAGCCTCGGCGGAAGCTGGGGGAGGCGGCATCCTCGACACGATCGGTGGCTGGCTCGGCGGCGGCGCACCGCAGCAGCGGCCGAAGACCGGCCCGGGCTCGCGCGGTGGCCCGTTGCCGCAGAGCATGACCGAGAAGATCATCACCTCGGCGGCCCGCTCGGCCGCCACCTCGATCGGCCGGCAGGTCGGCAGCGCGATCCTGCGCGGCATTTTGGGCTCGATGTCCGGGAAGCGCTGATTTTGATCACGGGGTGGGGGCTCACGCCCCCGTCGCGACGTCGAAGATCAGTTTCAGGTTCAGCACGATGATGATGGCCGCGATCACGGCGGCGACTGCCGTCAGCCAGCGCGGCGCCACCAGCTCGCCCATTTTGGTTTTCGAGGCGGTGAGCATGACCAGCGGCACCACCGCGAAGGGGAGCTGCAGGCTGAGCACCACCTGGCTGAGGATCAGCAGCTTCGCCGTCTGCCCCTCGCCATAGATCAGCGTCACGGCGATTGCCGGAACGATGGCGACGAGGCGGGTCACGAGCCGCCGCAGCCAGGCGGCGAGGCGCAGGCGCAGGAAGCCTTCCATCACGATCTGGCCGGCCATGGTCGCGGTCACCGTCGAGTTCAGGCCGCAGCAGAGCAGGGCGATGGCGAAGAGCGAGGGCGCGATCGAGGCGCCGAGCAGAGGCTGGAGCAGCTCCTGGGCCTTGCCGAGCTCGGCGACGTCATGGTGGCCGGCCTTGTGGAAGGTCGCAGCGGCGAGAATCAGGATCGAGGCGTTGATCAGCAGCGCGAAGGTCAATGCGACGGTCGAATCGAGCGTCGCATATTTCAGCGCCTCACGCTTCTCGGGCAGGGTGTGGCCGTAGGCGCGGGTCTGGACGATGCCGGAGTGCAGATAGAGGTTATGCGGCATGACCGTCGCGCCGATGATGCCGAGCGCGATGTAAAGCATGTTCGGATCGGTCACGACCTGCGTGGTCGGTGCAAAACCGCGGATGACCTCGCCCCAGTTCGGATCGGCCATCGCGATCTGGACCGCGAAGCAGAGCGCGATCACGCCGAGCAGCGTGATGATGAAGGCTTCGACCCAGCGAAAGCCCTTGGTCTGCAGCCACAGGATGATGAAGACGTCGAGGCCGGTGATCAGCACGCCGATTTCGAGCGGAATGCCGAAGAGCAGGTTGAGGCCGATGGCGGTGCCGATCACCTCCGCGAGGTCGGTGGCGCAGATCGCAAGTTCTGCGAGGAGCCAGAGCGGCCAGGCCATACAAGGCGGATAGGCATCACGGCAGGCCTGGGCGAGGTCCCGCCCCGTCGCGACCGCAAGCCGCGCGCAGAGCGACTGCAGGATCACCGCCATGATGTTGGAGACGAGCGCGACGACCAGCAGCGTGTAGCCGAACTGGGCGCCGCCCGCGAGCGAGGTCGCCCAGTTGCCGGGGTCCATATAGCCGACGGCCACCAGATAGCCCGGTCCGAGGAAGGTCAGGAATTTCCGCCAGGACGAGGAGGACGGCGCCACCGAAACCGAGCGGAACACATCGGCGAGCGAGGGCTCGCCGCGCGATCGGAGCCAGATGGAAGAGGATTCCGGGGCGCTTTGCGGCATGATCCGACCTTGCTGCAACTTGTTTGCAATAAGATGTATAGGCGCTCCTCCTGCGTGTCAATGCAGTTGCGAAGCGTTTTCAATTAAGGCGTGTGAAGAGGCCGGGCAGCAATGCGCGATTATGGGCTGACGCCTGGCCTGTGCCTTGCCATGATGCCGTCATCTGAATCGCATCCGATGGCCGCCATGTCCCAGCTTTCCGCAATTCTCGCCCGTCTCGATGCCGGGCTCGATGCTTCGCTCGAACGTCTGTCCTCCTGGCTCGAAATTCCGTCGGTCGGCACCGATCCGGCTTTCAACACCCAAACGCGCGCCGCCGCCGAATGGCTCCGTGCAGACCTAGAAAACCTCGGATTCAAGGCCGAGCTGCGCGAGACGGGAGGGCACCCCGTCGTGCTGGCGCATCGGCCGAAGCCCGGCGCGCCCCATGCGTTGTTCTACGGTCATTACGACGTGCAGCCGGTCGATCCGGTGAATCTCTGGGACACCGAGCCGTTCAAGCCGGTCGTCCGCGAGATCGAGCCGGGCCGCAAGGTCATCTCCGCCCGTGGCGCCTGCGACGACAAGGGGCAGGTGATGACTTTCATCGAGGCTGTGCGCGCGACGCTGGCCGAGACCGGCGACCTGCCGATCGGCCTGACGATCCTCGTCGAGGGCGAGGAAGAGTCGGGCTCGGTCAATCTCCCTGCCTACATCAAGGCCAATGCTGCCGAGCTGAAGGCCGATTACGCGTTGATCTGCGACACCGGCATGTGGGACCGCGAGACGCCGCTGATCACTTCGACGCTGCGCGGCATGGTCTATCAGGAAGTGACGCTGACCGCCGCCGATCGCGACCTGCATTCGGGCCTGTTCGGTGGCGCCGCTGCCAACCCGATCCACATCCTCGCGAAGATCCTCGGCGAGCTGCATGACGAGACCGGCCGCATCACCGTGCCCGGATTCTATGACGGCGTGCACGAGCCGACCAATGCCCAGAAGGCGGAATGGGCCGACCTCAACCTGACCGAGAAGGATTTCCTCGGCCAGATCGGGCTGAAGCATTCTATCGGCGAGAAGGGGCGCATGCTGATCGAGCAGATCCAGTCCCGTCCGACCTGTGACGTCAACGGCATCTGGGGCGGCTACACGGGCGAGGGCAGCAAGACGGTCATTCCGGGCAAGGCCTCGGCCAAGGTCTCCTTCCGTCTCGTCGGTGACCAGGATCCTGCCAAAATTGCTGCCGCATTCCACCAGTTCGTCCGCGACCGCCTGCCTGACGACGTGTCGGCCGAGTTCATCAGCCATTCCGGCTCGCCGGCGCTGGCCGTGCCGCCGGATTCGCCCGTGCTCCAGAAGGCGCGCAAGGCGCTCGCCGACGAATGGGGCGGGCGCGTCGTCTCGATCGGCAGCGGGGGGTCGATTCCCGTCGGGGGCGATTTCAAACGCACGCTTGGCATCGACACGCTCTTCGTCGGCTTCGGCCTCGACGATGATCGTGTCCACTCGCCGAACGAGAAATACGACCTATCTTCCTTCCATAAGGGCCAGCGCTCCTGGGCCCGCATCTTGCAAGCTCTCGGTTCATGAAATCAGTCTGTGTCTTCTGCGGCTCCAATCCCGGCAACGATCCGGTCTATGCAGCCGGCGCCCGCGCCATGGGCGCCGAAATCGCCCGACGGGGCCTGACGTTGGTCTATGGCGGCGGTGCCGTTGGGCTGATGGGCGTCGTCGCCAATGCCGCGATGGAGGCTGGCGGAGAGGTGCACGGCGTCATCCCCCAGGCGCTGCGCGATCGCGAGGTCGGCCATCTCGGCCTGACGCGTCTTGAGGTCGTCGATACCATGCACACGCGCAAGGCGCGGATGGCTGAGCTCTCGGAGGGCTTCATCGCCATGCCCGGCGGTATCGGCACCTTCGAGGAGCTGTTCGAGATCTGGACCTGGGGACAGCTCGGCATTCATTCCAAACCACTCGGCCTGCTCAACATCGCTGGTTTCTACGATCCGCTCGCGACCTTTCTCGATCAGACCGTCGAAGCCGGCTTCCTCAAGCCGAGCCATCGCGCCATGGCGATGACGGATACCGAGCCCGCGACCCTGCTCGACCGCATGGAGAATTACGTCCCGGCTGCGACCTATAAATGGATCGAGAAGGAGCAGGTCTGACTTATCCCCCGGAATGCGCCCTCAGGTTGTAGGAATATTATCTTGACATCGTGACGCTGATCGGGTAGTGATCGGGAACGCTCACGAAATATGCCTTGAACGAAGCCGCCGCGCCCTCCAGCCGGCGGCTTTTTCGTGGCTACCATCCGGAGACGGAAACATGGCCGAAGACGATAGTGACGCTCCGCAACCGACAACCTCTCCGACAAAGCCGAAACGGCCGGCGCTGTCACGCAAGGGGGTGGTGAGCCAGCTTTGGCGCGCCGCCAAACGTCAGCTCGATACGCATGAGGAACATCTCGCCGATCTGCCCAAAGGAGCAGCTGCGAGCGAGGCCGATGCCAAGGCGTTGGCGACGCTGGCGCGGACTGTGCGCGAGCTGGTCGCGATCGAGGAGCCGCAGGGCGGGAAGAGGGACAAGCAGACGGATGATCTCTCTGCCACCGACGGTCTGCGACATGTCGCACAGCTCCGTCAGGATCTTGCTCGACGTCTTGAAGCGCTGGCCGCTCAGGACGCGGGTGAGGCTGCTCAAGAGGTTGATGCCGACGGCGACGGCGGATGAAGTCGAGGTCATTCGCAGTACCTGGAACATCTGGGCGCGCCCCGATCAACTGCCACCCGAACCGCCGAAGCCGATCTGGCTGGTCCTCGGCGGGCGCGGTGCCGGCAAGACCCGCACCGGCGCCGAATGGGTCAAGGGCATGGCGCTGGGCCATCCGTCCTTCACCGAGCGGCCGACGGAGCGGATCGCCCTCGTCGGCGAGACGCAAGGGCAGGTGCGCGACGTGATGATCGAGGGCGTCTCCGGGCTGCTGTCGATCCATACCCGCTGGGAGCGGCCGATCTGGCAGCCCTCGCTGCGCCGCCTGCAATGGCCGAACGGCGCGATCGCGCAGGTTTTCACCGCCGAAGACCCCGAGGGGCTGCGAGGCCCGCAATTTGGCGCGGCCTGGTGCGACGAGCTGGCGAAATGGCCGAACCTTCAGGAGTGCTGGGACATGCTGCAATTCGGTCTCCGGCTCGGTAACCATCCTCGGCAGGTCGTCACGACGACGCCCCGCCCGGTGTCCTTGGTCAAGCGCCTGCTGGTCGAGCCGCATGTCGCGGTCAGCCGGGCGAAGACGCAGGATAATCACTACAACCTCGCCGCGGAATTCGTCCGCACCGTCACCGAAGCTTATGGCGGAACGCGCCTCGGCAGGCAGGAACTCGACGGCGAGATCGTCGAGGAGAGCCATGACGCACTCTGGACGAGAGCCATGATCGAGGTGGCCAGGGAACGACTGTATCCGCCGTTAGCCCGCATCGCCGTGGCGGTCGATCCGCCGGCTTCCTCCTCGCAACGGGCCGATCGTTGTGGACTGGTCGTCGCTGGCGTCGATGCCGATGGCCTTGGTCATGTGCTGGAGGATGCGACGATGGCCGGCGCACGGCCGCAGGAATGGGCCGAGAAGGCGGTTTCGCTCTATCGCCGTCATGAGGCCGATGCGCTGGTCGTCGAAGTCAATCAGGGCGGCGAGATGGTCGAGAGCATCATCCGCGAGGTGGATGCCGGCGTTCCTGTCGTCTCGGTCAGGGCGACGCGCGGCAAGTATCTCCGCGCCGAGCCCGTCGCCGCGCTCTATGCACAGGGCCGCGTGCGCCATGCCGGCACCTTTCCGGAGCTGGAGGACGAGATGTGTTCCTTCGGTCCCGGTGGCCTCGAAGGCGGCCGTTCGCCCGACCGGCTCGACGCGCTCGTCTGGGCGCTGACCCATCTGATGCTCGTGCCGAAAGCTCGGCCGCGGGTGAGGGGGATGTAGCCCTCCGGCGTTTCATTCACGCTCCAACAGCGAGACCTCCATGTTCGATTTCCTTCGCAGCCTGCGCGGCCGTGCCGCGCCGGACCAGAAGCGCTCGCGCGTCGGGCCGCTCATCGCCCTGCACGAGGCCGGGCGGGCGGTCTGGACTCCGCGGGACTACGTTGCCCTGTCGCGCGAGGGCTATGAGCGCAACCCGGTGGTGCATCGCTGTGTCCGCATCATCGCCGAGGCGGCGGCTCAGACGCCGCTCGTCGCCAAGCTCGGGCCGCGTGAGATGCCGGAGCATCCAGCGTTGGCGCTGATCGAGCGGCCCAATCCGCGCCAAGGCGGCATCGCCTTCCGCGAGATGCTGTTCGGGCACTTGCTCGTCGCCGGCAACGCCTATGTCGAGGCGGTGAGCACGGGCCGGGAGCCGCGCGAGCTCTATGCGCTGAGGCCCGACCGCATGCGGGTCGTGCCCGGCCGCGACGGCTGGCCGGAGGCCTATGACTATACGGTCGGCGGCGACACGGTGCGTTTCCGGCAGGACGAAGGCGAAGTGCCGCCGATCCTGCATCTCACCCTGTTCCACCCGGTCGACGACCATTACGGTCTCTCGCCCGTCGAGCCGGCGGCGAGCGCTCTCGACATCCACAATGCCGCCAGCAATTGGCACAAGGCGCTGCTCGATAATGCCGCCAGACCTTCCGGGGCGCTCGTCTATGACGGGCCGGACGGCGCGACGCTGACCGAGGCACAGTTCGACCGGCTGAAGCAGGAGCTGGAGGATTCCTTCCAGGGCGCCCGCAATGCCGGCCGTCCGCTTCTACTCGAAGGCGGTCTCGATTGGAAACCACTGTCGTTGACGCCTGCGGAGCTCGATTTTGTCGCGGCCAAAGGTGTGGCGGCACGCGAGATCGCACTGGCCTTCGGCGTGCCGCCGCTGATGCTCGGCTTGGCTGGTGACAATACCCACGCCAATTTCGCCGAGGCCAACCGGGCGCTCTGGCGCCAGACCGTGATCCCGCTGGTCAGGCGCACGGCGCAGTCGCTGGCACAATGGCTCGGGCCTGCTTTCGGCGACGACATCGCGCTGGAGCCCGATCTCGATGCGGTCGAGGCGCTGGCCGATGAGCGGGAATCGCTCTGGCGGCGCCTCGGCGCCGCGAATTTCCTCAATGATGACGAGAAACGCGAGGCCGTCGGCTACGGCCGGCGCGCCTCCGGGAAGGAGGAGCCATGAACATGCTCGACCAGATCGTCACGGCCTTCGTCGGCCGGGCCGATGTCGGCCATCTCGGCCTGCTGCTCTGGGCGGCGAGCGCATCCGGCCTCGCCTGGCTCGTCTTCCGCGAGTTGGCGGCCGCGAACCGCCGCTTCGACGATTTCGTCCGCGAGCTCAATCGCTTCAACGCACGCCATGAGGGGGATCAATCATGAAGGGTACGCGCGACGCGAAACCTCCATCGGCCAGAACGGGCCCGGCCCGGGGGCAGCCCGTCAGGGCCCGCCCGGGTGGAGCGACGGCGGATACTTTCAGCAATTTCATCCGCAATCTGGCCAAGCTGGAAGGCGGGCGCCCGCAGGCCGGGAAGGGCAGCGGGGGCAGGGAGGACAGCCGATGAGCGATGCTTATCGCCTCCCGCTCGAATCCAAGCTTCTGCCGCTGCAGCCGGCACGCGTCATGCCGGACGGGATCTTCGAGGGCTATGCCAGCCTGTTCCGCATCCCCGATCTCGGCAAGGACGTGGTCGAGCCGGGCGCCTTCCGCGACAGCCTCGCAAGGCGCGGGCCGTCCGGCGTCAAGCTGCTCTGGCAGCATGATCCGGCCGAGCCTCTCGGTCGCTGGCTCAGCCTGAGCGAGGACAGCCGCGGCCTCTTCGTGCGCGGCAGGCTTTCGCTTGCCGTTGCCCGTGCCCGCGAAATCCACGCGCTGATGCGGGAAGGAGCGATCGACGGTCTCTCGATCGGCTTCCGCCCCGAGCGGGCTCGCAACGAGCCGCGCACTGGGCTTCGCCGGCTCGAGCGCGTCGATCTCTGGGAGGTCTCGATCGTGACTTTCCCGATGCTGCCCCAGGCCCGGGTCAGCGCCGTCAAGACGGCCTTCCGCAATCCCGCTTTCGCCTGACCTTCACCCAGGACAACCCTGCAAGGAGAACCCATGACCCATCTCGACCATGCTCCTGAGACCAAGGCGGCCGGCGCCGATCTCGCGCTCGCCTTCGAGGACCTGCGCTATATGCTGGAGAGCTATCGCGCGACGAATGACGAGCGTCTCGCCGGGATCGAGGCGCGCAACAGTGCCGATCCGCTGACCGAGGAGAAGCTTGCCCGCATTGATGCTGCGCTCGACGACACCATGCGCCGCATCGACCGGCTGACGCTGGATCGCAGCCGCCCCTCGCTCGGCCGGGATGGCGAGGGCGCCCATCGCCGCGATCCGCTGGTCGCCGAGCATAAGGCGGCCTTCGCGGCCTATGTCCGCAGCGGCGAGGCCGGCGGGCTGAAGCGATTGGAGGCCAAGGCGCTTTCCGCCGGTTCCGGCCCGGATGGTGGCTACCTCGCGCCTTCGACCGTCGAGGGCGAGATCCTGCGTCGCCTGGCGACCGTCTCTCCGATCCGGTCGCTTGCCTCGGTCCGCACCATCTCGTCCGGCATCTACAAGAAAGCCTTCTCCACCACCGGGCCGGCCTCCGGCTGGGTGGCCGAGACGGCGGCGCGCCCGCAGACTGGCTCTCCGCCCCTGGCCGAGCTCTCCTTCCCCGCGATGGAGCTCTATGCCATGCCGGCGGCGACGCAGACGCTGCTCGACGACGCCATCGTCAATATCGACCAGTGGATCGCGGAGGAGGTCGAGAGCGCCTTCGCCGAGCAGGAAGGCGCAGCCTTCGTCAATGGCGATGGCACCGACAAGCCCAGGGGCTTCCTGGCCTATCCGACCGTGGCGGAGGGAAGCTGGAGCTGGGGCAGTATCGGCGTGCTCAACACCGGCGTCGACGGCGCTTTCGCCGCATCGAGCCCCGCTGACGTGCTGGTCGATCTCGTCTACACGCTGAAGGCCGGCTACCGCCAGAACGCCTCCTTCGTGATGAACCGCAAGACGCAAGGAGCGATCCGCAAATTCAAGGACGCCAACGGCAATTATCTCTGGCAGCCGCCGGCTTCCGCCGGGGCGCCGGCGACGCTGCTCGGATTCCCGCTGGTCGAGGCCGAGGATATGCCGAACATCGCCAATAATGCGGTTTCGATCGCCTTCGGCGATTTCCGGCGCGGCTATCTCGTCGTCGACCGGGCAGGCGTGCGCATCCTGCGCGATCCCTACTCCGCCAAACCCTATGTGCTGTTCTACACCACCAAGCGCGTCGGTGGCGGCGTCCAGGACTTCGCGGCGATCAAGGGCCTCAAATTCGCGGTCTGACGATGGGGCAGGCCCCGCATCTGATCCGATGCGGGGCGGCTCCTCGCCTCGTCAGCGCGAGAACCACCAGCTCCAGCCGGAGTTCATCTGCGGCTGGACGGCTTCCTCCGAGCGATCGTTCGCGTCCAGGGTCAGCAATTTGGCGCTGCCCGCAGCGATCCAGTTCTGGTGCTCGCTCACTGGTGTGATCGCGGTGAAGCCGCCGCAAATCAGGCGGGCGCGCGTCTTCAGCGGTCCGCTCGACCAGCTCACGATGCCGACGAGATCGCGCGAGCGCGCTGCGCCGCGCAGCACGGGGCCGCCGGAGTCGCCGCGGCAGGCGCCGGCACCGGGTGTTTCGCCGCGGGCTTCGACGTCGACGGCGACCTTGACGGTGTTCTGCGTAGTGTAGTTGCCGGCGTTGACGAGCTGGGTCTCCCGCAGGCGCCGTGCAGTCTTGCTGTTGTTCTCGGCAGAGAGGCCGTAGCCGGCCATGGTGACGGTCTCGCCTTGCGAGAGACGGCCGCCTACCGTCAACGCTTCCATGTCGCGCGGCAGCGGCTGGGCGAGGCGCAGGAGGGCGAGATCGGTTCCCGGCTGCGTGCGGGGCGTCGTGCCGGGCACGAAGGTCGGGTGTGGCAGCACGGCGATGACGAGCTGACGCCTGGCCCGGAAGCGGGGATCGAGGCTGACGACGCTGATCGAGCCGCCATCCATCAGGCAATGCGCTGCGGTCAGCACGATCTCGGGCGCAATCACGGCCCCGGAGCAGAGTTCGCCCCGGCTGGTCTCGATCCTGACCGTCGAGGCGCGGGCGCCGCCCACGTCGCGCGAATTGACGCCACCGACAACAGCGGAGGCGGGCTGAGTCACGCCTGCGAGAGCGCAAGACAGGGAGAGGATGGCAAAAGAGCGCGCGAGCATGGAACACATCAACCGGAACGGCAGAACACTCTAGAAGCTGCGCAGCGGCAGTCCAGTGTTTCCATCAGCGCATGCTCGCCCAGCGTGCATTTTCGTTCCACTGTGCCAGCGTCGCGTCGATCCAGCCACGCTGCGGACCGACGAGGACGCCCTGGCTGAGCAGGCCGCAATTGCGCTTTCCGGGGCCCGTCGACCAGCTGCTCACGGCGACGACGCCCGGGCCGTTGAAGATCGGTCCGCCCGAATCGCCCTGGCAGGCGCCTGCGCCTGGCCGCTTGCCCGCGCCTGCGGGATCCGCAGCCCAGAGCAGGATGTGCCCGGGGCCGTAGGGTTCGATGACGGAGAGGGCGGCGGACCGGTAGGTCCCCGTCGTCCGGGCCTCGCCCTCCTGTGAGACGCCATAGCCGGTCAGCGTGACCGGGCTGCCGGCGCGCGGCTGGGCGCCGTCGTCGAGTGTCGCGGCGACGAAGCGGGCCGGCAGGGGTTCGGCCATTCGGATCAGGGCGAGGTCGATCGAGCGTCGGCGGTTGCTGACCGCCTTCGCGTTGAACTCCGGATGCAGGCTGACGGCAGCCGGAGCGATCAGCACGGGTTCGCTTCCGGCGCGCCAGTGAACGCGCAGTTCCGTGCCGCCGGCCGCGCAATGGGCTGCTGTGAGGATGGTGCGGGACGAGAGCACGATCCCGGTGCAGACGCCGCCGCGCGCGTTCAGCACCATCAGCGTCGCGGCCTCCGTCGGGCCGCCTTCGCGCCCGCCGACCACTGCTTGCGCCGGGGCGAGCCCGAGCCCGCAAGCCAGGCCGAGGCCGAGAATCCAGTTCGCGATCCGCATCGGGCGCTCCTCTCCGAAGAGCGCTGATAGCGCGTCGCTTCCCGCAAATGAACCCTCGAACGGAGCGATCATGACGCCGCTTGCCCTGGAGCCGCCGGCCACGGAGCCGGTTTCGCTCGCCGAAGCCCGGCTCTTCCTGCGCCTCGACCAGAACGAGGAGGATGATCTGCTGGCCCTGCTGATCACGGCCGCGCGACTGATGGTCGAGGCGGCCTCGGGCCGCTGTCTGATCGATCAGAACTGGCGGATCGTGCTCGATCGCTGGCCGGCCGGCGGCGAGATTCGCTTGCCGCTCTCGCCCGTCAGCGCGATTACCGCCGCGCGTGTCTATGACGTGCTCGGCGCTCCCCAGCCTGTGGCCGAGACGGCTCTCTCGCTCGACCGGCTGGCCGATCCGCCGCTGATCCGCGTCATTGGCGATGTCCCGGAAATCGGCCGGGACCGCGGCGCCATCGAGATCGACGTCGTCGCCGGCTATGGCGCGACGGCGAATGCTGTCCCGGCGCCTTTACGCCAGGCGGTCCTGCGCCTGGCGGCCCGCTGGTTCGAGCAGCGCGGCGACGTCGCGAGCCGCGATGCGCAGGCGCTGCCGGCTGAGATCGCGGCGCTGATCGCACCCTATCGCCGCGTGAGGCTCTGACCATGGCGGAGGCGATGAACCCCGCCATCGGCCGGATGCGGCGAAGGCTTTTGCTGGAAGGGCCGGTCGCGACGCCGGATGGGCTCGGCGGGACGACGCAAAGCTTCGCTGCCGTCGGCGCGCTCTGGGCGCAGCTCGAATGGCTGTCCGGCCTCGAGCAATGGCGCGAGGGCAGGCCCGAGCAGTTGGCGCGCTATCGCGTCACGATGCGCTGGCGCGGCGATGTCGATGGCGGCAAGCGCCTGCGCGACGGCGAGCGCATCTTCGATATCCGCGCGGCGGCCGATCCCGACGGGTCGCGCCGCCGGCTGGTCTGCCTGGTCGAGGAGGTCACGCCATGAGCGACGCCATCCTGGCCCTGCGTGCCGCGATCCAGGCGCGGCTTGCCGCCGAGGCAGCCTTGATGGCCTCGCTCGGCTCCGACCGCATCTTCGACGAGGCGCCACGCGCCATGCGCGGCGTCTA
>JARYGW010000160.1:0-12738 GCA_033792295.1 Allobosea sp.
TTCTCCTCGGCGTCGATGCGCTTCACGACGACGCGGTCATGCAGTGGCCGAAACTTCATGAGTTCCTCCAGTTTCCATGTCGGTCACAATGTCAAAGCGGGCCGGCCCATCAAAGGACTCGCGGCGAGGTTCCGCACGCCCTCAGGCGCCGCGCCCACGCGATGATTTGGTTTGCCGCATTTTTGCCTTCAAGGGGCTCGGCAGCACTTTTTTTGATTGAGTGCTAACAGGCTGATACGGCATAGCAAATGCAACTTTCGCCTTGCAGAAAAGTTGGATTTGCGCTGCCATCGCGCAGTGCAATCACGGAGTCGAAAGGAATGGTTTCGCGCGATTTTGCCCGCCAGATTGAAGGCTATGGTCTGACCACTGCCGGCATCCTTTACCGCCTGCCGGACCACCCTTCGATCCTCCAGGAATATGTCTGGCAGGACTACGATCTTGCTCCGCGCTTTCCCGAGCTCAACAAGTTCCTCGCCTTCTGGGAGGCGAAACTCGACGGAAAGCTCCTTCGCATCACCGTGATGCACAAGGACTTGATCGGGCCCGCTGATCTCAGCGCCATCAACGGCGAGTTCCAACTGCAATGAATTGGAAGCAGTCCGGCGGACTGCTTCCTGATCGCATTCACGCGAAATTCTGCGGGCCCGCTTGGCGCCCGCGCGAAACAAGTGCGATATCCGGAGCCAGGATATCCTGCTTCTCGGCAAAGGCGGCGAAAACGCCGCGTGCGGTCTCCGCCTCGATGTCGCCGCGCACGGCCGCATGACAGGCCTTCATGGCAAAGCTGTGGGCTGGGTCACGCTGTCTCGTCGGCCAATCTGCCAAGAAGACGTAAGCTTCCATCGCCGAGGAGATCACCGTCGGCAGCCCGAAAGCGGTCAAAACGATGATGGGCCGCTTAAACTCATCGAACTTCATCTGTGATGCTCCCCGGCCAAGCAGTGGGACGTTGTCATCGCCATATCCTCCCGATCAGGCTGACAGAGTCTCGGAGCCGCGGGACAGGCTCACGACGTCATGGTCTCGGCCGTCACCGCGATCGAGCGCAAAAAGCGCATCCATGACCTCGTCGAATGAGACTGGCTCGGCGGCAAAATCAGGATGCCTGAGCTGCGGGCATGATGTGACCGCGCAGGCATCGGAGGCCCAGGAGGACAAGATTGCCCGCTTCTCTCCGGGGGATAAAGATCGATCCTCGAGGACATTGCGCGGCCTTCGATAAAAACAGCTCGGCCGCAACAGTCGATCGATCGTCGCGTCCTCGCAAGCGGCTGAGGCGAAGGGGTTCGAAACGCTCGGTTTAGGCATCGCAGGGCTCTCCCAGTCACTCCTTTCAGCGCGAAGAGTTTCGCGACGAAAAATCTGGGAACATGCCGGCCTTGTTCAAGAGGCCTTGCGCAGCCGATTTGATTGCGGATCGTGGTGCTAGCCGATTCTCATTTGCGCCAACCCGTCCGAGCGCCTATGCGACGGATGCCGGTACCGGTGAAGGGCGCGAAGCGCCAAGTCATCTTCATCCTCGGCGATGACCGCCAAGTCGGCCACGACCTGCGCCAACTTTTCCCTTTCCGCATGGATGGAAGCGTCGGGAACGCTTGGCCTGACGGCACGCCACGCGGTCTCCAAAGCTGCCTGCGCCCGAGCAAGATCAACCGGATCCAGTGATGAGAACCGCATTTTTCAGCTCCGCATTCTCGACGGCAAGAGATGTGAGGTTGCCCGTCTGAGGCTGCAAGCGCGTGACGCTTGGGCGGCGGGCAGCGAGCGAGCGATCACCCCTTGAAACGCATTTTGCCCTCCCTAATTCGTTGTTGCCGGATGCCGCTATCGGATCCTGGCGCGGGAACGACGGTTCGACTCAAGAGTGGACCGAGTTCGGCTCATGTCGCTTCGCAAGGAGGATGTGGTCCGGCGTGTGTTCGAACCCCTCCTACTCGCGTTTCGCGAGCTCATGCGATCGACCGACTCGGCCTTGGCCCGGATCGCTTCATCCCGCTTGCCACTGATCGATACGCCTCCGGAGCGCGCATGCGCGCGCGGCATCATGCCAGGTCATGAAGCGATGGAGGATGACATGCTGTTATCGGACTTTGGCCGCATCGGGTTCGACCCGTTTCTGGAAATGCGGCGCATGCAACAGGAGATGAACCAGCGCCTGGGTGGTCTGAGGACCGACGCCGCTCAGGAGTTTCCGCCGGTCAATCTTTGGCTTGGCGAAGACAGCGTCGCAGTGACTGCCGAGCTGCCTGGGATCGCTCCCGACGATGTCGATCTGACCGTGCGTGAGAATACGCTGACCTTGAAGGGCGAACGCAAGGCGCAGGACGAGACGTCCGTCTGGCATCGCCGCGAGCGCCCCAACGGACGATTCTCCCGGACGATCCAGCTGCCGTTCCGCGTCGACCCGGAACAGGTGGAGGCGCGAGTTGCCAACGGGCTGCTCGAAGTCGAGCTGCATCGACCGGAGGCGGACCGGCAAAGGAAAATCCAAATCAAGGGATGAATGGAGGCGAACATGGCTCAAGAACTGCAGACAACCGACCGAAAGGTCCCGAGCAAGCTTGACGGCAGTGAACGGACCCGCTCGCGCCAGGTATTCGTGCCGCGCGCCGACATCTACGAGACAACGGACCAGGTGGTTCTTCTCGTCGATATGCCCGGGGTCGCTTCGGACGGAGTTGATATCACGCTCGAGAAGCGAACGTTGGCGATCCGCGGTTACGCCGCCGACCAGCAGCGCGAAAGCTATCGCCAGATCTACGCCGAGTATGGCGCGGGAGACTATGAGCGCGTTTTCACGCTGTCTGAGGACATCGACCGCGATGGCATCGAGGCGTCGCAGAAGGATGGCGTCCTGCGCCTGGTATTGCCCAAGGCGGCGCCGGCCAAGGCTCGCAAGATCGAGCTGAAGACGGCTTAGGCCCATGCACCACAAGGAGGTTGACGATGCCAATCAGAGACCTGATCCCCTGGGGTAGCAACAAGGGGAGCGAAATCGCGAAGCGGGAGGAGGACAACCCCGTCTTCTCCCTCCAGCGTGATGTGAACCGGATTTTCGATGATTTCTGGAAGCGGTTCGATCAGCCGTTCGGGGTTTTCGGACGCTGGGCTCCTGACGGGCCCAAAGCCGACGTTACCGAGACGGGAAGCGCACTGGAGATCTCGATTGAACTTCCGGGCATCGACCAGAGTGAGATCGATATTTCGCTCACCAACAATGCCCTCACCGTCAAAGGCGAGAAGAGGAGGGAACGCGAGGAAAGCGATAGAGGCTATCACCTCTCGGAACGCGCTTATGGTTCGTTCTACCGCTCGATCCCGTTGCCGGGCGGCGTCGACACGGACAAGGTCAGCGCCCAATTCAAAAATGGCGTCCTAACCGTAACGCTTCCGAAGACACAAGAGGCGCTGACTCAGGTGAAAAAGATTACGGTCAAGGCGAGCTAGGCTAGCCCAACCAATGATGCGGCGGGCACAAGTTCCGCCGCATCTGTTTTTACTGCTGCGTACGGGGCATGTGGACCGCTAGCGCTATCTTTGCGCGCGCCAGATCTTCTTGGGCCACGGTCGTCGGCCATGTCGAGCGCGGCCAATGCGGCTGGCGTCGGATTGGGTCGTTCGGCGGTGACACGGATCCAGGCTTGATCGATTGCGTCGAGAGCTGCACGAACATTGGCAATCGCCCGTTCGATGGAGTCGTAAAGCGCGATCTCGTCTTCGTTGTCAGTCATCGGACGTTCCGCCTATTGCCGGGCAAGGGCGTAGCCGTTGAAGATCGGTGTCGGAAACGGTGCGAAGTGCACCCGCCTACCGTCGGGCCGCTCGGCAACCGCCGTCAGGCCGCGGATGGGCTGGCGCCGCTTGATCGCGACGGCCATGGGGCAGCATTCATGCGGAAGAAACTCACCATCGATGGTGGAGAGTTTCCAGGTGACGCACCACCGGTCTCGCCCGGGCACCGGCCGCCGGCCGGCAAAGTTGATGCAGGCCTTGTTGAAATGGGTCACGACCCCTTCGACGTCCGTGAGATAGACTGGAGCCGAAAGGGCTTCGATGGCTGCCTGTCCGCGGCCGGGCACGATGCGGGCGACCGTCGCCAGAGCGCCGATTGTGTTGAAAAAGTCCAGCTGGCGTGAAACTCAAGCGGTACCGGCGCCCAGCGGAGAAAAATATTCTTCGCACTTCAAGAAAACGCCATCCAAGGCGAGTAATACCACCCACGGAAAGATGAAATCTCCATGTTTGGGCCGGCCAAGCTCGCTCGAAGTATGCGGCGAACTTTTTCAACACAATCCGCCAGGATCGGCTGCCGCTCCGCGTGTGGTGAACCCGGCTATGGCTCGCGACGAGACCGGAGATGAGGCGTCGAACGGCGCGGCCTGCCCTGCCCTCCTGCGTACCTTCTGGACGGTATCCAGTGTGGGTTCGCTACGCTACTCGGCACTCTCCCCAAGGCGCATCCAATCGTGCAACAGGCTGCTGCACCATTGCTTGGCCTCAGGAGATCTCGTGTCGACCCCTGCGTACCTCACGCTCGAGGAAGTCGTTGCCCGCTACCGTGGCCAGGTCAGCGAGGGACGCTGCGGAACTGGAGAGCGATGCGCATCGGTCCGTCCTTTATCAAGATCGGCAAGGCGGTTCTCTATCCCGTCAGCGAGCTCGATCGTTGGGACAAATCCAATCTCGTGGTTTGTAGACCCTCCCGATCCTTGTCATTGGCGGAGTAAGCCCCTGCAGGGTAAGCTCGATCACCATGCCTGGCTGTTCACGTCATGAGCAATGCGATATGACAAGAGTCACGATGCGGAATCCGTGACTCTACGGGGCCATGAAGTATCGCGGAAGCTCTGTTATGATCGCGAGGTATTCATCACGAGCAGTCATACGCTGCATATACCAATTAACGACCCCAGTTTAATTTGATATTTGAGCAAAATATTGAAAAACAACAAGAATTAATCATTGAGTATACTGATCCACAACTATCCCGCTCGATACCCGACGGGCATTGCGGGTCACGCCCGATCCCGCGCAATCAAGATGCGGCGCGTCTCCAGTGACTTAGCGGGACTGCGGGTGATTATAAGTGGGGTGGCAAATTACCTGATCCCCACAAAACACCCATCGAGTCTACTTTCATGATAATATTCATTTTAAACAATTACTTACCTGCAGGCGAGCACCTGGAGCCGTGAGCGCCCAGGACGGAATCTAAGACCTAGCGCCCTTCCTCGTCACACCGTCGGTTGCCATTCCGCATAAGGTTGCATAATGTTACCGTATGTCACAGAATGATGCCCCTGATTTCCTAACCCTCGCCGAGGCCGCCGAGTATGTCGGCGTCTCGAAGGATACCCTTCGACGGTGGGATGCCTCTGGCAAGCTCAAGCCGGTGCGCCGCCCGGGAAGCGGCTATCGCTTCTATCGTCGACCGGACCTTGAACCTTTCCGGCTCGAGTATCGGCGCGCCGAACAAGCTGCCGACGAGCCAGACCACATGTTTCAGACCCTGACCGCGGATATTGAGGCGAACCCCAAGATTCGCGAACCGCAGCAGGGAGCCCACCGGGCGGTGCGGACGCACTTCGAAGCTTCGAACGAGCCGGTGATTCTGCAGATTCCCGTGGGATGCGGAAAGACCGGCGTCATTGCGACACTGCCCTTCGGCGTCGCCAAAGGGCGCGCGCTCGTCATCACACCGAATTTGACGATCCGGTCAGGCGTCGCGGAGTCGCTCGACATCAGCAATCCGAAGAATTTCTGGCGGCGGACAGGCGCGCTTCACGATTTTTCCGCGGGGCCGTTTCGCGCCGTTCTGGATGGCGTCGATGCGAATCTTCACGACTGCAACGCAAGCCAGTTCGTGGTGACCAACATCCACCAATTGGCCAGCTCTGCCGATCGCTGGCTCCCCCAGTTTCCGCCAAACTATTTCGACATAATCATGATCGACGAGGGCCACCACAACGTGGCCCCGAGCTGGGTGAAGATTTTCGATCGCTTTCCAAACGCCAAGGTGGTCAGTCTGACGGCGACGCCGTTCCGGGGCGACGGAACGCGGCCGGTCGGCAAGGTAATCTATCGCTACCCCTTCACCCGAGCGATGGTGAAGGGGTACATCAAGCAGATCCACTCCCGGAACGTCGCGCCTTCGGAGCTGTCCTTCACCTATCGTGACGATACAAAGAGGCACACTTTGGAAGAGGTGCTGGCCTTACGTGAACATGCCTGGTTCCGCCGGGGCGTCGCGTTGGCGCCGGAGTGCAATCGTCATATCGTCGATGCCAGCATCAAGTATCTCCAAGAGCTGCGAGAGCATAGCGGTTTCCGTCATCAGATCATCGCAGTCGCTTGTTCCGTCGACCATGCCCGCCAGGTGCGAGGGCTGTACGAAGAACGAGGCCTGAAGGCTGCCGAAATCTATGGTGAGATGGATCGGGACCGGCAGGACGCCGTTCTGGCCGATCTGCGCAGTGGCAAGCTCGATTGCATCGTGCAGGTGCAGATGCTCGGCGAAGGCTTCGATCATCCGCCCCTGAGCGTCGCGGCTATCTTCCGGCCGTTCGCGAGCTTGTCACCTTATATCCAGTTCGTCGGGCGCGTGATGCGTGTCGTCCATGAGGCGAAGCCGGACCACCCAGACAACCACGCCTTCGTGGTCTCCCATGTCGGGTTGAACACCGACGCGCATTGGGACGATTTCCGCGAACTAGATTTCGATGACCAAGCCATGGTCAAGAAGTGGCTCGAAGCCGGCGACGACAATGGGGACGGCAACGGCTCAGGGGAATCTCGTCGTTTCGACATTGGGATGCTTGTCGACAACGAGATCGTCGGCTCGTTTATCAACAGGTCCTTCTTGGACCCGGAGGACGATCGCGTCCTCGAAGAGATGCTGGATCACGAGATCGGTGCCGGCCTGCGCCTGCGCGACGTGATCGCGAAGGACAAGCTCAGGCAGACGCTGCGCCGAAAGCAGGAGGAGCTGTCCCAGGTCAGCAGTTCCGGCGACCTTCCGGTGCAGCCGCAGGCGCGGAGGGTCGGTGCACGCAAGCGGCTCTCTGAACGCACGGGCTCCGTTGTCGCCCGCATTCTCAAGGATCTGAAATTGTCGCCTGGGGGTCGAGAGGTCGGCCAGCGCAATAAGTCTGTCGCTGGGCGCGACAACAGAGCGGCCGTCACATCGCTTCTGAACAAGGCGATCAACGAGCACCTCGGCATCGAGTCTGGGAGTCGAAAGAATCCGGGTGCCGGCGACAACGAAGACGCATTGGCTGCGCTCGACATGCTGGGCGACAAAGTGAGGGATTCACTCAGGGGGAAGAACGACGATGCCTAAGGTCCGAGACATCCTTGTCGACGTGAAGATCGAGCAAGCACAGCGGCAGCGAAAATGTCGGCGCAATGCCTCGCATGCCATTGCCAAAGGCGAATGGTGTCTTGTGGTCCGCACCAATGCGACTAATGACGATTATAGTTACAGTAGGGATGCCGCGAAACCGATGCTCGACGCCGCTTGGGCAAAGCTGAAAACTCTTTATGAGGGCCTCGGCCTTCTACCACCTAGCACCTGAGAGCGTCTGAAACATGCGGCAGCATGCAAAGCCAAGCGCCTTACCGAGCAAATGTTAGCGACGAAGTGTCCGACAACAGACCGAGGGTATCAAAGCGACCGCGGCGACATCCTGAACCTTTTCGTGGTCAACAATCCGCCGCTGCCTAAGGGCGCCCTTCCGTCATCACTGTCCTGGGATCTGGACGAAGACCTGCCGTTTTGAGAGAAGTTCAGCCGACCTCGCCGCAGCACACGCGGCGCTCATGCTTATAATCGAAATGTCGGTCGATCGCCGCGACGAGCGGCATCTTGAGGAATGACCAGGCTGGGGCAAAATGCGGCTCGAACAGGTCGCCGACGAGTCCGTGATCGAACGCCTCGAAATGGCTGGCGAGCGCGAGATCGAGGACTTGGCGCAGCAGCCGGGCAATTGCGTTTACGTCGGCGATGGTCTCGAACGCGAAATGCTTGCCCTTTTCGAAATTGGCGAAGTCGCGCTCGACGTTGCGAGACGACACATGGGTCGTCGTCGAAAGCGTGCCGTAGAGGCTCTTCGCCGTCTGCCGGTACTGATTGCCGGCTGCCTCATTGAGCATCCCAAACCGAAGGCTATCGACCACTTCATCGAAACGCTCGCGGCCCAGCCCGTCGAGCGCGGCGGCTTTTTCGGCCACCGTCTTCGGCGACACAGCCGTGCTGCGATCGGCGTCCTGCCGGAGCGAGGGCGAGCCCTGGTCGAGCCACAGCGCCTTGATGGACGCCTCGACTAGGAAGCGCATTTCTCGCCTTGCCGGGTCGTGCAGCCCTTCCTTAATCATCTGGGCGGCCGCGATCATCGACTGGATGAAGTGCGGCTTGATCCGAAGCGAGATCAGCTGCTCGAAGAAGGGCGGATTTCGGGTGGCCATCATCTCGATCATGTTGATGCCGAGCCCGTAATCGAGAATGTAGCGGTCGATCTGGCGTATCGCGCCCTTATAAGCATCGCCTGCGCGCAGCGTGGCATGCTCGTCGGAACGTCGCTGCCGTTCGGCCACGACACTCTCGATCATTGTCGCGAGTAGGTCCGATTCAAGATCGTCGTCAGCCATGTGTCACCCCTAGCTGGCACCGTGCTGCCCGGCGATCGACGTCGTGCCAAGCAGCCCTTACCCGGTGATGCAGGCCTTGTAGGAGAATTTCTCGGTCGTGCCGTCGGGCCGGTTGATCCAGAAGCATTTAGTGCCGAAATCAGCACTCCGAACGCTGAAATGCGTGATGCCGCAGCCGACCTTGACATCCGCCTCGGGATGCAGCGCGAGCGCGTGTCTCAGGATCTGCTCGTCTGCGGCGCCCACCTTGTCGCCGACATCATAGCGGTGGAGCATAGCCTGGAGAAAGGCGGCGGCATCGCCCTTTTTTGCGAAATGCAGAGATCCTATGGAGAGTGGCTTGGCCGGCATCTCAATCACCTCGATAGCTTATGATGTTGATGTGGCGGCCCGTTCGCCGCTTGAGGGCAGGAGCTTTTCGCGGATCTCGCGCATGATGATCGCTGGTATGTCCATGCCCTCGAATTGCGCTTCGCGCTCGGAGACCCAGGCTTGGCAATCTTCCTTGCTGAGGTCGTCGCGGGCGATCTTCTCGTATAGCGCGACCGCGCTCATACGCGAGACGCCGAGCTCCATCAGCGAAAGCAGGGTTCGCGACGATACGCCGAATTCAAGCTGGGTGCCGATGTCGAGGTCGTGCTCAATCAGATCCGCTCGGCCGACCGCACGCAGATGCATGTTCAATATGTCCATATAGGCCGAGAAGTATTTCGGCGCCCGGAAGCGCGCGATCTGCTCGACTAGCTCCATGGTGTGGCGGATCAGGACCGGCAGCCTGAAAGCTCGGCCGCGGCTGCGGTGATAATCGATGTTCTTCCTGATCATCGCGGCGAGCGAGAAACCCTTTAGCCACTGGACGACGATTAGGGCGTGCAAGGGGATCAGGCCGTCGGGCATGAACGCTGGGAACAAATGCTCGTTGATGCGCCGCATGATCGTCACGAAGCGATCATAGCTGTCCTGACTGTCGACCGCGGCCGGAAGCAAATTCTCGATGTCGCCTTCATAGGCGCGGAAAGCATCGAGCAAGCGCTGTAGACCGAGCGCACTGACGCCGGGATGACGGCCGGCAATCTCGGGGCCGATGTCGATCTGACTAGCGATCGCCGCAAGGCGCTCGTCGAGCTTCGCGACCGTCGCGTGATCATGGCGCTTGGCAAGCGCTGCTTTCGAGATCGAGCCAAGCCGCAGGAAGGTCGCGAGCAGATAGGAGCCTACCTGCTCGAACTGATCGGAGTCCTCTAGTTCCGAAAGCGTGGCGGTCGCACGCCGATCGAGATAGTTGGCGAGACCGTCGCCCAGCTCGATGACGGCATCGCTCTCGCGCTTGATAGGATAGCGCGAGCGCGCCGGAACGCCGACCGGCCAGGCGTTGGTGTCCTGCGGGTCGATGCAGATGATGTTGCCCTGGAACTCGTCACCCCAGCGACCGGCGCGGCCGGCGAGGTTCCAGAAATCATGGGGCTCCATCGGATGCCCGATGCCCTTGCGGGGGCCGCGCAACACGATGGTGCGGCAGGACAGGTTAACCCCCTCGATCAGTGTCGAGGTGCAGACAAGGAAGCGGATCTTGCCGGAGCGGAAAAGCCGTTCGACCTCGAGCCGGATCAGCGACGGCATATTGCCATAATGGAAGGCGACTCCGCGCTCGACGAGCGGCGCCAGCTTGAACTGAGGATGGACGCCCTTTCGCGCGAGATCGGCGAGTTCAAGCAACTCAGGGTCCGGTGGATCGGACGGCGCGAGCAACTGGCTGATCAGATCAGCAATTTCTTCGGAATCGGCCGCGCGGTTAGCATAGACGAGTGTCCCGCCTCGTTCGCCTGCCGCCGCGGCGATAAACGCTAGGCGCTTTTGGAGGCCGGCTGGGGAACTGGCGAGCTGGAGGACGCCGACTGACAGCGCCGCGTCATGCTGGCGGACCGAGAGATTCCACAGCTTGGGTTTGCGCGGAACCTGCTCCGCCACGATCACAGTCTGGAGGACGGTCGGCGCATCGCTGTCGACGGCGGCAACCTCGACACCTTCAGGCGCGTCGGCAAGCAATTCCTCGGGATTCTGTGTGGCCGGGCTGATGAAGACGAGTTTGAGGTTGGGATTGGCACGACCGGCGCGTTCAATCGCGTCCTGGAGGATCACTCCGCGTTGGCTGTCACCGATCTTGTGCGCCTCATCGACGATCAGGAGATCGATCGCGATCGCGTCGCCAAGGATGTTGGCGAGCAGGTGCAGCCGTTCCTGCGTGAAGACGAAGATGAGACGCGCGCCGCCGGCGACCGCGGCATCATATTTATCTCGCAACGGAAGCGAGGATACATGCACCCCACCCTCCTTGCCGAGCAGACCAACGAGGCTGCCTTCAATCTCAGACACGAGCGCGCGTGTCGGCGCCAGGTAGACAGCGACGCGTGCCTCGCCCGACTGCATGTGGTCAATAAGCCATTGCAGGACGAGAAACGTCTTGCCCGACGCGGTCGGCGCCGACGCGGAGAGCCAGCGATGATCGGCGGCATCCTTCCAGAAGCGCTGCTGGAAGTCGTTGACCTGGAGCCAGCGGCCGCTCGATTCGACGAGAATGGCCTGATTCATCTGGCGGCGCTGGGCCTCCATGCGCAGCGACATGCCGAGTCTGCCGTCGAGATCGGCGGTGAGCAGGTCGCGCTCGCTAGCCAAACTGATCGCCCGGAAGTTTGACAGCTTGCCGAGCAGCACCGTACCCGCATCTTTGACCGCTTCGCTTGTCGATAGGGTGACCGCCCCGGTTGCGATCCGCAGTGCCGCTTCCTGATGCTGCCGCTGATCGGACCGGGCCAGGATGCTGCCGGCGAGCAGCAGGCGGGACCAATCAATTTCGGCTATGGGGGCGGCTTCGACCGGCGGAACCAGATTGTCGATCTCGGTGACGATGGTACGCTTGGTAAGTTCGTCGAGTTCGTCCCGAACGCCCTCGCTTAGGAGCCAGGTTTGAAGATCGGTGAGGCTCATTCCTTGAGACCCATCGCGGTCAGAAACGCCGAGCGGAAAGTTTCCGCCGACGGCAGGGGCAGGCAGAAGAATTCGATCTCGAACTGCTCAAGCTTCTCGGACTTGAGGCGATCGCCGATCCTCGACCGCCACTTCTCGAATTCAGTCCGCGCGGCTTCAGCGATCTCATCGGCGACAGCCTTGGCGTCGTCGCCGGGATAGAAGGGCGCGTCGAAACCCACGAGGGCGACACCGCAATATTGGACGCGTTTCGACATAACTGAGTTTTTGTCGAAATAGCGCTTGAGCGCCTCCGTCAGGTTTGGATCGCTTAAGTCCGCCTTATCGCTGAGAAGGATGAGATCGCGCTCGCGTTCCGCGCCCTCATGCTCGGGCTCTACTAGGAACGGTGCGAGCGACGCGAGGCAATCTTGGATAGCGGACGCCACATTCTTGTAGATCTTGGACTCGCCCCAATAAAGCTTGAGCAGGCCTTCGGCGGTCGCGCCCGCATAGACGCCATCGGCACCATGATAGTGCATGCGGGTGTCGGTCTTGAGGTCCATCTTGCAAAGAATCTGCGGGAGCTTGAGGAACCGCTCGGCCAAAAGGAAGAGGAGCATCTCTCCGCCCTCGCCGGTCTTTGCGAGATCGGTGAAGGAGCGCTTTGCCTGCTCGACCAGCGCGGCGACCGCCGCGGTGCTGTTATATTTCTGGTCGCGTGCCTTGGCTTTGGCGAGTTGTGAGCGAGGAATCGCATAATCCGCCACCGCATCACGCATCAGTTCGGCGAGGCGATGCGGCTGAACGCGTCCGTTGCCGTCGACGGTCAGGGCGTGGCAATGAACCTTTACCGCGTGGCCGTCGATCAGGACGTCACGCTCGATCACGGACAGGTGGACGTCGAGAGCTTCGGGATCTCCTGTCAGTGCAGCTGTCAGATCGCTGGCGGTGATGTTCGACAGACTGCCCCCTCTTATTCTTCGCGCCGCCCCCGCGACGAGCATCTGGTGCCGGTGGTGAACCTAACTATCTGGAATACACTCGTCTATCTCTGGTTGACCCAAGGCGGCTGATCAAACCAGGATTTGTCCGTAACAGCGACGAAGAGCCGGACCATGATCA
>JARYGW010000161.1:0-12730 GCA_033792295.1 Allobosea sp.
GGTTCCTCCCCTTCGTTTCGGCAGATCTGACCGTCTGCCTCGTTCGAGCATTTCTATGGTCGGGACCTGAAGGGCTGCCCCTGCGTCGTCGCACCGTTCCGTCTGTCGGAATAATCAAAAGCGAAACTGGAGCCGGCCCGCAGTTGCATCCGCTTATGGCGATCCGCCGGAGCCACTGGACCGGCGGGAACGAGAACAAGGTCCCAGGAGGAAGGACAACGCCATGAAGCATCACGGTCAACGGAGGCAGCCGAGAACACTGGCTGCAGCTCTGATATTCGCCGGACTATGCCACGCGGCCGTCGCCCAAGGCACCGGCGGCGCGGCAAAGCCACCGATCGTCCTGGATTCGACGGGAGCCTTCGAGGTCGGCGGCAAGGTCGTCAGCAAGCCCGGCGATCCGGGCCAGACGCTTTCATGCGACCATGGCTATGTCGAATATTTCATTCCCGCGAAAAAGCGCAGCGTCGGCCTGATCTTGTGGCACAGCTCCAGCACGAAGGTGTGGGAGAACCGCTGGGACGGCGGCGAAGGCTACAAGAGCATTTTCCTGCGCAAGGGATATCCCGTGTACCTGTGGGACGGCCCGCGCGTGGGCCGCGCGAACTGGAGCTGCGAGCCGATCACCTACACGCCCGACTACTTCGACCAGCGCAATTTCGTGGCCTGGCGTTTCGGTGTCACCTATCCGAACTGGCACCCCGGCCTGCAATTTCCGAGCGGGGATGCGCGAGCCTGGGAACAGGCGACGCGCGCCCGGTATGACGAGTTCGACACCCTCGACAACGCCCTGTTGCAGGCAGAAGCCGGCGGCCAGGCGATCGACAAGATCGGCCCAGTTGTCGCCCTCACCAACTCCGCAGGCGGTTGGCGTGCGCTTTTGTCGGCGCTCAAGGCGAAGGGCGACAACATGAAGGGCATCGTCGCCTACGAGACGCCGGGCTTCGTCTTCCCCGAAGGAGAAGGCCCCACGCCGGAACCCAAGGCGCCCTTCGGCCCGAATGCCGTTCCGCTCGCGGAGTTCATGAAGCTGACGAAGTTCCCGATCCAGCTCGTCTTCGGCGACTATACCGACTCGAGCCCGATCTGGGCGAAATCGGTCAAGCTCGCCCGGACCTTCTGCGAAATCGCCAACCGCCATGGCGGCGATTGCGAGGTCCTGCTCCTGCCGGATGTCGGCTTGCGCGGCAATTCGCATATCGCTTTCGCCGACCTCAACAACGAGGCCGTAGCGGAAGAGCTGTCGAAATGGCTGCATCGCAAGGGCCTCGACAAGTTCGCCGGCGAGTGACCCGCACGGGCGCCGCGCCGACGCTCATCCCGATCCTGCAGGTCGCGGCGAACGCTGCGGCCTGCACCCTGCCTCACAATGCCGCCAGATAGCCGCCGTCGAGCGGAATGGTGCAACCATTGACATAGCCGCCCGCACGCGAGGCGAGGAAAACGGTCAATCCCTCGATATCCTCTGCCTCACCCGGGCGCTTGAGCGGGATATAGGTTTCGACGCTCTTCTTCACCGCTTCCGAAGCCGTGTCGGTCAGCCGCGACGGGAAGGGCCCGGGAGCGATGGCGTTGACGACGATCCGATCCGCGCCGAGCCGCTTGGTGAGCGCGCGGGTGAGATGATGGAGCGCCGCCTTCGAGGCGCCATAGGCATAGGCCTCCCAGTTGGGAATGTGCAGCCCGCCGATCGAGCCGATATTGATGATGCGCGCAGGCGATTCCGCCGTCGCAGCGGCACGCAGCAGCGGCAGCAGGTGCTGGACGAGAAAGAAGGGCGCCCGCAGATTGACGTCCTGCACGAAATCCCAATCTTCCGGCGTCGCGGTCTCGATGGCGGAGCGGTCATTGGCCCCGGCGTTGTTGACCAGGATGTCGAGCCGCTCCTCGTGCTGGCTGAGGAGCGCGGCGAGCGCCTGCGGCCCCTCGGCGGACGACAGGTCGGCGGCGAGCCCGATGCAGGTGCCCTCTTGCGACAACTCGGCTGCCGCCGCGCGACAGCGTTTGGCGTCGCGCGAGGCGATGTAGGTCTTTACGCCGCGCCTGACGAAACCGCGCGCGATCATGGCGCCGACTCCGCTCGTGCCGCCGGTCACCAACGCGGTCTTGCCTGCTATCGAGAACAATGAATCGCCCATGTTCAGACTCCCGTTTTCCCGTTGCCGCCGGAGATCGCTGCCCAGCGGAACCGATCGCCGGGCGTGATGCCGCGAGGAAGCCGATGGGCCTCGATCATGGCCCGCCGCGTCAGAAGTCGACGCGGTCCCCGCCTTTCAATTGGAGCAGCTCGCGGGCCTCGTCGGGGGTGGCGATCTCGCAGCCCAACCCTTCCAGAATCTGGCGCGCGCGACGCACCTGGTCCGCATTCGACTTCGCCAGGCGGCCGGGTCCGTCCCAGAGCGAATCCTCCAGCCCGACGCGTACATGCCCCCCCATCGCGGCGGCCTGCGTGATGATCGGCATCTGGTTGCGGCCAGCACCCAGAACGGACCAGCGATAGCTGTCGCCGAACAGCCTGTCGGCGGTTCGCTTCATATGCATCACGTCCTCGGGATGGGCACCGATGCCACCGAGGATGCCGAAGACCGACTGGACGAAGAAGGGCGGCTTCACCAGCCCGCGCTCGACGAAATGCGCGAGCGTGTAGAGATGGCCGATATCGTAGCATTCGATTTCGAAGCGCGTGCCGTTCTCGGCGCAGGTGGTCAGAATGTTCTCGATATCGGCGAAGGTGTTCCTGAAGATGCGGTCCCGCGAGCCTTCGAGGTAGGACCGCTCCCAGTCGTGCCGCAACTCCTTGTAGCGGTTCAGCATCGGATAGAGGCCGAAATTCATCGACCCCATGTTGAGCGACGCGATCTCGGGCTTGAATGTCGCGCAAGGCCGCAGCCGTTCCGTCACGGTCATCGTGGCCGCGCCACCCGTGGTGATGTTCACGACGCAGTTCGAGCGCTGCTTGACCACCTTGAGGATGGGCGCGAAGGCTTCCGGGCTCTGATCCGGCCGGCCGTCCTGCGGGTCGCGCGCGTGGAGATGGACGATCGCCGCGCCGGCCTCGGCCGCACCGATCGCGGCGTCGGCGATCTCCTGCGGCGTCACCGGCAGGTGATCGGACATCGACGGGGTATGGATCGACCCCGTTACCGCGCAGGTGATGATGACTTTGCGGGCCATAGGGTGCGCTCCGATGCTGTGGGCGGAATGCGGCGCTCCAGCCGCTTTCGATCAGGGTTCATGCCGGCTGGCTGACTTTTCGAGGCAACCGCGAGGTCACGCCCGTTCAGCCGCTCGCCGCTTCGCGCACGCGTTGCGCGAAGGCGTCCAGATAGATTTCGCGCTGCTGCGCATCGACGCGCGGAGCGGCATAGGCGACGAAGGGGGTAAAGACCTTCAGCCCCATATATTCGAGCGCCAGCCGCTGCATCGGCCAGAGCACCTTCTCGATCGGGCCGTAGACGCCGGTCTCCGAGAAACGCTGAGGCGTGCCGCCGGTCACGACGCCGATCAGACCGCGCTTGTTCCTGAAGAAGCCGGATTCGAAACGCGCCCCGTCCACATAGGCGAAGCCATAGGCCAGGACGCGTTCGAGCCAGCCCTTGACGATGGCCGGAGGCCCTCCCCACCAGAGCGGGAACAGGAAGACGAGAAGGTCGGCACGCGCAACGCGCGCCTGTTCCCGCGCGAGGTCGGGGGCAAAGCCATCCTCGGCGGCAGCTTTCGCCTGTTCGGTCTGGTAGTGGAAGCGCGTGCCGTCGGCAGGTTCACCGGCGAAGTCGTGGCGGCCGGCGACGGGATTGAAGTTCTCCGCATGCAGGTCGCTGACCTCCACCTCCCACCCTTCCGATGTGAGAACAGCAACGGCGCGTTCCTTCAACGCCGCCGTGAAGGAGGTCGGCTCGGGATGGGCGTAGACGATGAGCGCCCGCATGTTCAGTGGACGCCTGCTTCCGGCAGGTCGGCCTCGATGCCGAGCACATGCGCGGTGTTGGTCGAGACCATCTTGCGGATGTCCTCATCCGAATAGCCGAGATCCATGCACAGGCGGATGCCCTGCCGCAGCCCCTCGATCGGGTGCACCGCGCCGCGCTGGCCGAGATCCGAGCACAGGATGGTGCGCTCCGGCCCCGCGGCGTCGATCTGCTTCTTCAGGTCTTCTGGCTGGCAGGTTTGCAACTTGCCGTTCAGGAACATGGCGAGGGAGTGCTCGACATAGGCGCCCATCGCGGCGATGCCGCGGACATCGTTCAGCGATGCGTCGACGATGTCCTCGGGATGGGTGAAGATCAGCCGCTGCACGCCGCGCCGCTGGGCCTCCTCGAAGACCTTCCAGGTCTCGCTGGAGTGAATATGCCCGCTGGCGAGCGCCATGCCGGTCTTCGCCACGATGTC
Organism: Allobosea sp.; assembly: GCA_033792295.1. Lineage (GTDB taxonomy): Bacteria > Pseudomonadota > Alphaproteobacteria > Rhizobiales > Beijerinckiaceae > Allobosea. The sequence goes on from JARYGW010000161.1 coordinate 4,390, forward strand.
GAGGATCTCCTTGGTGTCATCGCGCACCGAGCCATCCGCATCGAGCACCTTCACCGGGCTGGCGGGGCGGATCTTCTGCGTCGTCGCGGGATGGGCCCAATTCGCGGTCTTCTCCCAGCGCAGATGGTTCTCGGCGGCGAGCGTCGGCAGCCAGACGATCTTGCCGCCCATCGCCGCTGCGTGCTCGACCGCATAGGGGTTGAGGCCGCCGACCACGTTGTTGAGCACGATGCTCGAATAGACCTTGGTCTTCAGCTCGGGATGATGCCGCGCGATCAGTGCCGCCGTCATCACCCCTGCATAGTCGTGATCCTTGGTAACGATCGCCGCCAGCCCCGCCTCGGAAGCGTCGCGCGCCAGCTCCAGATGGTCGAGCGCGCGCGGCGCGATCGAGGGTCCCGTGTGGACGTGAGGGTCTATTGCGCCGACGAGGAGAGCGTCGATCCTCTGTTCGATCGTCTGTTCCGACTGCGACATGGTCTGATCCTCAATCCTGGTTAGGTCCAAACGTGCTCAAGCCGATGCCTGCTGCACGGCGAAATCGGCGACCAGCTTGCCGGCGGCCTGACGCATCAGCCCCTGGTCGGAGGAGATGATGAAGGCGGAAGCGCCGATCTCACGAAAGCGCGCCGCATCGGCAGCGTTGGCCGCCATGATGCAGACGGGCTTGCCAGCCTTGCGCGCGGCCGCGGCGATCTTCTCGGTAGCAGCCAGCGTTTCCGCCGAGTCCAGACCAGATGCGCCCAGCGCCACGGTGAGGTCGCCGCGGCCGATGAAGACCCCGTCGAGCCCTTCCACCGCGAGGATGGCGTCGAGGTCGTCGAGCGCTTCAGGGTCCTCGATCATCGCGATGGTGGCGACGCCGTCGTCCTGTGCCGCGACATGCTCCCAGATGCCGGCGCCGCCGTAGCTGCCGGCGCGGTTGGTGTTGGAGAAGCCGCGCTTGCCGCCGCGATAGCGGCAGGCCGCGACCATCTCGCGCGCCTTCTGTGGCGAGGAGACATGCGGCACCAGCACGCCCTGCGCCCCATCATCGAGCGCGGAGAGGAGCTTCGCCGGCGTCGGCTCGGCGACGCGCACGATTCCCGCGATGTTCCCGGCGCGTGCGGCCAGAAGGGCGAGATCGATGCTGCCGCGGTCGAACGGTGCGTGCTCCTCGTCGATCACCACGAAATCCATGCCGACACCGCCAAGGATCTCCGTCGCATGGCCGGTCGGGGTCTTGACGAAGGTTCCAACCAGCGTCTCACCCGCGAGAAAACGGCGGCGGAAATCGGAAGCGGGCGGTCGCGCAGAGACGCTTGACATGAGGGGCGTTTCCTTATTGTATCGTAGATCAGAACGATGTCCTGAATTACGGTACAAAATGAAAGCTGCCGGCGGGACCTGTCAAGTGGGCGATTGACCGGGAGGCTGCGCGATGCCGCGCATTGCGGGCGAAGCGACGGAAGGCGTGCAGGCGGTCGCGCTGGCGCTGAGAGTGATGGAGCATGTGGCGCAGGAGCGGCGCGCGATCGGCGTAACGGCGCTGGCCCAGGCGCTGGGCGTCACCAAAAGCCGCATCTTTCGCCATCTGCAAACGCTGGTCGTCCATGGCTACCTGGTCCAGGACACCGAGACGGAGCGCTACCGCGTCGGGCCGCGCTTCCTGGCGTTGAGCCGATTGGTCGACGACAGCCTCGACCTCGTCGGCGTCGCCACGCCGGTGTTGCGGGAGCTGCGCGACGCGCTCGGACACTACACCGTGATCTCGCAGGTGGAGGAGGATGGGGTTCGCGTTCTCGCCACGCTATCCGGCCGCTCGCCGGTCGAAATCGGCGTTCGTCGCGGATCCCGCCTGCTGTTCCACGCCTCGGCACAAGGCAAGGCGGCCCTCGCATTCGGCAATGAAGACCGCCGCAGGCAGGTGCTGCGCTCGCGGCTGGAAATGCTGACGCCCTATACGATCGTCAGCCCGGCTGCGCTCGAGCAGGAGCTATCACGCATTCGCACCAATGGCTGGGCGAGCGGCTACAACGAATCGCTGGTCGGCCTGAACACACTCGCAGCGCCGATTTTCGACGCCGCCGGCGAGGTCATCGCGACGGTCGGGGTCGTCGATTCCATCCAGTTTCTCGAAGAAACCCTCTCGGCCGACCAGATCCGCGCAACGATGGCCGCAGCAGCGCGCATCTCCGGGCTGCTCGGCTATCGCGAGCGGGACGAAGTCTGAGGAAATTCCCGACGCTTGACACCTGGAGAGACGGTCGGCAATATCGATAAAAATAGAACATCGTTTCGAACAACGAAACATCAGGGAGGAAGAAGCTTATGCTGCGCATTTCCGCCGCCGGCATGGCCGCCGCGGTGCTTCTCGTCGCCGGTCTCTCCGGCGCTTCGGCCCAGGACAGCTACAAGATCGGCGCCGCGCTCGGCCTTACCGGCTATGGTGCGGGAACCGACCGCTCCTGGCGCGACGGTCAGATTCTCGCCATCGAACAGTTGAACGCGCGAGGCGGCCTGCTCGGCAAGAAGGTCGAGTACGTGCCGGAGGACAACCGCTCCGAGCCCCAGGAAGCAGTCGTCGTCTATCGGAAGATGCTTTCCAACGACCGGGTCAACGTCTTCGGCTCGGGCTGCGTCTCGGCGGGTAATTTCGCGGCTGCAGGCTTCGTCGTGCGCGCCAAGGTGCCGATGGTACTGTGCTCGATCCTGCCGCAGCGGCCGGAGGAGCAGAAATGGTCCTATTCGATCCTGCCGCCGCCGCGTTTTGAAATGGAAACGCGCTACCGCTACCTCAAGGAGCAGACCAACATCCGCAAGGTCGGGATCATGCACGATCCGACCCCCTACGCGATGATGATGCGCGATGCAGGCGTCAAGGTGGCACAGGAATTCGGCATCGAAGTCGTGGCGGTCGAAACCTACAAGACCGACGACGCCGACATGAGCGTGCAGGTAGGCCGCATCAATGCCGCCGGCGCCGGCGCGATCATCAAGATGGGTCAGGGCGGAGCGACGGTGACGATCGCCAAGAACATCAAGCAGCTCGGCCTCGACAAGATGCTGCTGATGTCGAGCCTCGACGACGGCGCGCCGCTGAAGGCGGCCGGCGAGGTGCTCGGCGAGCGCTTCCTCTTCGTCGCGCCCGGCGTGCAGGTGCCGGAATCGATCGCCGCCGGGCCGGCGCGCGAGGCCGCCGACACCTTCCTCAAGCTCTGGCGGGAAAAATACGGCGACCGTGACCCGAACGGCGGCGCACGAGGCTGGGATTCGATCACGCTCATCGCCACCGGCGTGGAGAAGGCGAAGAGCTTCGACGGATCGGCGGTCAGGGACGCGATCGAGACGATCAGCGACCTCCAGGGCGCCTTCGCCCGTTATAATTTCTCGTCCGAGCAGCATGTCGGCATCACCGACAACCCCTATGTCGTCGGAGTGCTGCGCGACGGCAAGTTCGCGGTGAAGTGAGCCCGCGATGAATGCGTCCGAAAAACTCTTCGAGGCGCGGGCATTGTCGGCCTTCTACGGCCGCGTGCATGCGCTGAAGCCGACGACGGTCTGGGTCGGGGAAGGCGAGTTCGTGACTGTGCTCGGCCCCAACGGCGCCGGCAAGTCGACCATGCTGCGAGCGATGACGCGCCTGACGCCGGCCACTGGCCGCGTCTATTTCCGCGGCCGCGACATCACCGGCCTCGCCACCCATGAACGGGCTCGCGAAGGCGTCATCATGGTGCAGGAGGGCCGCGGCCTGTTCGGGCAGATGTCGGTGCGAGAGAATCTGATCCTCGGCGCCTACACCATGACCGGCAGCGATACCGCGGAGCAAAGGCTGGAGAGCGTCTTCGCGCTCTTCCCCCGCCTCAAGGAGCGATACGAGCAGGTGGCCGCCTCCCTCTCCGGGGGCGAGCAGCAGATGCTCGCCATTGGCCGGGCGCTGATGGCGCGGCCGAAGCTCCTGATGCTGGACGAACCTTCGCTCGGCCTCGCCCCGCGGGTCGCCTCCGAGATCCTCGAAACGCTCGGGCGCCTCAACGGCGAGGGGCTCGGCATCCTGCTGGTCGAGCAGAAGGCGCCGCAGGCGCTGAAGCTGGCCAAGCGCGTCTACGTCCTCTCGCTCGGCGCCGTCGTCGCCGAACTCCCCGCGGCCGAGATCAAGTCACATCATGAACTCTCCCGGTACTACCTCCACTAGGGGTGCGATCCTCGGGCTGGCGCCAATCGCGGCGGTCGTGGCCGTGCTCGCTTTCGCGCTGAACTCGAGCGGCTACGTCGTCACCGTGATCGGCTTCGCGGCGATCTACGGCATCTTCGTCACCGGCCTCAATTTCTTCATGGGCTATACGGGCCAGGCCTCGTTCGGCCAGAACGCCTTCGCGGCGCTCGGGGGCTACGGCACCGCGATCCTGTGCGCCAACCACAACTGGGACCCGGTCGCCGCCTTCCTCGTCTCGATGGTCTTTTCAGGCGTGGTCGCGGCGATCATCGGTTATCCGACGCTGAAGCTGCGCGGCCACTACCTGGCGATGGCGACCTTCGCTCTTGGCCTCATCACCTATGAGATCAGCATCGAGTGGAGCGGATTGACCGCGGGCTACATGGGCATTTCCGGGATCCCACCGATGGGGATCGCCGGTTTCGAGCTGGCGACGGAAAAGCAGCAGCTCGTGCTGCTGGCGATGCTCCTCCTCCTCGGCATCTGGATCTCGACGCGCCTGCGCAACTCGCGCTTCGGCCGGGCGCTGCGCGCCATCGCCGGCAGCGAGCCGGCGGCGCAGGCGCTCGGAGTCGATGTCGCCCGCTACAAGCTGATCGCCTTCGTCATCGCCGCGATGTACGCCTCAGCGGCGGGCTCACTCTTCGCCCATTTCGTCGGCTTCATCAGTCCGGAAGTCTTCGGCGCCGCGATGGTGATCCAGAGCTTCACGATGCTCTTCCTCGGCGGCATCGGTACGACCTGGGGGCCGGCGTTGGGCGCGCTCGTGGTCGCGATGCTGCCGGAGCTGCTGCGCAGCCTGAAGGAGCTACAGGACGTCGTCTATTGCGTCATCCTGGTCTCGATCCTGATCTTTGCGCCGAAAGGTATCTTCGTACTGCTCGGGCAGATCACCACGGCGCTCACATCCCGTCGGAAGCCACGGCAGCCCGCCCCCGCCGATCCGGCGGCCTCCCGGGCCATGCGTGCGGCGGATTGAACGGCCATGGCGATCCTCTCCATCCGCAACCTCACCAAGCGCTTCGGCGGATTGGCGGCTAATGACGACATCAGCTTCGATGTCGAGGAAGGCGCGCTCTTCGCGGTGATCGGACCAAACGGTGCCGGCAAGACGACGCTGTTCAACATGATCTCGGGCTTTCTTCAGCCGAGCGCCGGCTCGGTCTCCTTCGCCGGGCAGGACATTACGGACCTGCCACAGCATGAGATCGCCGCACGCGGCCTCGTGAGGACCTACCAACTCGTGCAGCTCTTCAAAGACCTGACGGTGGCCGAGAATGTCGCGGCCGGCTTCCACCGGGTGACGAAGGGCGGCGTCGCGGCCGCGCTGTTTCGCCCAGGCTGGATGCGCGAGCAGGAGCGTGCGATCGCGGCACGGACGGACGAGCTGCTGTCCTTCGTTGGGCTCGACGGGCTCGACGCCGTGCCGGCCGACAAGCTGCCCTACGGCCGGCAGCGCCTGCTCGAGGTCGCCCGCGCGCTCGCTGCGCAGCCGAAGCTGCTCCTGCTCGATGAGCCGGCGGCCGGCCTCAACCTGCAGGAAACGGCAGCGCTGGCGGATGTGATCGAGCGCGTCAACGCGCAGGGCGTCACGGTCGTCCTGGTCGAGCACGACATGGGGCTCGTGATGCGCGTCGCCCGGCGCATCGCGGTCATCGATTTCGGCCGCAAGATCGCAGAGGGCACGCCGGAGGAGATCAAGACCCATCCGGACGTGCTGGCAGCCTATCTCGGCGGGGTGGAGACTGTATGATGGTTGATCTGACGCAACTTCTCCAGGCACTCGTCAACGGCATCGGCGTCGGCCTCGTCTACGGCCTCGTCGGTATCGGCTTCTGCGTCATCTACAATGCCAGCGGCATCGTGAATTTCGCGCAGGGCGTCTTCGTCATGCTCGGCGGCATGATCTGCCACACCGCAATGACGCGGCTCGGGCTGCCGACGCTCGTCGCCGCGATCGTCACCGTGCCGATCGTCGCGCTCGTCGGAATGCTGATCGAGATCTTCGTGGTACGCCCGATGTGGAACCGCGGCGCCGCACTGTTCGCGATCATCCTGGCGACGCTGGCGACGCAGATCGCCATCGAACGGGTCACGCTGCTGTCGCTCGGAGACCAGCCGCGCACCTTCGACGAATTCACGCCAGGCGGTCCGCTGAAGCTCGGTTCGGTCGCCATCGGCTACCAGCTCTTCTGGATCCTCGGCTGCGGCGCGCTGATGGTCGGCCTCCTCTATCTGTTCTTTACCCGCACCACCGCCGGCAGGGCCTTGCGCGCCTGCTCGCAGAATCGCGAAGCAGCGGCGCTGCTCGGCATCCCGGTCGGCCGCATGCTGGCGCTGTCCTTCGCCTTGTCGGCGGCGCTCGGCGCGGTAGCCGGCATCCTGATCACGCCGATGCAGGTGACCACCTACAATATCGGGACGCCTTTCGGGGTGAACGGCTTCATCGCCGCGATCATCGGTGGGTTCGGCAGTGCGGCGGGTGCGCTCGGCGGCGGCATCCTCCTCGGCGTGCTCCAGGCGACGGCGATCGTGCTGCTTGGAGCCGGCTTCAAGAACGTCGCGGCGCTCTCGGTGCTGCTGCTCGTCCTGTTCATCTTCCCGTCGGGAATCTTCGCGGGCTTCAAGGGCAAGCCACACTAGAGCCGCTCCGCAATTCCCTGAATCCCAGATCGTCTACAAGCTCTTGTTTTATCACATTTTCTTCACGCGAACCGGTAACCGCTTCACTCGAAAATGCTCTAGACCCCAAGCTTCAGGAGTTCGTCATGTACGATAGATCCGATCCGCGTTCGGCGCTTGCCTCGGCCCGCCCCAGCGCGGTGCCGCCGCCGAGCGCCTATTCCGGCGCCGAGCTGGGGCTTTTCTATCAGGACGCGCCGCAGGAGGACGATGCCAACGGCCGGAGCTGGTGGGCGCGCGGCCAGAACTTCGTCCTGGCCTATACCGATGCGAAGCCCGGCGCCGTATTCGAGCGTAAGGGGCAGAAGGACGAATATGTCGTCATCATCCCCGACCGCGACACGCCGGTGACGGCCACGGCCGGCGTACAGACCGAAACGGTCGACGGCTACAGCCTCGTCATCATGCCGCCCGGCGACGGCGCGATCGCCCTGCCCAAAGGCGGGCGGATCGTCAGGCTGTTCTCGAGCCAGTCGCCCGACCTCAACGCCAAATGCGCCAATGCCGAATCCTATGCCGCGCCGCATCCCAATGTCGCGCCCCTCGCCACCTGGCCGGCGCCTAGGGACGGGTTCAAGATCCGTACCTACACACTCGACGTGCCGGACGAGCCCGGCCGCTTCGGACGTATCTGGCGCTGCACCACCGTCATGGTGAACTATCTGGCGCCGCAGATCGGGCCGCGCGACGTCACGAAACTATCGCCGCACCATCACGATGATTTCGAACAATGCTCGCTGGCGCTCGACGGCTCCTTCATCCACCATCTGCGCTGGCCGTGGACGGTCGACATGCGGATGTGGCGCGAGGACGAGCATCCGCATGTGCGCTCGCCGTCGATCACGGTCATCCCACCGCCAGCGATCCATACCACGCGGGGCATGGAGCCGGGCCTCAACCAGCTCGTCGATATCTTCGCGCCGCCACGCCTGGATTTCTCGCTGAAGCCGGGCTGGGTGCTGAACGCCGACGATTATCCGATGCCGCCAGACATGCCTGAAGACTAGGGTGATATGTCTGTCACAGCGTCACGCTTGAGGCGCAAAAGCCCTAGAGCGCCGTAACGGAAGACAACATCAGCCTCGTTTTTCTTTGAGCGGCAACGATCTGGCATAATGGGCTGGCCCGCTCGCCCATTATCGACATTCCGCTGGCGCACCATGACGACACCACCCGCGAGGACGCCGGCCAGTCGCGTGCCGACGGCGTCTCCGTGTGCGAGTTCCCAACGACGCGGGAGGCCGCCCCGGCAAGCTCGAGAACTCGGCATGGGCGTGTCATGAGGGCGCCGAATATCGTCCCCGGCAGCTCCCACTCCGGCAATGTCAGCGCGGCTGCGCTCGCAGAAGAAGGCCTCCTCGATATCCTGAACGTCGGATTACGTGCCGGTGAACCTCCTGCATTCCGCATTCGTGCTCACCCGTCGCTCGTCTGAACGCCACGAGCGGATATAGGCCGCTGCCA
>JARYGW010000162.1:0-12704 GCA_033792295.1 Allobosea sp.
TCGAAGAGCGTGTTGTAGAACAGGATGCCGCTCTTCGAGATCGGCGAGGAGTTCGGCACCAGCGCCACCTCGCCCAGCCGGCGCGCGCCCTCGTCGGTGTCGAGCACCTTGTTCAGCACCTGTTCGCCGCGCGAGGCCTTGGCCTCGACGATCCGGCCGCCCTCGAAGCGCACGCGGATCTGATCGATCAGTGAGCCCTGATGAGAGAGCGGCTTTGTGCTCGATGCATAGCCCTCGACCCGGAGCGCGTGCGGCGTGGTGAAGACCTCCTCGGTCGGGATGTTCGGATTGCAGACGATGCCGTTCTTGGCCGGCGAAGCGCCGCCCTGCCAGTCATGACCGTCGGCGAGCCCGACCGTCAGGTCGGTGCCCGGGCCGGTGAAATGCAGCGCGGCGAAACGATGGCCATTCAGCCAATCGCGCCGGCTGCGCAAGGCCGTGTTATGCGCCGCCCAGGCGGCAACCGGATCGGCCTCGTTGAGACGCGAAGCTGCGAAGATCGCCTCGGCCAGCTTGCCGATGGCCGCGTCCTCGGCATCGTCCGGGAAGACCTGCCGAGCCCAGGCCGCACTCGGAAACGCGATGATGTTCCAGTTGATGTCGAAGCCTGCAATCTTCTCCAGCGCCGGCTGGTAGGCCAGCGAATTCGCCTTGGCGGCACGCCCGACCTTGGCCGGATCTTCATTGGCGAGCAGCATCGGGTTGTCGCCGACGATGGCAAGCCGGGCCGTGTTCTCCGTGAAAGCCTTGGCGACGCCCTCGTAGAGCCAGCCCGGCGCCCTGTCGAAACTCGCATCCGGCGCGTTGCGATAGCGCGCCAGCGTGACCTCCTCGTCCGAGAGCAGCGGCGTCACGATGCCGGCGCCTGCCTTGTAGGCATGTTCCGCGATACGCCGCACCAGCGGGAGCGCCGCCACCGGCGCCGTCAGGAACAGATCCTGCCCCGGTTGCAGATTGAGGCCGACGCGGATGGCGACTTCGGCCAGCTTGTCGAGCTTGGCGGGATCGATGGCGGGAGCCTGCTGATCTTGGGGGCGCTGATGAACGGTCATGACACTCGATCTGTCGGATTCGGGGTTTCCGCCATTGCTCGCGGAATTCGCCGCCGGGTCAACCGACTCTGCGGCAAGGCTGTCATCTGGAGAGTGGGCGGCAAAGCTTCAACCGGCCGGCTCGTCCGGCTGTACGCCCAGCTTGAGCTTGCTTGCCCGCAGCAGATGGCTGCGCATCAACGCCGAAGCGACCTCGTTTTCTCCTGCCTCCAAATGGTCGAGCATGCCCAGATGCTCCGTGCAGTTCACCTGCACGCGCTCGAAACCAAGGCCCCAATCGTAGTTCGAGAGACGCCTGAGCTGGTTCTGGCGCCGCACGGCCGAGTGGAAATAACGGTTGCCCGTCGCCGCGGCCAAGCCTTCGTGAAAATCGGCATTCATCTCGTAAAAGGCGATGCTCGAGGACTCGCGCCAGGGACGTTGCAGGGCCTCGAGATGTCGCGCCCGCATCTCCGCGATCCAGCCAGGCTCGAGATGGAAACCCGGCTCCAGCATCGTCATCGGCTCGATGGCGAGGCGGAAACGGTAGCTCTCATCACGCAAATGCTGATCGCGCGGCGCATGCAGGAAGCGCCAGCCATAGCCCGGCTTGCGCTCGACCATGTCGAGATCGGCGAGACGGGCGAGCAGCTTCTGCGCCTCGGGCCGGCCGAGATCATAGCGCCGCATCACCTCCAGCTCCGAGACCTCGTCCGGCAGGAGCCCGTTCTCGCGTTCATGCGCCAGCCGGACCATGGCAAGGTCGACCGCCTCCGGCGGCAGCACACGCTCCGCCGAGCTCGGCAGCGTGATGACCTCGATGCCCTTGTTCGCGTGCCGCCGCACGACACCCTGACGAGCGAGGTGATCGAGCGCGGCCCTCACGGGCGTGCGTGAAACACCGAGCCTCTGCGCCGTGCCGTTCTCGTTCAGCCAGGAGCCCGCCGCGAGACCGTCTTCCCGCATCATTTGCAGGATCCGCTCGGCAATTTCCTGCTGCAGCCGTGTCGGCATCGTCATGGACGGGCCTTGATTGTTTTAGTTAACAATGAAATACAATATAGCATAATCCTCGGCCAGCATATCGGAAAGGCCCCCGCCATGGTCCAACCCTGCCCCTTCGTCGACGTTTCGGGCTCTCCCTATGAACGCGGCCGACAACATGGCGCGGCCGTGCCGCAGCGGGTCAAGCGCTCGATCGAACTCTATGGTGGCCAGCTCGGCGATCTAGGCTATGACGCCAAGGCCAAATCGGCGCTGATCGGCGAATTCGCCAGTGAGATCGAAGCCTTCGGCGCCCATTATATCGAGGAGATGCGCGGCATCGCCGACGGCGCCGGCGTCGCTCTCGAAGACATCATCATGGTCAACGCCCGCACCGAGGTCATCGCCAAGGCGCGGATGGTCAAGAATAAGCCGGTCGAGGTCACCGACGAGCACGACGACGGCTGCACCGGCGCGATCATCCTGCCGGAACGCAGCGCCACCGGCGAGCTCATCCACGGCCAGAACTGGGACTGGCGCGCCGAATGCGCCGAGACCGCGATCGTGTTGCGCGTACGCCGCGACGACGGTCCGGATTTCCTGACCTTCGTCGAGGCTGGCGGGCTTGCGCGCTGCGGCATGAACGCGGCCGGCATCTCGATCACCGCCAACTATCTCGAATGCGAGCGCGACTTCACTCAGACCGGCGTGCCGCTCGCCCTGATCCGCCGCAAGGTGTTGGAGCAGGAACATCTCGCCTTCGCCATCAAGGCTGTAGCCGCAACACCCAAGGCCTGCTCCAACAACATGATGCTCTCGACGGTAAAGGGCTTCGGCATCGACTTCGAATGCGCCCCGGACGAGGCCTTCCCGATTTACCCCGAGGACGGCATGATCGTGCATGCCAATCACTGGGTCGGGCAGGTCGCGCTGACCAAGGTGAAGAACACCAGCATCCCGCGCGTGCCGGAGAGCTTCTATCGCGACTGGCGCGTGAAGAAGCTGCTCGACGAGGCCGGCCGCAAGCTGACGGTCGACGATCTCAAGCAGGCTCTCTTCGACGATTTCCTGACGCCCTATTCCGTCTGCCGCCCCGCCCGCCCGAACGAGGCCGGTAATCTTTCGGCAACGGTCGCGATGGTCGTCATGCAGCCGGCCAAGGGTATCATGGAGGTCGCGCCCCTGCCGGCCCAGAACCGCGTCTTCACCCGCTACAGTCTGACCGAGGACCCCGTGCTGCTCGCCGAAGCCGCTGAATAAGCCGATCTCGGTCCCGCGTCACAACCGAAAAGCAACAGGGGAACATGATGCGCCGAACCACCACCACTGCCCTCGCCGCCGCGCTCCTGTGCGGCGGCCTCGGCCAGATCGCCGAGGCGAGCACGCTCAAGATCCAGCTGCGCGCCGACATCCGTTCGATCAATCCCGGCGTCAACCGCGACGCCAATACCGACGGTGTCGTCGTGCAGATGGTCGAGGGCCTCGTCGCCTATGGCGAGGATGCGCTGCCCAAGCCGCTGCTGGCGGAGAAGATCGACATCTCACCCGACGGCAAGACCTACAGTTTCACGCTGCGCCAGGGCGTGAAATTCCACAACGGTGCCCCGCTCACCGCCGCCGATGTGCTGTGGAGCTGGAACCGTTACATGGATCCGAAGACCGATTGGCGCTGCCTCTCGGAATTCGACGGCCGCGGCCAGGTCAAGGTCGAGAAGGTCTCGGCGCCTGACGACAGGACCGTCGTGTTCCAACTCGACAAGCCGAGCGCTCTCTTCCTCTCCTCGCTAGCCCGCACCGATTGCGCCATGGCCGGCATCCTGCACAAGGATTCAGTCAACGCCGACGGCAGCTTCGACAAGCCGATCGGTACCGGCCCGTTCAAGTTCGCCGAGTGGAAGCGCGGCGAGTACATCAGGCTCGACCGTTTCGCCGACTATACCGCGCTGCCCGGCAAGATCGACGGACTGACCGGCGCGAAGAAGCCGCTGGTCGACGAGGTGCGCTTCCTCGTCATTCCCGACAATTCGACCGCGAAGGCCGCCTTGCTGAAGGGCGATATCGACGTCGTCCCGGACATTGCCAACACCGACATCGCAGAGCTGAAGAAGAACGACAAGGTCAGGACCTCGGTCGTCAGCAGCATGGGCCTGGTCGGCCTGATCATCCAGACGCGCGACCCGTTGCTGCAGAACGTCAAGCTGCGCCAGGCGATCGCCGCCGCGATCGATGCCAAGGAGCTGGTCGCCACCGTCACGGACGGCATCGGCACGCCGAACAACTCGATCGTGCCGATGCTCTCCGCCTATTACGGCCCGATCGAGAAGCAAGGCTGGAAATACGACCCTGCCGCAGCCAAAAAGCTCATCACGGAGGCCGGTTACAAGGGCGAAAAGATCGTGATGCTCGCCAACAAGCGCTACCCCGAGAGCTTCGACGCCGCCGTCGTCGCCCAGCAGATGCTGCAGGCGGTCGGTCTCAACGTCGAGATCGAGGTGCTGGAATGGGCGACGCAGCTCGACCGCTACAGCAAGGGCAACTACACGATGCAGGCCTTCCCTTATTCGGGCCGCATGGACCCGGCGCTGAGCTACGAATCCATGACCGGTCCGAAGGACAAGCAGCCGCGCAAGCTCTGGGACAATCCGGAGATTCAGGCCCTGCTCGACAGGTCGATGGTGGTGAACGATCGAGCGGAGCGCCAGAAGATCTTCGACGAGCTGCACAAGCGCTTCCTCGCCGAAGTCCCGATGGTGATGCTCTATAACGGGATCGTCGGCGGCGCGATGAGCACCAAGACCAAGGGCTATGTCTCGACCGTCAGCTCTCTTCCCCGCGCCTGGGAAGTCACGGTCGGCGAATAGCGCCCCCCTTTCCACCTCCGGGCGCTCCGGCAAAGGCGCGCCCCTCCGAAGCATGCCGGACGACACGACAATAAGGGGAACGGGAATGATCCGCATTTCGGCTTCGGCTCTTGCGCTCGCACTCATCGCCGGCGCGGCGCAGGCGCAGACCATCAATGTCGCACTCAACGCCGACATCCGCTCGACCAATCCAGGCGTCAACCGCGACGATAACACCGACGCCGTCGTCCTGCATATGGTCGAGGGCCTGGTCGGCTATCGGGAGACCGGCGCTGTCGCGCCGCTGCTGGCCGAAAAGATCGATATTTCACAGGACGGGCTCACCTACACCTTCCATCTCCGCAAGGGCGTGAAGTTCCACAACGGCGCCGAGATGAACTCGGCCGACGTGCTCTGGAGCTGGAACCGCTACATGGATCCGAAGACCGATTGGCGCTGCAAGCCGGAATTCGACGGAAGGATCGGTCTCAAGGTTACCGAAGCCACTGCCCCCGATGCCGCGACCTTCGTGATGAAGCTGGAAAAGCCGAGCGCGCTCTTCCTCGACACCATGGCCCGGACCGACTGCGCCATGGTCGCGATCCTGCACAGGGATTCGGTCAAGGCCGATGGAGGCTGGGACAAGCCGATCGGCACGGGCCCGTTCCAGCTCGCCGACTGGCGCCGCGGCGAATTCGTCCTGCTGAAGCGCTTCGACGGCTATGTCTCGCCACCCGGCGACAGGCGCGACGGCTATGTCGGCTCCAAGCGGCCGCTCGTGCCGGAGCTGAAGTTCCTCGCCATCGCCGACGGTGCGACCGTCAAGGCCGGCATGATCTCGGGCGCGCTCGATGTCGCCGACGTGCCGGACCAGGACGTGCCGGAGATGCAGAAGACCGGCCTGCAAGTGCTGACCGCGCCGAGCGCGACCAAGCACACGATCCTGCTCCAGACCCGCGACCCGCTCCTGTCGAATGTGAAGATGCGCCAGGCGATCGCCTCCGCGCTCGATCTCGACGAGATCGTCGGCTCCGTCTCGAACGGGCTGGGCAAGACCAACAACTCGGCCGTCTACATCACCTCGCCCTATTACGACGAGGTCCAGAGGAAGCGCTACAGCTACGATCCGGCCCGAACGAAAAAGCTGCTCGCGGAAGCCGGCTACAAGGGCGAGACGATCAAGCTGATCGCCAACAAGCGCGCCACCGTGCCAAGCTACCCTGTCGCCATCATGACGCAGGCGATGCTGGAAGCGGCCGGCATCAAGGCCGAGATCGAGATCCTGGAGTGGGCGACGCAGCTCGACCGCTTCTCGAAGGGCAACTACCAGATGATGTCCTTCAGCTACTCGGCCCGGATCGACCCGGCCCAGAGCTACAACCAGTTCTCCGGTCCCAAGGACAACCTGCCCTCCAAGGTCTGGGACAGCCGCGAGGCCGATGCCTTGATCGAGAGGGCGACGCTGATCGGCGACGAGGCCGAACGGAAGAAGATCTTCGACCAGCTCCACACGATGATGCTGGCCGATGCGCCGCTGATCTTCCTCTACAATCAGGTCGATACCGCCGTCGTCTCGAAGCGCCTGCAGGGCTTCGCGCCCTGGGTCGCCTCCAAGCCGCGCCTCTGGGAGGTCGGCATCGCGCAATGAGGCAGCGGCCCGCCGGCGCGGAAGAGCCGAGGCTCAGCTCGATCCGATCGGCGGCGGCACCGGCATCGCTCCCTTGGCGACATGCGTCGCGACCAGAGCTGCGAGGCGGCTGGCATCGCGTGCCTTCAGGGCCTCCATCATCGCGTAATGCTCGCGGTCGCTGCGCAGCAGCGCTTCATGCGAGCTCCAGACCGTGGTCCGCGAGCCGCGCCCACGGTCGCGCAAGGCCCAGATCGTCTCCTGCAACACCGCGTTCCCGCAGAAGGAGTACATCAACTGGTGGAAGGCATGGTTGATCTCGCTCTGCTCGGTGCGGCTGCCGGTCAGCACAGCCGCCGAGAACTGCGCCGCCAACGCGTCGAGCTGCGCGATCGCGGCTTCGTCGATGCGCGCGACCGCATTTTCCGCTGCCGCCATCTCGAGCATGACCCGGATCGCCACGATTTCCTCATAGGTCTTCACGTCGATCTCGGCGACGCGATAGCCGCGATTCGGCACATGCTCGATCGTCTTGTGCACAGCGAGCTCGTCCAGCGCGCTACGCACGTCGAAGCGCGTCGCCTGGAAGCGCTCCTCCAGATCGATCTGCCGCAGCCACTCACCCGGCCGGAACAGGCGCAGCCGGATCGCCTGCGCGATCTCATTGGTGAGAGCAGCGCGGCGCGCAGCGGCTTTTCCGGTTTTCCGCTCGGACGGCATGGAAGGCCTTCTAGCAGGATTCGCACGGCACGACAGAAGTCGGTTGCGAAGCAATTCACGACATGCAACATAATTGGCGCCAATTATGTTGCAATAGGAGAGCGCCCGTGCGCACCGTGGCGGAACAGAGCGACAAGCAGGATGCCGGTGCCGCGGCCCGGGCCAAGGCACTCTACGAATACGGCCCGACCTCGATCTACGCCTCGAAGCACGATCCGCGCTTTCCCTATTGCCTCTATGTGCCGCCGAACCTCGGCAAGACCGGCGAGACGCCGGAGCTGATCGTCGCGATGCACGGCACCGGCCGCGGCTTCACCAGCTATCGCGATGCCTTCTCGGCCTTCGCCCGCTGGAACAACTGCATCATCCTGGCGCCGCTCTTCCCGATCGGCGTGATGGGTGACGGCTATCGCGACGGCTTCAAATACATGCGCGAGGGCAACCTCCGTTACGACCATGTGCTGCTCGCCATCGTCGAGGAAGTTTGCGAGCGCTATGGCATCGCCTTCGAGCGCTTCGGGCTGTTCGGCTATTCCGGCGGCGGGCATTTCGCCCATCGCTTCCTGATGCTTCAGCCGCACAGGCTCTGGGGCGTCTCGATCGGCGCGCCCGGCTCGGTGACCCTGCTCGACCCGACTCGCGACTGGTGGGTCGGCACGCGCAACTTCGCGGAGCTCTTCGGCCAGGAACTCGACATCCCCGCCATGCAGAAGGTGGCCGTCCAGATGGTCGTCGGCGCCGCCGATCTCGAGACCTGGGAGATCACCCACAAGCCCGGCGGCCGCAACTGGATGCCGGACGCCAACCACGCCGGCGCGACGCGGCCGGAACGGCTGGCGGCGCTGCGCGATTCCTTCGCGCAGAACGGCATCGCCGCCCGCTTCGACCTCGTGCCGAACACGCCGCATGACGGCCAGAAGGTCGTGCCGACCGTCGAGGATTTCTTCGCCGCCGAGCTCGCGAAGCTCCGCGGCGCCCGCAAGACCGCCTGAGCGCAACACCGAATAAGCATGTCGATCACGACAGCAACGACAACAGGGGAATGACCATGAACCGTCTGTTCGCTTCCGCCTTTGCGCTCGCCCTGTCGGCGGGCGCGGTCAACGCGCAAACGTTAACCGCCGTTCTCAATGCCGACATCCGTTCCACAAATCCCGGCGTGAACCGGGACGGCAACACCGACGCGGTCGTGCAGCACATGGTCGAGGGCCTCGTCGGCTATGCCGAGGACGGTTCGGTCGGCCCGCTGCTGGCGGAAACATTCGACATCTCGGCGGATGGAAAGACCTACACCTTCCATCTGCGCAAGGGCGTGAAGTTCCATAACGGTGCCACCATGACCTCGGCCGACGTGCTGTGGAGCTGGAACCGCTA
This sequence comes from Allobosea sp., assembly GCA_033792295.1. Lineage (GTDB taxonomy): Bacteria > Pseudomonadota > Alphaproteobacteria > Rhizobiales > Beijerinckiaceae > Allobosea. The sequence continues at coordinate 8,577 of JARYGW010000162.1, forward strand.
CATGGATCCGAAGACCGACTGGCGCTGCCTGTCGGACTTCGACGGGCGCAACGGCCTCAAGGTCGTCTCGGCCACGGCGCCCGACTCCGACACCTTCGTCATGGAGATCAACGAGCCGAACGGGCTCTTCCTCGATTCGCTCGCCCGCGCCGATTGCGGCGGCACGGCCGTGATCCACAAGGATTCGGTCAAGGCCGATGGCAGTTGGGACAAGCCGATCGGCACCGGCCCCTTCATGCTCGGCGAATGGAAGCGTGGCCAGTCGGTCCAGCTCCTCGCCTTCGACCAGTATGTCTCTCCGAAGGGCGACAAGCGTGACGGCTATATCGGCTCGAAGCGCCCGCTGGTGAAGGAAGCCCGCTTCATGGTCATCCCCGATGCCGCGACGGTGAAGGCCGGCCTGCTGGCCGGCTCGCTCGACATGGCGCTGATGCCGGAATCGGACGTGCCCGACCTCAAGAACGCCGCCAACGTCGCGCTCGCCATCGCGCCGAACCCGGTCCGGCACAGCCTGATCATCCAGACGCGCGATCCGCTCATGAAGAACCAGGCCCTGCGCCAGGCGATCGCCGCCGCGATCGACTTCCCCGAACTCGTCGCCAACGTCTCGAACGGCCTCGGCAAGCCCAACAACTCGCCGGTCTACATGACCTCGAAATACTATGGCGAGGTCGAGAAGCAGGGCTTCAAATACGATCCCGCTGCGGCCAAGGCTCTCCTGCAGAAAGCCGGCTACAAGGGCGAGAAGATCACGATCCTCGCCAACAAGCGCTCCAGCGTGCCGAGCTTCAACACCGCCGTCATCGCCCAGGCGATGATGCAGGCGGTCGGCATCAACGCCGAGATCGAAGTGCTGGAATGGGCGACGCAGCTGGACCGCTACAACAAGGGCAACTACCAGATGCAGGCCTTCTCCTATTCGAGCCGCTTCGACCCCGCCCTCGGCTACGAGCAGATCTCCGGCCCGAAGGACAAGCAGCCACGCAAGATCTGGGAGGACCCCGAAGCGCTCGCCCTGATCCAGAAGTCGATGGTCGTGACCGATACGGCCGAGCGCCAGAAGATCTTCGACGAGCTCAACAAGCGCTTCATCGAGCAGGTGCCGAGCATCTTCACCCATAACGATCTCGACATCATCGCCCACTCCAGGCGCTTGACCAATGTGGCGCCGTGGGCCTCGCAGCTGCGGGTCTGGGAAGTCGGCGTCACGAAGTAGGTGGTTTTTCTGGGACGTCGGGCTTGGGAGGGCTTTTGATGTTTCGTTTCGCGCTGACGCGGATCGGGATGGCGTTGCCGACGCTGCTGATCGTGGCGGTGTCGGTGTTCGTGCTGATCCGGCTGATCCCGGGTGACCCGGCCCAGCTGATGCTGGGCGACCTGGCGACGCCGGCAAGCCTGGCCGATCTGAGGGCGCGGCTGGGTCTGGACCAGAGCCTTCCCGTCCAGTTCGGCATCTGGATCGGCAATGTCCTGCACGGCGATTTCGGCCAATCAATCTCGTCGCAGCAGGCGGTTCTGCCGCTGATCCTGCAGCGCTTCTGGGTCTCGGCCCAGATCGTGCTCGTCGCCGTCTTCCTGGCGAGCCTGTTCGCGGTGCCGGCCGGCGTCATCGCCGCCTGGAAGCAGGATTCGGCCCTCGACATCGGGCTCGTCGGCGCAGCGACGCTCTTGCTCTCGATCCCGACCTTCTGGCTCGGCCTGCTGCTGCTGCTGTTCTTCGGCCTCAAGCTCGGCTGGCTGCCAGTCGTCGGCTATGTCGCGATCGCAGACGACTGGAAGGCCGGCCTGCTCTACCTGATCATGCCGATCCTGACCCTGTTCCTGCACGAGATGGGCGTCATCCTGCGCATGGCGCGCGCCTCGACGCTGGAGGTGCTCCGGCTCGACTACATCACCCATGCCCGCGCCAAGGGCCTCTCCGAGGCCGCCGTGCTCTGGCGCCACGCCTTCAAGAACGCCTTCGGTCCAACCTGGACCCTGATCGGCCTCGTGCTCGGCAACCTGCTCGGCGGCATCGCGGTCGTCGAGACCGTCTTCACCATCCCCGGCCTGGGCCGCCTGCTGGTCGATGCGATCTTCGCGCGCGACTATCCGGTGATCCAGGGCTGCATGCTCTTCGTCGCCTTCACCTATGTGTTGGTGAACCTCGTCATCGACCTCTGCTATCCGATCTTCGATCCGAGGGTGGCCGCCGCATGAAGCTCCCCGCCCCCAACGCCCTCGTCGGCGGCACGCTGATCGGCATCCTGCTCGCCGCCGCCGGCACCGGCGCGCTCTGGACGCCCTACGATCCGCTCAAGCTCTCCTTCCGCGAGAAGCTCGTCGCGCCCGGCGCCCTGCACTGGCTCGGCACCGACGAGTTCGGCCGTGACGTGCTCTCGCGCCTGATGGCCGGCGCCGCGACTTCGGTCTGGATCAGCATCCTGACCGTGACCCTCGCCGTGGTGATGGGCACCGTGATCGGCCTCGTCTCCGGCTATCTGCGCGGCTGGACCGACCGCGTCATTATGGCCTTCAACGATGCGCTGCTCGCCTTCCCCGGCATCCTGCTGGCGCTCGGCCTGCTCGCCGTGCTCGGCGCCAACAAATACGGCATCATCGTCGCGCTGGGCATCGCCTACACGCCCTCGGTCGCCCGCGTCGTGCGCGGCACGGTGCTCTCGCTGCGCGAACGCGAGTTCATCGCCGCCTCGCGCGTCATGGGCAACGGCGAGGGCTTCACCATGGTCCGCCACATCCTGCCGAACTGCATCGCGCCGCTGACCGTGCTGGCGACCTCGATGTTCGGCTACGTCCTGCTGGCCGAGAGCGCGCTCTCCTTCCTGGGGCTCGGCGTGCCGCCGCCGGCCCCGACCTGGGGCAACATGCTGGCCGGCTCCCGACCCTATATCGACCAGGCCGCCTGGCTCGGCATCTTCCCGGGCCTGTGCATCTCGCTGACCCTGCTCGGCATCAACCTGCTCGGCGACGCGCTGCGCGACAAGCTCGATCCGCGGATGAGGGGCGCCCGATGACCCAAGCGTTTTCAAGCGAAGTGGGCAACGGTTCGCGTCAAGAAAACGCGGCAGGCAGGAGTGCCGCTCCTCTCCTCGACGTCGCCGGCCTGACCCTGAAGATCGGCACGGCCGGCCGCACCGTCGTCAACGGCGTCTCCTTCCAGGTCTTCCCCGGCGAGATCGTCGGCATCGTCGGGGAATCCGGCTCAGGCAAGACGCTGGCGGCGCGCGCCGTGATGGGCTTCATCCCCCCGGCCGTGCGCTTGACCGGCGGCACCATTCGCTTCGAGGGCCAGGACGTGATGGCAATGTCCGGCAAGGATCTGCGCGCCATGCGCGGCTCCCGCGTCGGCATGGTCTTCCAGGAGCCGATGACCTCGCTCAACCCCTCGATGCTGATCGGGCGCCAGCTCGACGAGGGCCTGGCGCTGCACCGCAAGCTCGACGCCCCCGCTCGCAAGGCGCTGATCCTCAATATGCTGAGGCGCGTCGGCATCCGCGATCCGGAAGGCGCGCTCGACTCCTATCCGCACCAGTTCTCCGGCGGCATGCGCCAGCGCATCATGCTGGCCTCGGTGATGCTGCTCAAGCCAGCACTCCTGCTCGCCGACGAACCAACCACCGCGCTCGATGCCGTCGTCCAGCGCGACGTGATGGAGCTGATGGTCGAGCTGACCCAGGCGAACGACACCGCCGTGCTGCTGATCTCGCACGATCTGGGCATGGTCGCGCGCTATTGCAGCCGCATCGTCGTGATGTGCCAGGGCGACGTGGTCGAGCAGGGCACGGCCGAGGATATTCTAGCCCGGCCGCAGCATCCCTATACGCGGAAGCTCCTGGCGGCGATGCCGCAGCGCCTGCCGGCGCGCTTTCTGCCGGAGGGCGGAACGCCGATCGTCGCCGTGCGCGACCTCGTCGTCGAGTATCCCGGCCGTCAGGGCTTCTTCCGGAAGAGCGCGCCGAAGCGTGCGCTGCACGGCGTCAGCATCGATGTGAAGCCGGGCGAGGTCGTCGCGGTGGTCGGAGGCTCGGGTTCGGGCAAGACCACGCTCGGCCAGTCCATCGCCGGGCTGGTGAAACCTGCAAGTGGCGAGATTCTGTTCAACGGCAAGCCGATCGCGAAGAGCGACAC
>JARYGW010000163.1:0-12647 GCA_033792295.1 Allobosea sp.
CTGTTTCGGGGACTGACCCGTTTCGCCGGACGGCACAGAAGGGGCCGTTTGCGAATTCGACAGGTGCCTCGTCCTCACGCCGCACGCGGCGAACGATGGCGCTCAGACTGGAGAAACCGACCTCATGGCCAATCTGTTCACTCCCACCGACCGTGCGGTGATCGCGCGCGAAGCCGCCAAGATGTTCCTCGAGATCAAGGCGGTTCATTTCTATCAGGACAAGCCCTTCTTCTTCACTTCCGGTTGGGCGAGCCCGGTCTATATCGACTGCCGCAAGATCATCTCCTATCCGCGCCTGCGCTCGACGCTGATCGATTTTGCCGCGACGACGATCGTCCGCGACATCGGCTACGAGTCGCTCGATACCATCGCCGGCGGCGAGACGGCCGGCATCCCCTTCGCCGCCTGGATCTCCGATCGCCTCGCGCTGCCGATGCAGTATGTCCGCAAGAAGCCGAAGGGCTTTGGCCGCAATGCCCAGATCGAGGGCTCGGTGGTCGAGGGCGCGCGTACGCTGCTGGTCGAGGACCTCGCGACGGATGGCCGCAGCAAGGTCAATTTCTGCGAGGCGCTGCGCAACGCCGGTGCCGATGTGCAGCACTGCTTCGTGCTGTTCTACTACGACATCTTCCCGAAGAGCCGCGAGCTGATGGCCGAGATCGGCGTCAACCTGCACTACCTCACTACCTGGTGGGACGTACTCGCCGTCGCCAAGGAGAGCGGCCATTTCGAGCCGAAGGTGCTGGCCGAGGTCGAGAGTTTCCTGAACGACCCGGCGAGCTGGTCGGCCAGGCATGGCGGCATCTCCGAATTCGGCCAGGAGAAGTCGGCCTGACAGCGATGGCGCCTGCTCAGCGACTGGGCCTCGACGCCGGCCGTTGTGTCTTGCACGACGAGGCCGGGCGTCGCTTCGACGCTGCGGCTCGTATCTGGGGCGCAGGGGCGGGGAACACCGACACTACGGCCATTGCTCCCGGCGAGGCTTTGCGCTGGCTGCAGCGGGAGAGCGGCCATGCGGTCCGCGTTCCCGTCGCTGTGATCGGGACGCGGACGCCGACGGCCTCGCAGTCCGCCATGGCGGAGCGCATGGGTGCCCTGCTTGCGGGGCACGGCGTCACGGTGCTTTGCGGCGGCCGCTCGGGCGTGATGGAAGCGGTCTGTCGCGGTGTCGACGGGGCCGGGGGCTTGTCGATCGGGTTGCTGCCTGACGATGAGCCGGAGGCGGCCAACCCTTACGTCACGGTGCCGCTGGCCACAGGCATCGGCGTCGCACGCAACGCCCTGATTGCGCGGGCGGCGCTCTGTCTCGTCGCTGTCGGCGGTGGCTATGGCACGCTGTCGGAAATCGCCTTCGCGCTTCAGTTCAAGCGGCCGGTCTTCCTGCTGGACGGAGCGCCGACCGTCGAGGGCGCGATGCGCTGCACCGATGCGGACGAGGCGCTCGAACAGGTCGCCCGGGTTTTCCTCGCGCTCTGATATGAGAGGCATTGCTTGCGGTTGACGCGAGAGTTGGAACCGCTCCACCTTTCGGCCTGATGCTTCGCGCCGGCCTTCCGTCGTCGGCGGGAGCGGATGAGCGGATGGAGATCATGGCTGCTGCTTCCCCGACGGTGGTTTTCGATGTCGGCAATGTCTTGCTCCGCTGGGACCCTCGGCTGGTCTATCGGGAGCTGATCCCCGAGCCCGAGCGGCTCGACTGGTTCATGCAGAACGTCTGCACCGCCGCCTGGAACATCGAGCAGGATCGCGGCCGCTCCTGGGCCGACGCCGTAGCGCTGCTGGTGTCGCAGCATCCGGAGTGGGAGCGCGAGATCCGCGCTTACGACGAGCGCTGGCACGAGAGCGTGCCCGGTGTGATCGCGGACAGCGTCGCCGTGCTCGAAGAGCTGAAGGGGCGCGGCGACAAGGTCTATGCCATCACCAATTTCTCGCGCGAGAAATGGGCGGAGTGCCTGATCCGTTTCCCGTTCCTGCAATCTTTCGACGGCGTCATCGTCTCGGCGCATGAGCGGTTGATCAAGCCCGATCCCGCGATCTTCGAATTGCTGCTGGACCGATATGACCTCGTAGCCGGCGACTGCATCTTCGTCGACGACAGCGCCAGGAACATCGATGGTGCGCGGGGCGTCGGCATGCAAGCCGTGCACTTCGTCGAGCCAATCGATCTGCGCTCCGAACTGCGGGAGCGCGGTTTGGCGCTCTGAGCCATGCGCGGGGTCGTTTCGGGAGGAAAGCCATGAGCGATAAGCCAGCGAAGGGACGCGGCATCGCCCGCGGCCTCACCAACTATGGCGACCCGGAGTTCGCCGCCTATCTGCGCCGTTCCTTCGCGCGGTCGATGGGTTATTCCGACGAGGCGCTGGCGCGGCCGATCGTCGGCATCGCCAACACCCATAGCGGCTTCAACAACTGCCACCGCCATTTCCCCGAATTGCTGGAGGCGGTGAAGCGCGGCGTGCTGATGGCGGGCGGGCTTCCGCTCGAATTCCCGACGATCTCGCTGGGCGAGGTCTTCCTCAATCCGACCAGCCTCAAGTTCCGCAACCTGATGGCGATGGATACCGAGGAGATGATCCGCGCCCAGCCTATAGACGCCGTCGTGCTGATGGGCGGCTGCGACAAGACCGTGCCGGCGCAGCTCATGGCGGCGCTCTCGGCCAATGTGCCGACGGTGCAGCTCGTCGCCGGGCCGATGTCGACCGGGCGCCATCGCGGCGAACGTCTCGGCGCCTGCACCGATTGCCGCCGCTTCTGGGCGCGCTATCGCGCCGGAGAGATCGACGGAGCGGAGATCGAGGCCGTCGAGGGGCGCTTGGCGACGACGGCCGGCACCTGCGCGGTAATGGGAACGGCGAGCACCATGGCCTGCATCGCCGAGACGCTGGGGCTGGCGCTGCCGCGCTCGGCCGCTATTCCGGCGGTTCATGCCGACCGCCTGCGCTGCGCCGAGGACAGTGGCCGGCGGGCGGTCGAGCTGATCGGGGCGCAGACGCTGCTGCCGCGCCAGATCGTGACGGAGAAGGCGATCGAGAATGCCTGGCGGGTGCTGCTCGCGATTTCGGGCTCGACCAATGCCGTCATCCATCTGACCGCCATTGCGCGCCGCGCTGGGGTCAAGGTCGATCTCGACCGCCTCAACAGGCTCTCGGACGAGACGCCGGTGCTGGTCAATCTGAAGCCGGTCGGCGCCAATTACATGGAGGACTTCTTCGCCGGCGGCGGTGTGCCGGCGGTGCTGCGCGAATTGCGCGACCTGCTGCATCTCGATGCGCTTAGTGTCGCCGGCAAGACGCTCGGCGAACTGATCGATGCGCCGCTGATCGACACGGTCGATCGCAGCATCGTCAGGCCGCGCGCCGAGCCGGTCGACCCGGAGGGAGGGCTCGTCGCCGTATTCGGCACGCTGGCGCCGCGCGGTGCCATCGTGAAGCGGGCCGCGGCCGAGAAGCGCCTGCTGGAGCATGAAGGTCGCGCCGTCGTTTTCGCCTCGCTCGAGGACCTTGCGGCCCGGATCGACGACCCCGACCTCGATGTCGAGCCCGACGACGTGCTGGTGCTGCAGAATGCCGGACCGCGCAGCAGCGTGGCGATGCCGGAAGCCGGCTATCTGCCGATCCCGCGCAAGCTTGCGGCGCGTGGCGTCAAAGACATGGTGCGCATTTCGGATGCGCGGATGTCAGGCACGGCTTATGGCGCGATCGTGCTGCATGTCGCGCCTGAAGCCGCCATCGGCGGACCGCTTGCCCTGGTGCGCAATGGCGACCGGATCAGGCTCAGCGTCTCCGAAAGGCGGCTTGATCTGCTGGTGAGCGAAGCGGAGCTCGCGGCGCGGCGGGCGGCTTGGCCGGCCCCGCCCGAAACCAAGCGGCGCGGCTATGACGGGCTTTACCACAGCCATGTGCTGCAGGCCGACGAAGGCGTCGACTTCGATTTCTGCTGACGGTTTCGTCAGAGTCGGAGCGTTACGGTGCCGGGCAGGGCGCTGACGCCATGGCTGGACATCACCACGATACGGTCCCGCAATCGGTCGATAAGGCGCGTGAGGATGCGCAGGCCCTGATCGGCGCGCAGATGTTCGGTCGGCTCGTCGAGCAGGATGAGCGGCTTGGTCGAGAGCCAGGCGCGCGCAAGGTTCAGCCGCTGCGCCTCGCCGAGCGACAGGATATCCTGCGTGATCCAGCCGTCCAGCCCGCCGGCGCCATCGATGCGCCCTGCGAGTTCGACGGCCTCGAGCGCTTGCCATAGCTGTTCGTCGGAGCGGGATGGTGCGAAGAGGTTGGCTCGCACCGTGTCGGCCAGGATTGCCGCGTCATGCGGGCAGAACGTGGCCGCTGCCCGTCGGTCGGCGGCCGAGAGCGGGCCGGTCTCGCTCTCCATGACGTCCTGGCCGGTCCAGCCGGCGATCTGCTTGAGCAGGCTGGTCTTGCCGGCCCCGCTCGCGCCGGTGAGGATCGTCGGGCGTCCTGCTTGCAGGGCGAGAGCAAGAAGGCTCCCAAGCGGTCGGCCGTCCGGAGTGCGGCGTTGCAGGGCTGAGCTTTGAAGAGCTTGGAGCCGAGCAGGTGATTGCGACGCCGCAGCCGCTTGTGTTGCCGTGGCGGTCCAGCGATCGATCTCTGCCTTCGCTGCGCGGCGGCAGAGGGTCGCGACGACCATGCGAGAGGCGCCCTGTGCCGCCTCAGCCAAGGCGATCCAGGAAAAGGCGAGGAATGCCGGGATCAGCAAGGCTTCGCTCCGGGCCCCGCCATACCAAGCTGCGGCGAAGACGCCGATGGCTGCGACGGGGCCTAGCAGGGTGGCCAGCGCGTCGAGGCCGGATTGGGCGAGCCGCAGCGTGCGTTCGGCCTCGTCGGCCTGCGAAAAGCGGCCGAGTGCTTCGGCACAGTGATCGGCCCATTGTCTTTCGGCTTGCAGCGGGACGGCCGAAGCCATCGCGGCGCCGAAGCGTTGTGCGCCTTCGCGCCGCAGCCCACGGGCTTGCATCCAGTGGCCGGCGCCTGTCCGCCCAAGGCGCTGGGCCATGGCGGCGAGCACGATCAGCAATGCGGCGATCGGAGCGAGTGCGATCGGGGCGATGAAGGCGGTCGCGATCGAGGCGCCGATCAGGCCCGCGGCGAGGAGCGCAGCCGGAAGATCGGCGCGCAGCCGGGCGAAGTCCAGATCCTCGACATCGTCGAGATAATCCGCCAGCCGTGCCTGGTCCGCGAGCTGCCAGCCGGCATTGCGCACGGCGGGGGCGGCCGCCATCGCCTCGAACAGTGCGACCCGGTGCGTCGTCTGATCGGTCAGGGCCGCATGATGGCCGGTCAGCCGCTCTCCATAGCGGGCTGCAGTCCGGCCGACGGCAAAGAGCCGCACGAACGCGGCCGGAACATGGAAGTTGAAGCTGTAGGCTGCGGCCGTCAGCCCGGCGAGCGCAACCGAGCCCAGGAACCAGGCCGAGAGCCCGCCGAGCAGGACGCCGCAAAGCAGGGCTGTGAGCGCGAATGTCCCCGCATAGCGCCAGAATTTGCGCGCGGTGGCGCTGCGGGTCGTCGCGATGTCAGTCATGCCGCCGTCTCCAGACAGGAGGCGGCGCTGAGCGCGATTCCCCGGTCGGCAAGGGCGATCAGTGCGGGGTCGTGGCTCGCGACGATGACGAGCCGGTTCCTCGCCATGTCGAGCAGGGCGCGGCGCACCGCTTCGGCCGTCGCTGGGTCGAGCTTGGCCGTCGGTTCATCGGCAATAACCGCACGGCTACTCACAAGGGCGCGCGCGAGCGCGACCCGCAGCCGCTGGCCGCCAGAGAGATTGGTGCCGCCATCGATGATCCGCGCCGAGAGGCCGCCGGGAAGCAGGGCATCGTCGAGCAGGCCGATGCTGGCTGCGGCTTCATGCAGGCGGATGGCGTCGGGAGCTTCGAGCCCTTCAGTGATAGCCTCTGCCAACGTGCTACCACCAACGAAGCTGTCTGGGGCGATCCAGATGCAGGGCTGAGGCATCGTCGAAGGCGAGGGCGTTGACCCGGATTCGAGGCCGGCGAGCCGCCGCAGCAGGGTGGATTTGCCGGTCCCGCTCGGGCCCGAGACGACGACGAGGCCGTGATCCGGCAGGGACAGCTCGGCCAGCGCCCATTCGACAGCCGGCAGGCGGGGTGCAGGCGCATGGTCCGTACCCAGCAAGCGATCGAGCGCGGCCGCCGCGGCGAGCCCTTCGGCCTTGGCATGATATTGCTCGGAGAAGCGGCGGAAGGGCGCAAAGTAGTCCGGCGCGATCATCAGGATGAAAAGGCTTTGCCAGAGTTCCAGATTGGAGAAGCCGGGAATGGTCGCGAGCTTTAGATGGCCGAGTCCGAGGAAGACGGCGAGCATCGCGATCGAGAGCGAGGCAAAGAAGTCGATCAGCCCGGCATTGAGAAAGGCGATGCGCAACACGCTCATGGTCTTGCCAACATAGGCGTCAAGACGGCTGGCGAGCTTGGCTTCCTCTTCTGCCAACGCGTCGTTGGCGAGGATGGTCGGGAGTGTGCGGATGCGGTCGGCGAACTGGCCGGCGAGATGGCTGAAGGCCTGCTCCTGCGCATCAGCGCGGCTGCGGATGATCTGGCCGACCAGCGCGAAGAACAGAATCATTACCGGAGTCAGGACGAGGACGAGCAGCGCCGCCTGCCAGGACACGATTGCGAGGACCGCTGCCGCCATCAGCGGGCCGATGGCCATCATCCGGCTGGCGGCGCGATGGCCGATAACGAGACTCGCCACGGCTTCGGGATGGCGCTGGAGCCCGACTGTAACGCCTCCGGCAGAGAGGGCCTGCAGGAGCCGCGCCGGCATGGTCTGCAGTTTCGTGATGGCGGCATCGCGAAGCCTCGTCGAAACCTCGGCCTCGGCGAGGGCTTGTGCGCGGTCGGCCATCAGGCCCACCAACGCCGCGCCCGCGGCGGCAACCGCGATGGCGACGACGAGCCAGGGCACAAAATCCTGTCCCATGATGAGATGGCCGAAGAGCCATGCCATGAATCCGGATGCGGTGAGCCGCAGCGCCGTGCGGGCAAGCTGCCAACCGAGCAGATGCGCGAGCCCGCGCGCGCCCAGTTCGCGCGCCCGGTCGAGTGCGGCGAAGGCGTCCTCAGCGCAGCGTTCTGGCTGGTGCTCCGGGAGTGCGGGCTGCTCCATGTCGCTTCTTTCGCACGGTGCCGGCTGGGCCGGCTTGATCAAGGTCAAGAAGTGCGGCGTCCATTGGGTTATAACAAACCGCCCCGAAAGGATGTTGCCATGGTCGATCCGCTTCTCGTCGAATTGTCGCGCCTCCAATTTGCGCTAACGGCCCTGTATCATTTTCTATTCGTGCCGCTGACGCTCGGCCTCTCCATCCTGCTCGCGATGATGGAGACCGTCTATGTGATGACCCGCCGGACGATCTGGCGCGACATGACGCAGTTCTGGGGGGTGCTGTTCGGCATCAACTTCGCGCTCGGCGTCGCCACAGGCATCACCATGGAATTCCAGTTCGGCATGAACTGGGCTTACTACTCGCATTATGTCGGCGACGTCTTCGGCGCGCCGCTGGCGATCGAGGGCCTGATGGCCTTCTTCCTCGAGGCGACCTTCGTCGGGTTATTTTTCTTCGGTTGGGACAGGCTATCGCCGCGCGCCCATCTGGCCGTGACCTGGCTCATGGCGCTGGGCACCAATTTCTCGGCACTATGGATTCTCGTCGCCAATGGCTGGATGCAGAACCCTGTCGGCGCCACCTTCAACATCGATACGATGCGTATGGAGGTCACCGATTTCGTGGCCGTGATCTTCAATCCTGTCGCGCAGGCGAAGTTCGTCCACACCGTCTCCGCCGGCTATGTCTGCGCCGCGACTTTCGTGCTCGGCGTCTCGGGCTGGTACCTGCTGCGCGGCCGCCATATCGAGCTGGCGAAGCGGTCCTTCGTCATCGCTTCGGCTTTCGGCCTTGCTTCCGCGCTGTCGGTCATCGTGCTCGGCGACGAGAGCGGCTATGCGCTCACCGACAACCAGAAGATGAAGCTCGCCGCGATCGAGGCGATGTGGGAGACCGAGCCGGCGCCGGCTTCCTTCACCGCCATCGGCATTCCGAGCCTGACCGACCGCAAGACCCATTTCGCGATCCATATTCCCTGGGTGATGGGCCTGATCGGTACGCGCTCGGTCGATACGCCGATCCCTGGCATCGACGAGCTCGTGCAGCGGGCGGAAGCGCGCATCCGCGACGGGCTGATCGCCTATGAGGCATTGGAGAAGCTGAAGCTCGACCGGAATGACGGCGTTGCCCGCGCGGCCTTCAAGGCTTCCTCGCAAGATCTCGGCTATGCGTTGCTGCTCAAGCGCTTCGTCGCCGATCCGCGGCAGGCGACCGAGCAGAACATCAAGGACGCCGCCTGGTCGACCGTGCCGGGGGTGCCGTGGCTGTTCTTCGGCTTCCGCCTGATGGTGCTGTGCGGTTTCGTCCTGCTCGTCGTCTTCGCGATCTCGCTGTGGCACACGATCCGCGAAACGGAGGCGCCACGCTGGCTGTTTCGCATGGCACTGCTGGCGATGCCCTTGCCCTGGATCGCGATCGAGGTCGGCTGGTTCGTCGCCGAGTTCGGCCGGCAGCCCTGGATCATCGAAGGCGTGTTGCCGACCTTCCTCGCGACCTCCGAGCTCGGCGTCTACAACCTGCTGCTCACCATTGCCGGCTTCACGCTGCTCTACGGCGTGCTCGCCGTCATCGAGGTCAAGCTGATGCTGGCCGCCATCCGCAAGGGGCCGGAAGCCGCCACGGTCGTGGAGGGATTGCGGCCGGGCCGGCCGGGCCCGCGCGCCGTCGCTCCCTATCCGGCCGAATGACCGGCAGCCAAGCCAAGGACCACGACGATGATCGAATTCCTTTTCTCCTATGAAACGCTGCGGCTGATCTGGTGGGTTCTGCTCGGCGTCCTGCTCATCGGCTTCGCCGTCACGGACGGCTTCGACATGGGCGTCGGTGCGCTGCTGCCCTTCGTCGCCAAGGAGGACATCGAGCGCCGGGTGGCGATCAACACGGTCGGCCCCGTCTGGGAAGGCAATCAGGTCTGGTTCATCCTCGGGGGCGGGGCGATCTTCGCTGCCTGGCCGGCGCTCTATGCGCTCAGCTTCTCGGGTTTCTATCTGGCGATGTTCCTGGTGCTCAGCGCGCTGATCCTCAGGCCCGTCGGTTTCAAGTATCGTTCGAAGAAGCCTGATCCTGTCTGGCGCGCACGTTGGGACGGGGCATTGTTCATCGGCGGAGCCGTTCCGGCGCTGATCTTCGGCGTTGCGGTCGGCAACACGCTGCAGGGTGTGCCCTTCCACTTCACGCCGGATCTGCGGCCGATCTACGAGGGCAATCTCTTCGGCCTGCTCAATCCGGTTGCGCTCTATTGCGGGCTGGTGTCGCTCGCGATGCTGACGATGCACGGGGCCGCATGGCTCGCCTTCAAGGCCGACGGGCCGGTCGAGGAACGGGCACTCACCATCGGCTCCCTGATGGCCGTGATCACGGCGCTGCTCTTTGCCGGCGGGGGCGTGCTGGTTTGGCTCGGCCTGCTCGGCGGTTATCGCGTCACGACCCCTATCGTCTGGGACGGGCCGTCGAATCCACTGCTCAAGACCGTGGTCGCCGATCCTGCGGCATGGCTTGCGAACTTCCGGGCGCATCCCGCTCTCTGGGCCGTGCCGGCACTCGGTGTCGTCGGGCCGCTCGTCGCCTTCATCGGTTTCCGGGCGCGCTGGGAGGGGCTGACCTTCCTCGCCTCCAAGCTCGGCGTCGCCATGATCGTCGCGACCGTCGGGGTGGCGATGTTCCCGATCCTGCTGCCTTCGAGCAGCAATCCCAGCCATTCGCTCGCGGTGTTCGATGCCTCTTCGAGCCGCGCCACGCTGCGCAACATGCTGCTGGTGACGGTGGTCTTCATGCCGCTGGTCCTCGCCTACACCGCCTGGGTTTATAGCGTGCTGTGGGGCAAGGTCACCGAGAAGGGTGTCGAGGATGCGGGCCATTCGGCCTACTGATCCGGACAGGAGGAACGTGCCATGTGGTATTTCGCTTGGATTCTCGGGCTCGGCCTTGCCGCTTCCGTCGGCATTCTGAATGCGCTCTGGTACGAGCTGCGCAGCGTGCGTGACGAGCCGACGCACGAGGCCGTCTCGTTGCCGACGCCGTGATGCGACGGTCATGACACGGCACCCAGTCGAGGGCAGCGGATGGAGCGGAGCCGGACGTGAGCCCGGCTTCATCCCGCGCATCGACATGGCGCGGGGGCACACCCGGATGCTGGAGGCCTGCGAGGCCCTCGAGAGTCTCGCGGATGATCTGCCTGCCCATGTCGATAGGCTGCGCTGCCTGATGCTCGCGAGCAGTCTCGTGCCGCTCATCGCCGCCTGCCATCGCTTCGAGGAGCAATTCGTCTTCCCGGTCTTCGCACTCTCGCCGCGCAATGCGATCATCGTGAACCGGTTGAAGGCGGAGCATGTTCAGGATCGCTGCGCGGCGGAGGACCTGAGCGAGGCCTTGCTCGCCTATGGCGAGGGGCAGCCGATCGCGAATCCGGAGGCGTTCGGCTACATGCTGCGGGCTCTGTTCGACTCGATGCGGCGGCACATCGCCTTTGAGCAGGATTGCATCCTGACCGTGCTGCCCGGGGGAGGATGAACCGCTGGATCGCCGAGCGCTCTATCCGGCGCAAGGTGACGATCCAGCTCCTTGTTTGAATATCCGACTTTCCGGAAACTGGATTTCCATTTTCCTGTCCGGCGCGCTAGATCATCGCGCGTCCTACCGGACGCGGTAACAATGATCTATCTTATTGGTGTTGCATCGGATTTCTCCGAAAAGTGGATTCCACTTTTCGGTCCGATGCTGTAGCCGGCCTCAATCGCCAGAATGGGCGGCGAGCTTGCGGATGTCGTCGAGGATGACGCGTCGGTTGTGCTCGAGGCGGATGACGCCCTCGGTTCGCAGGCGCGTGAACTGGCGGCTGACGGTCTCGATGGTGAGACCGAGGAAATCGGCGATCTCCGCCCGCGACAACGGCAGGTCGAAGGCGATGGCACGCTGGTCCGACTTCGTCATCGGGTCGATGTTGCGCGCGATCATCAGGATGAAGCTCGCAACCTTCTCGGCCGCTGTCTTGCGACCGAGCGTCAGCATCCAGTCGCGAGCCTGATCGAGCTCCTTCAGGGTTTGCCGCAGCAGGCGGTGCTCCAGATCGGGTTGCTCGGCCATCATCCGCTCGACCGTCGCGCGCGGAAAGGAGCAGAGCTCGACATTGGTCGCGGCCTCGGCGGCGAGCGTGCTCTCCGTCCGGAAGGGACGGCCGACGAAATCCGGTGCGAACTGAAGACCGACGATCTGCTGTCGGCCATCGGACAGCATCTTGGTCAGCTTCACCACGCCCGACAGGACGTTCGCGTAACTTTCGACATCCTGGGCGTCGCCGATAAGCTCGGCGCCTTCCGTTGCCTTCCGTTTCGATGACGATTTGGCGAGCACGGTGAGCTGCTCGGCCGTCAACGCGCCGCAGATGCCGCGGTGTCGGGCCTCACAGGAGGCGCAGAGGGCTGGAAAGCCTGTGGTGTGGATGTCGTCGCGCAAGATGACGCACCTTACTCGTTCGCGAGCGTGCGGCCAACTGGCCCTGTGGCTCACAATGCCGCAGGAGGCAGCCTGCCGCAGGCGATGATCCAAAGGCTACACCGATCATGACAATAGTAATATCAGCTCCCTTCTTCGTGCAGAAACGGATATGCTCAGCGCTCTTTTTGGGGTTCAGATTAACTAGAGGGTTATCCTGACGGTGGTGACATCGCGCCTTCATCCGCTGAACGGACGAATCAAGCTGCGCCATCTGCTGGCCTTCCTGGAGGTGGCTCGGCTGAAGAGCGTGGTGAAGGCGGCTGCGCTGCTGGGATTGAGCCAGCCTGCCGTCTCCAAGACGGTCCAGGAACTGGAGGATGTGCTTGGGGCCACCCTGTTCGAACCGAATCGCCGCCCGATGATCCTGACGGGTCCGGGGGAGGTCTTCTTTCGTTACGCTGCAGCCAGCGTGACGGCACTGAAGCAAGGCGTCAGCATGGTCGGGGATGACGGTGCCAATACCGATATCGCCTTTTCCGTCGGAGCTCTGCCGACAGTGTCGGCCCACGTGCTGCCGCGGGCCCTGGCTGAGGTCGCAGCACGTTACGGCGCAATGCGGCCGCGGGTCGTGACCGGCCCGAACGACGTCTTGATGTCACAGCTCAGGCTTGGCGATCTCGACCTCGTCATCGGCCGCATGCCCGATCCGGAGACGATGCGGGGCTTCGCCTTCGAGCATCTCTATTCCGAGCGCATCGCGCTGGTGGTCGGGCCACATCACCCGCTGCTGACGTCGCCGCCCTTCGACATGGCCAAGGTTGCCGAATATCAGTGGCTGCTGCCCCCGCCGGGATCCGTGATCAGTTCGACGGTCGAGCGCTACCTCATCGCCCATGCGCTGCGGCCGACGGCAGGGGTCATCGAGACGGTGTCCGACGCCTTTGCCCGGAACTATCTACGGCTGACTGACGGGATCTGGTTCATTTCGGAAGGTGTCGTCGCCGAGGATGTCGGAACGGGCTGGCTTGCGACATTGCCGGCTGAGACGGCCGACACGCTGGGGCCGG
>JARYGW010000164.1:0-12625 GCA_033792295.1 Allobosea sp.
GGCAGGTTTCGAATGAGGTCCGTGTTGGACACGCCCGGATGGGCCGCCACCGCGACCGTGGTGCCGTGGGCAGCAAGCCGGCGCTGCAATTCGTAGGTGAACATCAGATTGGCCAGTTTGGATTGGCCGTAGGCTCCGGCACGGCTGTACGAGCGCTGCCATTGCAGGTCGTCGAAATGGATGGCGGCCTGGATACGATGGCCAGTGCTGCTGACGGTTACAATGCGCGAACCGGGAACGGGCAGGAGATGATCGAGCAACAGGCCTGTCAGCGCGAAGTGGCCGAGGTAGTTGGTGCCGAACTGCAGTTCGAAGCCGTCCGCCGTGGTCTGCCGCGGAGTGTACATCACGCCGGCGTTGTTGATGAGTAGATCGATGCGTTGATAGGCGGCCCGCAGGTCGGCCGCCGCCGACCGGATCGAAGCGAGCGAGGTCAGGTCAAGCGCCTGGACGGCAACGTTACCGGCGATGCGGGTGGCTGCCTGCGCGCCTTTCCCGACATCGCGAACCGCGAGAACCACTTTCGCCCCGTGCGCGGCAAGCATCCGCGCCGTCTCAAAACCCAGCCCCGTGTTGCCGCCGGTGACGATCGCGACCCGGCCGTGCTGGCCGGGGATGTTCTGCTCCGTCCAATTGCCACTCATGGCACGCTCCTATAGAACCGATGGTCTATAATGGCAGTTTTAAAGACCGATGGTCTAATGTCAAGAAGCCATCGGTCTTTAATGGGGGTGGATAGAGTGACTTTTCAGCGGGCGCGAAACGAGGAGCAGCGGGAGGCCCGGCGCAGGGTCATCCTGGATACGGCGGCGGCGATGCTTGGCGAGATGCCCTTGGCCGAGCTGAGCCTCAACGAACTCAGCCGCCGGGTGGGCTTGGCCAAGTCGAACGTGCTTCGTTATTTCGAATCGCGCGAGGCGGTGATGCTCGAGCTGCTGGACGACTTCCTTGGACGCTGGCTCGTCGATCTGACAGCCGAACTGGGCGGAGGCATCGACGCGCAGGCGGCACCGGAAGCACGGGCCGCTCGGCTGGCCGAGATCCTCAGCCGGTCCTTGGCGGACCGGCCGGTGCTGTGCGACCTTTTCGGTGCGCAGGGTGGCGTCCTAGAGCACAATGTCTCAGTCGAGACGATCAAGAGGTACAAGCGGTCCTCGCTCGGCAGGCTGGCGACCATGACCGACCTCGTGCGGCAGCATGTGCCGGAGCTTGGCGATGGCGCGCAGATGTTCTGCCTGATGAGCCTCCTGTCGGCAGGGGCCCTGTCGGCCTATGCCCCGCCGCCGCCCAGCCTCCTTGCCGCCTATGCGGACGAGCCCGCTCTTGGCGCGCTTCATATGGAACTGCGTGACGCGTTGCTGGCGGCTTTCACCTCGATGCTTCTGGGGGTGCTACCGCGTGCCTGACCGAGCAGCGATCGAGCCGTGGCTCATCCGTGCTGGATCTTCTGTCTCAGCATTGGATACCACGATATCGGCCTATAGCGTGGAATTGCCGGTTCTCTATACCGCATGGCGGTGTGCGGCGCTCGGCGGGAATATCGGGCCATAGAGGGAAATCGGCGGGGATGGCGGACAGGGCGGGATTCGAACCCGCGATACGGTTTCCCGTATACACACTTTCCAGGCGTGCGCCTTCAACCACTCGGCCACCTGTCCGGCGCGCTGCTTATGACTGCGGGGGGCCGATCTTTCAAGGGCCGAGATGCAGCGTTTTCACAATCCCGCACGATTCAGCCGTGAGCCCGGCGGCTCGCAGGCGCCATTCTGCCAGCCGGCCGCCCGAATCGGCCGGGCCGGGTTGCGATCGGCCGCCGGGACGCGCACATCTCCCGTCGGTGGCGCGAAAGCCGTCGCCGAAGGCGGATAGGGTCGGCCGAGAGGAAAAGCTGTGCGGTTTCTGGTCAGATGTGTCGGGTACCTTCTCGTCGCTGCGGGATTCGTCGTTCTGGTGATCGACGGCGCACGCTCGATCGCCAATGCGTTCTTGCGCTTCACCACGGTGGGAGATGTGCTCGCGGCCGTACTGCACGAACGCTACCGCTCGCTCGGGCCGATGATCGAACGCAACCTCCATCCTCTGTTATGGGATCCGGTTCTGTTGTCGGTCACGCAGGCGCCGGCTGCGCTCGCGGCGTTGGTCCTTGGCTTCGTCCTTCTCTGGCTCGGCCGCCCGCCGGAGCCGCAGATCGGCATCGTCACGCGTCGGTGAACAAGGCGGCGGATGCGCATTCTGTGCAGATGCCGTCGCGATGCTTACATTAGGCCGAGATGAACGGAACGGAGCCGACGATGTTTTCCCTGCGCAAGAAGACTTCACTGCCGACTGCGGCCGAGGCGCTGCCGGGGCGCGCTGCGGCGATTCCCACGGCTGAAACGCACTTCGTCAATGGCCATGATCTCGCCGGGCCCTATCCGGAGGAGACGCGCAAGGCCGTGTTCGGACTGGGTTGCTTCTGGGGTGCGGAACGCAAGTTCTGGCAGATGGGCGACGGCGTCTGGGTGACGGCCGTAGGTTATGCTGGTGGCGAGACCCCGAATCCGACCTATGAGGAGGTCTGCAGCGGCCTGACGGGCCACACCGAGGTCGTGCTCGTCGTCTATGATCCGGCCAAGCTGTCTTACGAGGACCTGCTCAAGGCCTTTTGGGAGAATCACGACCCGACCCAGGGTATGCGCCAGGGCAACGACATCGGCACGCAGTATCGCTCGGCGATCTACGTCTTCGACGAGGAGCAGCGTACCGCGGCCGAGCGTTCCCGAGACGCGTACCAGAAGTCGCTGGCAGCCAACGGCTACGGGCCGGTTACGACAGAGATCCGCGAAGCGCCGCCCTTCTACTTCGCCGAGGACTATCACCAGCAGTACCTCGCCAAGAATCCGGCCGGCTATTGCGGGCTGGGCGGGACGGGTGTCGCGTGCCAGATCGGCCTCGGCGTTCACGCCTGAGGCCAACGGCGGCCATCGTGACGAAGGGGGCCCCTGGATCGTTGGTATCGCATTGGATTGTTACGAAAAGTGGAGTCCACTTTTCGATCCGACGCCATAGCGGCGCCCTTTTGCGTTCGGTTCTTGCTATGTTCTTGCGTCGCGCCTGAAGCTCGGCTAGCGTTCCGCTCGGGAATGGGGTGGGCTGAGATGGTGACGCGGGTCGCGACGGTGGCGTTCGAGGGTATCGAGGCGCGCGCCGTCGATGTGCAGGTCCAGGTCGCCTCGGGCAATGTTGCCTTCATCCTGGTCGGCTTGCCCGACAAGGCCGTCGCCGAAAGCCGCGAGCGGGTGCGGGCGGCGCTGATCGCTTCGGGGTTGGCCCTGCCGGCCAAGCGTATCACCGTGAATCTCGCGCCGGCCGACCTGCCGAAGGAAGGCAGCCATTATGATCTGCCGATCGCGTTGGCCGTCATGGCCGCCATCGGTGCGATTCCGCCCGACGCGCTCTCCGGCTACACCGTTTTGGGGGAACTCGCGCTCGACGGCTCGATCGCGCCCGTTGCCGGGGTGCTGCCGGCGGCGATTGCGGCCTATGATCGTGGCCAAGGCCTGATCTGCCCCGCCGCGACCGGCCCTGAGGCGGCCTGGGCGGCGGCGGATATCGACATCCTGGCGCCGCGCTCGCTGATCCAGCTTGCAAATCACTTCAAGGGCACACAGGTGATGGCGCGCCCGGAGCCGGCGGTGGCGCGGCAGCCAGGGGCCTTGCCCGATCTCGCCGACATCAAAGGGCAGGAGAGCGCCAAGCGCGTGCTGGAAATCGCCGCGGCCGGGGGCCACAATCTGCTGATGAACGGGCCGCCCGGCGCGGGCAAGTCGATGCTGGCGAGCCGCCTTCCTTCGATACTGCCGCCGCTGACGCCGCGCGAGCTGCTCGAGGTCTCGATGGTCCTGTCCGTCGGCGGACATCTCGCCGGCGGCGCCTTGACCGACCGGCGCCCCTTTCGCGCGCCGCATCATTCGGCCTCGATGGCGGCGCTCGTCGGTGGCGGCCTGCAGGCGAAGCCCGGTGAGGTTTCGCTCGCCCATCATGGCGTGCTCTTTCTCGACGAACTGCCGGAGTTCCAGCCACAGGTGCTCGATGCGCTGCGCCAGCCGCTGGAGACTGGCGACGTGCTGATCTCCCGTGCCAATCATCGCGCGGTCTATCCGGCCCGCTTCCAGCTCGTCGCGGCGATGAACCCCTGCCGCTGCGGCAAGGCGACGGAACCGGGCTATGCCTGCCGCCGCCAGCCGAACGAGCGCTGCATGGCCCAGTACCAGACCCGGATCTCCGGCCCGCTGCTGGATCGGATCGACATCATGATCGACGTGCCGGCGGTGACCGCCGCCGACCTCATCCTGCCATCGGCCGGTGAGGGCTCCGCCGAGGTGGCGGCACGGGTCGCGGCCGCGCGTGCGCTCCAGATTGCGCGTTTCGAGGCGCTCGGCCTGAGCCACGTCACGACCAATGCCGCTTGCCCGGCGCCGGTGCTGGAGGAGGTCGCGCGTCCGGACAAGGCCGGCCTCGCCTTGTTGCGGGATGCGGCGGAGGCGATGCGGCTGACGGCCCGCGCCTATCACCGCGTGCTCAAGGTCGCGCGCACCCTCGCCGATCTCGACGGTGAGGAGAAGGTCGGCCGGCTGCATCTGGCCGAGGCGCTGTCCTATCGCTCGCGCGGCGGGGAGCTCGCGCAGGCCGCCTGAAGGGGGCAGCAGAGGGGCGCAAGCGGCGCGCTTGTCGGAAAGACCGATCCGGTCGCCCTCGTCAAGGTTAAGCCTTGCTTGCGCGACGGCCTCGAAAGCACGCTTTCCTCAGGCGGATTTTTTCAGGGGGTGGTCGCTAGACCGGGAGCATGATGCTCTCGTTCTGGACATGGTTCGCTGTCGCCTGTGCCGTTCTCGCCTTGCTGGCAGGGTTCGGTATCGTCGTCTTGCGGCGGCAGGCGCGCTCCCGTCGCAAGATCGCCTCGCTGCTCCAGGAGGTCGAGGCGCTGAACGATCGGCTCTGGAGCCTCGCCGACAGCGAGCAGCGCTATCGTAGCCTCGTCGAAGGGCAGGGCGATTTCATCGTGCGCCGGGACGGTGCCCGCATCGTCTATGCGAACGCCGCCTATGCCGCGCTCTTCGGGGCGAGCGACGCCGATCTCGTCGGCAGTGAGGCGCAGCTGCCCCAGCTTGCGATACGGGCTCAGCGCCCGCTCGACGGCGGGGCGCGCAGCTTCGACGAATGCCTTGCCACGCATGAGGGTGAACGCTGGGTCGCCTGGGTCGAGACGGTGGTTCCGGGGCTCGGCGGGCGCACGCTGATCCAGCGCGTTGGCCGCGACATCTCCGTCCGCATCGCCGATGAGGACGCGCTGGTCGAGGCCCGCGCCAGGGCCGAAGCGGCCAATGACGCGAAATCACGTTTTCTCGCGACGGTCAGCCACGAGTTCCGCACGCCGCTGAACGGCATCCTCGGCATGTCCGATCTGCTGTCCGATACCGGTCTCGACGCCGAGCAGTCGACCTATGTCCAGGCCCTGCGTATCTCCGGCGAGGCCCTGCTGGCGCTGGTGGACGACATCCTCGATTTCGCCAAGGTCGAGGCCGGTCGGCTTGAACTGGTCGAGGAACCCTTCGATATCGTGCAGCTCGTCGAGACCGTTTCTGAATTGATGGCGCCCAGGGCCCAGGCCAAGGGTATCGAGCTTGCCGCCTATATCGCGCCGGAATTGCCGGCACAGCTCGTCGGCGATCGCGATCGCCTGCGTCAGATCCTGCTCAATCTCGTCGGCAACGCCGTGAAGTTCACCGATGCCGGTGGCGTCGGGCTGAGTGTGCGGCGCGTGCGGAACGTGGTCGAGATCGTCGTGGCCGATACCGGCCCCGGTATTCCCGCCGATCGGCTCGAAGTCATCTTTGGGGAGTTCGAGCAGCTCGAACACGAATCCGGTGTCCGCCACGCTGGAACTGGGCTGGGCCTCGCCATTGTGCGGCGGCTGGTCGGGCTGATGGGGGGCGAGGTCAGGGCGGAAAGCCGCAGCGGCGAGGGGGCGAGCTTCCGTGTGACGCTGCCCCTGGTTGCGGCGCCGGGAGCGGAGGCGGTCCCGATCCCGCATTGGCCAGGTCAGCACGTTCTGCTCGCGTCCCCGGCGCCTTTCGCTGCACGTTTCCTCTGGGAATCGATCCGCGCGACCGGGGCGGCCGTCTCGGTCGCGGCGACGGCGGAGGCGGCGCAGGGAATCCTGGCTGGCGATGTGCCGGTGACTGCGGTCCTGATCGACCACGCGCTCGGCGATGCCACGGCGAAGGAGCTGGCCGAGACCGTGCGAGCGGCGGGAATCCGCGACTGCCTGATCCTGCTGTCGTCGCTCGCACGGCGCCAGTTCGGCTCGCCTCAGGCTGCCGGCTTTTCGGGTTTCCTCATCAAGCCGGTCCGCGCCCGCTCGCTCTATGAGCGGCTGGGCGCTCGTTTTCCCCAGCTTTTGCCGGCCGTCGGGAAAAGCCGGGCAGGCAAGCCGCCCCGGCGCCGGCCGCTCAACATCCTCGTCGCGGAAGACAACGAGATCAACGCGCTACTGCTGACGCGGACGCTAGAGCGCCTGGGCTCCTCGGTCATCTGGGTGCGCGACGGGCGCGAGGCCCTGCAGCGAATCGAGGCCAGCCTGACCGGTGCGGCTGCCCCGCTCGATCTCGCTCTTATGGACATCCGCATGCCGGCGATGACGGGGCTGGACTGTGCCCGCGCCGTGCGAAAGCTGGAGGAGACACTCGGCCGGACGCCGCGGCTGCCGCTCGTCGCGGTCACGGCCAATGTCTCGGTTGCCGATCGCGAGGCCGCGCTCGAGGCGGGGATGGACGATTGCCTCGCCAAGCCGCTCGAGCGTGCGGCCCTCTTGCGCTGGCTCGATCATCTGGACAGCAAGGCTTCGCGGACATTGTCGGCTTGACGGGCGTCATCGCTTCGACGCAGTTCTGTCGCAAAGTTGTAAGGTCGTCGGCGCAAGCCTTTCCAGGCGCCGGAAGCGGCCCGGAGGCGGAATGGATCGGGTGTAGATGACCGCATCCCTCAACCCGCTTCCAAAAGAGTGATAGGGTGCGCTTGACCCGATCGGGTTGTGATACGATTTGATCGGCATGTACTCTGGGGGCGAAACAGGCAATGGCACTGCACGTTTCTGAGGGATCGAACGCGCTGCCAACCCGGTTTTCGGCCGGCAATCCTCTGCTTTCGCGGTTGGCGCCGATGATGCTGATCACCGGCGGGGCGATGCGCCGCTACGGGCTGGAAGCCGGCGAATCAGAGCCGCTTTTCGGGACGCTGGGTCGGCTCGGCTCGCTTGAGGTCCGGCTGGCGCGTGGTCCTCGCGAGATCTGGCGGGCGCAGCGCCTGCGCTATCGCGTGTTCTATCAGGAGATGTCGGCGAAGCCCGATGTGATCGCGCGGATGTTCCGCCGCGACGCCGATCGCTTCGACAAGGCCTGCGATCATCTGCTCGTCATCGACCATGCTGCGAAGGGGCGGTTCGGCGGCATCAAGCCGAAGATCGTCGGTACCTATCGCCTGATGCGCCAGAGTGCGGCGAGCCGGCTCGGCGGCTTTTATACGCAGAGCGAATTCGACCTCGCCCCGCTGCTGGCACGTCACCCCGGTCAGCGTTTCCTTGAACTCGGCCGTTCCTGCGTGCTGAAACCTTATCGCACCAAGCGGACGGTCGAGCTGCTCTGGTCCGGGATCTGGGCCTATCTGGAGCATCATCGCATCGATGCGATGTTCGGCTGCGCGTCCTTCGACGGCACCGATCCCGATGCGCTCGCCTTGCCGCTGAGTTTCCTGCATCATCATGCCCGCTCCCAGGGCGAATGGAGCGCCGAGGCGCATCCCGAGCATTATGTCGGTATGGATCGCCTGCCTGCCGAGATGGTCGATGCCAAGCTCTCGCTCAGGCAGATGCCGCCACTGATCAAGGGCTATCTCAGGCTCGGTGCGCGCTTCGGCACCGGTGCCGTGATCGACCGCCAGTTCGGCACCACCGACGTCCTCGTCGTGCTGCCCGTCTCGGCCATCGACAAGCGCTACGCCGAGTATTATGGCGGCGACAACGCGCGCCACGCGGCCTGAAAAGCGCTTATTCGCCGGCTATGGCGAGGGTACGTAGCGCTTCGCGATAGGTCGGATAGTGGAAGGCATAGCCGAGCTCGCGCTTCACCAATGCGTTCGAGACCCGCTTGTTCTCGCCATAGAAGCTCGCCGCCATCGGTGAGAGCCGGGCTTCCGCGAAGGGGATTTCGGGGGGCGGCTCCAGCCCTGCCAGTTCCGCTGCGAAGCTGACTACATCCTGCGGCGGAGCCGGCTCATCATCGGTAAGGTTGTAGATCGCGCCATTGCGCGGCTGCGCGAGCGACGCCATCAGGATGCCGGCGATGTCGTCGACGTGGATGCGGTTGAAGACCTGGCCGGGCTTCACCAACCGTGTCGCCTTGCCCTCGCGCAGCTTCGCGAGCGGGTTGCGGCCGGGGCCGTAGATGCCCGCGAGGCGGAAGATCTGCACGGCCTTGCCAGTCTCGCGCCCCAGCGCCAGCCAATCCTGCTCGATCGCGACGCGCAAGCCGTTGCGGGCATTGCCCGGATTCACGGGCTGGCTTTCGTCAGTCCAGGCACCGTCCTGGTCGCCGTAGACGCCAATGGTCGAGAGATAGCCGATCCAGCGCAGCGCCGGTGCGGCGGCGAGTTCGTCGCGCAGCCGCTGCAGCACCGGGTCGCCATCCTCGCCCGGCTGGACCGAAACCAGCACGGCCTCGGCCTCCGCCACGGCCTTGGCGAGCGGCGAGGACACGGCGAAGCCGCCGAAGACCAGCGTGCGGATGCCGTCACGGCTGAGTTCCGCGGCCCTTTCGGCCGAGCGCACCGTGCCCGTCACCTCCCAGCCGCGAACGAGCGCGGCGCGTGCAAAGAAGCTGGCCGAATAGCCGAGGCCGAGAATCAGCAGTTTCATGCAGCGTCTTCCGTGCGGGAGATCAAGGCGGACCACTCGGTCCGCACCTGTGGATCGGCTTCCGAGCATAGCGCCGCGGCTGCGAGTACAGCGGCCCTCTCGGGGTCGAGACGGCCCAGTGCCCAGACTGCCATGGCTCTCACCAGCGCCGAGGCATCATTGAGATGCTGAACGGCACTGTCGGCAAGTTCGGGCCGGCGGCTGTTGCCGATGGCGATCAGGACGTTGCGCAGGAAGCGGTCGCGCCCGGTCCGCTTCACCGGCGTGCCGGCGAAGAGTGTCCGGAAGGCCGCATCGTCGAGGCGGGCGAGTTCAGCGAGCGATAGCCCGTCGAGCTCGTCCTTGAGGGCGAAGCGGGTTTCCTGCGCAGCCTCGGCGAACTTGTTCCAGGGGCAGACAGCCAGGCAGTCGTCGCACCCGAAGATGCGGTTGCCGATGCCGGGACGCAGCTCCGCGTCGATATGGCCCTGATGTTCGATGGTGAGATAGGCGATGCAGCGGCGCGCATCGAGCTGGTAGGGCGCTGGGAAGGCATCGGTCGGACAGATGTCGAGGCAGCGCCGGCAGGAGCCGCAATGGTCGCGCTCGGCGTCGTCCGCCGGCAGCTCCGCGGTTGTGTAGATCGCCCCCAGCAGCAGCCAGGAGCCATGCTCGCGCGAGACCAGCACGCTGTGCTTGCCCTGCCAGCCGAGGCCCGCC
The DNA here is from genome assembly GCA_033792295.1 of Allobosea sp. Classification (GTDB taxonomy): domain Bacteria; phylum Pseudomonadota; class Alphaproteobacteria; order Rhizobiales; family Beijerinckiaceae; genus Allobosea. Next base: position 9,650 of record JARYGW010000164.1, read on the forward strand.
GCCTGCGCCAGCGGCTTTTCCATGACGGGGGCGGTATCGACGAAGACCTTGACGTCGGCGCCGCCTCGCGCGGCCAGCAGCCCCGCCACGCTTTTGAGCTTGCCTTTTATGACGTCGTGATAATCGCGCCGGCGGGCATAGAGCGAGATCGCCCCCTTGTCGGGCTGGGCGAGCATCGCGAGCGGATCGCCTTCGCCGGCATAGTTCATTCCGAGCATGACGACCGAGCGAACCTCGCTCCACAGCATCCGCGGATCGGCCCGCTCGGCGATGCGCTCGTCCATCCAGGTCATGTCGCCGTGGTAGCCGGCCTCCAGCCAGTTCTTCAGCCGCTCCGGCGCCAGCGGGATCGCATCGGCGGCCGCGACGCGCATCACCGCGAAGCCCTCGGCCCGGGCGCGCTCGGCGACGGTGCGCTTCAGCTTCTCGACGCTCAGAAGTCCAGATTGTCGTAATGGGCGCTGGGCGACATGCCGGGCACCCGGTCCGCCAGCAGCGGCCGGAAGCTCGGTCGCGATTTGATTCGGGCGTACCATGCGCGCGCCGTCTCGTCCTCTTCCCAGGGCACGTCGCCGAGATAGTCGACGCAGGAGAGATGCGCCGCAGCGGCGAGGTCCGCATAGCTCAATCGGGCGCCCGCCAGCCAGTTCCGCTTGGCGAGCAGCCAGGAGATGTAGCGCAGATGATAGCGCACATTGGAGCGCGCCGCGCGGATCGCGCCCATTTCGGGTGGTCCGCCGCCTTCATCGCGGCTCATGAAGCGCTTCATCACCTTTTCGAGCACGAGCGGCCCGGTGATCTCGTCATGGAACTTGATGTTGAACCAGTCGAGCAGGCGCCGCACCTCGACGCGCTCGCCCGGGCCTTCCGGCAGGAGCCGGCGGTCGCCGAGCGCAAGCCCGCGGGTCTCGTCGAGATATTCGGCGATCGGCCCTGCGCCAGGGACGGGCAGCCCGTTCTGCTCCTGGAAGACCGGCGTCGTCCCCGCCGTGTTGAGCTCGAGGAATTCCCGCCGCCGTTCCCAGACGCGCTCCTCGACCATTTCGGCCTCCATGCCGAACTCGCCGAGCACGAGACGGGTGAAGCGCGAATGCGGGCATAGCGGGTAATGATACAGGGTCGCCATGGCACTCATGCAGCCTTGAAGCGGGTCAAATGCGGCCGAAGCGGGGCGGCGGGCCGGAAAATTCCCTGCTATGCGTTCGGCGCCCGCTCTTATCACGCCCGAAAACGGCCACAAGCGCCCTGGATGCGGAAGCTGACGATTTGCCTGGTTCGCTTCGCGAAGTGGTAACCAATTTGCAAAGAGCTGGGCGTAAGCCCGCTCGGATGGACCGATGCCGGCCGGCGCGGATCCTGAGTCGCACGAGGACGCCTGTTCCATGCAGAACATCATCGAAGCCTTCGTCCTCGGCATCGTCGAGGGCCTCACCGAGTTCCTGCCGGTCTCCTCGACGGGCCATCTGCTGCTGCTCGGCCACTTCCTCGGCTTCGAGTCTAACGGCAAGACCTTCGAGGTGCTGATCCAGCTTGGCGCCATCCTGGCGATCCTGCTGGTCTATTTCCGCCGTCTGCTCGATATCGCGCTGCGCATCCCGACCGACCCCTCGGCCCGGCGTTTCGTCATCGGCGTGCTGGTCGCCTTCCTGCCGGCGGCCATCATCGGAGCCTTGCTGCACGGCTTCATCAAGGGCGTGCTGTTCAATCCGCTGATCGTCTGCTGCGCGCTGATCGCGGGCGGCCTCGTGCTGCTCGTGGTCGATGAGCTGGAGCTGCAGGAAAAATACACCGACGCGACCACCTTCACGCTGCCGATGTATCTCAAGATCGGCTTCTTCCAGTGCCTCGCGATGATCCCCGGCGTTTCGCGCTCCGGCGCCACGATCGTCGGCGCGATGCTGCTCGGCGCCAGCAAGCGTGCGGCGGCCGAATTCTCCTTCTTCCTTGCCATGCCGACCATGGCCGGCGCCTTCGCCTATGACCTGCTGAAGAGCTACAAGGAGCTGTCTTTCAATGACGGCATCCTGATCGTCATCGGCTTCGTCGCGGCCTTTTTCGCGGCGCTGATCGTGGTGCGCTCCTTCCTCGATTTCGTCTCGCGGCGCGGCTTTGCGGTCTTCGCCTGGTGGCGGATCATCGTCGGTATGGTCGGGCTGGCCGGGCTCTGGATCGCCGGTTAGCGCGTCGGCCCCGAAAAGCGGAATGCGGTTTTTCGGAAAAAAGCCGATGCAAGAACAAAGCTCTCCACGATCGAGCCGAATGTGTTCGGTCTGATCGCGGAGAGTGTTCGTCAGCCGGCCCGCGACGGATCGCCCAATGGCTTGGGCATGACCGCGGAAGCCAGGGGAACGGTCGTCGCTGCCGAGGTAAGTGAGGCCGTCTGCCGCTCGATCATGCGATGGACGACGGGCGGGTTCGGCCCGCCATGGAGCGCGCGGACGCGCTCGCCGATCTCGGCATCGGCCTGAGTCATGCGCTGGTTCTGGCGCACATATTCGACCCAGGTCGGGCTGTCGTAGCGCTCGAACCACAGCGTCGGGTCGGTCAGGTCGCGCAATAGCGTCCAGTGCCGCGCGCCGTCGCGGCGGCGGATGCGGCGGCGCTCCGCCATCACGTTCAGGAAGGCGACGACGTCCTCCGGCTTGATGATGTACTCGACGGTGACGATCACCGGCCCGCTGCGCGGTTCGATGTCGACCGCCACCTTGGGCTCGCGCCAGCGGCTGAGCGGATCGAGATTGAGTTCCTCCAGCGGCGGCAGCCGGTAGCGGAGCCCGAGTGCCGCGCCGATCAGCAGGGCGATGGCCGAAAGCTCCAGGCCTCGGTCCGTGCCGGAGAGCAGGGCAGTGCGGCCCCACGCCCAGCTTCCCAGCGCCATGCCGCCGAAGGTCGCCATTTGGTAGATCGCCAGCGCCCGGCCCACCACCCAGCGTGGCGCCGAGAGCTGCACCGTGGCGTTGAAGGTGGACAGCGCCA
>JARYGW010000165.1:0-12580 GCA_033792295.1 Allobosea sp.
GTCCATGCCGACGGAGGTGAAACCCGCGACCATGGCATATTCGATCATGTAGCCGGAAAGCCGTGTATCCTTGCCGATCACGACCCGATGGCGGTGCTCGCCGCGACGAAAGGCAAGGCCCGTGGCCTGTCCGACCTTCAGGGCGAGGTCCGGCGTAATCACGCCATTCGCCCGCCCGCGAATACCGTCCGTTCCGAAATATTTGCGTGCCATATCGTCTCGATCCGAGGGGCGATCCGCGCCCGATTTTGCGTGTTTCTATAGCCAAAAAATCTTTCCACCTTCTCACAAATTATGACGGAGCGTGACAAGCGGACGCAACTATCGCTCCCGGGACGACAGCCCAAACGAAAAAGGCGGCCCGAAGGCCGCCTTTCCTTGTTCTGAATGCGCCTGCTCAGGCCTGCGGCTGCGGCTCCAGCCCAGCATCCGGCTCGCCGCGCTTGCGGCCCTTGCCGGCGCTCGGCACGGCCGAACCGCGCGGGGCATGCGGTGTGTCGTCGAGATCGCGCGAGGGGCGCTTGCCGGCGATCAGGTCGCGGATTTCCTCGCCCGTCAGCGTCTCGAACTCGAGCAGCGCCTCGGCGACCTGCACGAACTCCTCATGATGCTCGGTCAGGATCTTCTTGGCGTCGGCATAGCCCTCGTCGACAAGGCGCTTCACCTCGGCGTCGATCTTCTGCGCCGTTGCCTCCGAGAGCGACTGGCTGCGGCCCATCGACATGCCCAGGAAGACCTCTTCCTGGTTGTCGCCATAGGCGACCATGCCGAGCTCGTCCGAATAGCCCATCTGCGTGACCATGGCCTTGGCCATCTTGGTCGCCTGCTGGATGTCGCCGGTAGCGCCCGAGGTGATGTTCTCCTTGCCGAAGGTGATCTCCTCCGCGACGCGTCCGCCCATGGCGACCGCGAGCTGCGAGGTGAACTCCTTGTACTTCATCGAGTAGCGGTCGCCCTCGGGCAGGAACTTGACCATGCCGAGCGCGCGGCCGCGCGGGATGATCGTCGCCTTGTGCACGGGCACGCCAGCCGGAACGTAGAGGCCAACGATGGCGTGACCAGCCTCGTGATAAGCGGTCAGCTTCTTCTCCTCCTCGGACATCGCCATGGACTTGCGCTCGGCGCCCATCATGACCTTGTCCTTGGCGTCCTCGAACTCCGCATGGGTGACCATGCGCTTGCCGCGACGGGCCGCGAGCAGCGCCGCCTCGTTGACGAGGTTCATCAGGTCGGCGCCGGAGAAGCCGGGCGTGCCACGGGCGAGGATCTTGAGGTCGACATCCGGCGCCATCGGCACCTTGCGGACATGGACCTTCAGGATCTTCTCGCGGCCGGCGACATCCGGGTTCGGCACGACGATCTGGCGGTCGAAGCGGCCCGGGCGCAGCAGCGCCGGGTCGAGCACGTCGGGACGGTTGGTCGCGGCGATGATGATGACGCCCTCGTTCGGCTCGAAGCCGTCCATCTCGACGAGGAGCTGGTTCAGCGTCTGCTCGCGCTCGTCATTGCCGCCACCGAGACCGGCGCCGCGATGGCGGCCGACCGCGTCGATCTCGTCGATGAAGATAATGCAGGGCGCGTTCTTCTTGGCCTGCTCGAACATGTCGCGCACGCGGCTGGCGCCGACGCCGACGAACATCTCGACGAAGTCCGAGCCGGAGATGGTGAAGAACGGTACATTAGCTTCACCAGCCACGGCACGCGCCGTCAGCGTCTTGCCCGTACCGGGAGGGCCGACGAGCAGCACGCCGCGCGGGATGCGCCCGCCCAGCCGCTGGAACTTCTGCGGATCGCGCAGGAACTCGACGATCTCCTGCAGGTCTTCCTTGGCCTCGTCGATGCCGGCGACATCCTCGAAGGTGACGCGGCCATGGGCCTCGGTCAGGAGCTTGGCCTTGGACTTGCCGAAGCCCATCGCCCGGCCGGCGCCGTTCTGCATCTGGCGGGACATGAAGATCCACAGGCCGATGAAGATGACGAAGGGCAGCGAATTGACCAGCAGCGCCATGAACCAGGGAGTGCCCTCGGAGGGAGCACGGGCGGACACCGTCACACCCTTCTGCGCCAGCGTCTTGAGCAAGCCCGGATCGCCATAAGGCGCATAGGTCACGAAGTTGCGACCATCCGAGAAGGTGCCCGAAATCTCCTGGCCAGACACGACGACGCTGGAAATCTTCCCGGAATCGGCCTCGTTGATCAGCTGGCTGTACGGGATTTCATTGGTGTTCGAGCGCTGGCTCGGGCTCTGGAAAAGCGTCACCAGCGCCAGAACCAGCAGGAAGATCACCACCCAGAGGGCGAAATTACGAAAGTTCGGATTCATCACCAGTCCGATCGGGCCTGCCGGGACCAACCGGATAAGGCCTGGATTTCACTTGATAGCCAATTTAAGTGCGGCGCGCCTCCTTGCCAAGGGAAACGCGAACGAAACGAGCGATGTCGCAGTATTATGATGTCGCAGGGTGAACACCGCGCCGGCGGGGCCCCTCCCTGCGCAACGTCAGGACGCCGGTCCGGTCGAGCGTGAGGATGCAGCCGGAAAGCGTCCGCTGCAGGCGCCCGCCGGCCCGCTGCGCGGCGAGGAATGCCGCCCCGCAGCTTTCCAACCGCTCCAGCCGCCCATAATTTTCGCTCGCCGGCGCCACGTCATCGAGAGCCCGGGCCAGAACGCGCAGGACGATCTCCTCCGGCTCTTCGGCGAGTAGCCCGAAGGCGAGTCTGGCTTCTCCTGCGATGAGGGGAGGAAGCAGCCGCTCCGCCAGCACCTCGATCACGCGACGCGACAAGGCCTCGTCCTGCCGCGCCAAGCGGGCTGCAAGGAGCCCGAGCCGCCCCGCATCGAGCCCCTGCTCGGCCAGCAGCGGCGCCAGCGTGCGCCAACGCACCCGTTCGAAGCGCGGGTCGGCATTGCTCGGATCATGGATGAAGGGCAGTCCCCGCGCCTCCGCCGTCGCGATGAGCCGCGATTTCCCGACCCCGAGCAGAGGTCGCGCGATATCGACGCTTCCCCGCCGCGTGCGCGGCTGCATGCCGGTGAGTCCAGCCGGACCGGAGCCATGGGCGAGCCGCATCAGCAGGGTCTCGGCCTGATCGTCCAGCGTATGGGCGGTGACGATGACCGTGCAGCCGCAGCGCTCTGCTTCGGCGGCGAGGAGATCGTAACGGGCGCGTCGGGCGGCGTCCTGGATCCTGCTGGCTGGCTTCGGCCCGGTCCATCGCAAGGTCGCATGCGGAACGCCGTGTCTGGCGCAAAGCTCTCCCACCTTCTCGGCTTCGGCCGCGGCTTCGGGGCGCAGACCATGATCGACGGTCGCGGCATGAAGCGGCGGCCGTCCCGGCGCCTTAGCCCAATCGGCCAGCAGGGACAGCAATGCGACGGAATCCGGCCCGCCGGAAACGGCGACGAGCAAACCCGCCTCGGCTGCGAGCCCGTCAAAGAAAGCGCCGGCCTCGACCAACGAGACCGGCGTCGCGGACGAGTCGAGAGGAGGAACCGCGCTCAAGCGCAGCCGGAACGGCGCCGCTCGCGGCTGACGGCATTACGCACCGCGCTCGAGGCCTGCGGATAATCGATGCCGACCTTGGCATAGGTGGCGCAGGCCTGCTCCTTGGCGCCGAGCCCGTTCAGCGCCATGCCGAGCCTGAGCAGGCTGTCCGGCGCCTTGGCCGAGCGCGGCGATTCCTTGGAGATCTTCAGGAACTGCTCCGCCGCCTCACGATAGCGCTGGCGCTGCATGTAGCTCTCACCGAGCCAGTAGGTCGCATCGACCGCGAGCCGGTCACGCGGATAGCTCTGCAGGAATTGCCGGAAGCCCATCTCGGCCTGCTCATAGGCCCGGCGCTGGAGTGCCGAGTAGGCGGAATCATAGGCTTCCCTGGCGGTGGCGGGGCCGCTCGCGGCGGCGACGCTCTGGCCGCGCGGCCCGGCCGCGACGGCACCCTGCTGCACCGGGCGTCCGACCCCTTGCAGGTCGAGCGGCTGACCGCTCGCCGGGCCACCGGCATAATCATCCTCGATGATGCCTGTGATCCCGCCGCCGAGCGATTGCGGCGCGCCGGCGGCGCCCTGCTGCTGCGTCGGATCGAAGGCATCGCTGCGGCGCTGGCGCTGCGGCGTGCCGCCCGCCGGCGGGTTGGCCGGTGGCGGCGTGGAACCAGCGGAGGGACGGCCGCCGCCCTTTTCGTTCAGGCGGAAATCGACATCCTGCTGGAAACGGCTGAGCTGGTCGGTCAGCCGCTTGTTCTCGAACTGGAGCTGCTCGATCTGGCCAGCCATCTGGCGCATCTGGTTTTCGAGCCGTGTCGTGCGCACCAGCAAATCGGCAGCATCCTGCGCGAAAGCCGGCGCTGAGGCACCGATCAACCCCGCGGCGAGCGCGAGCGCAGGCCACGCCGGGCGAACGAGGAAGCGGGCAAGGGAAGAGCCAGGCATCTGAAACAAGCGGTCCTTAGCTGAAACGGGAACTGTCGCGCACGCGTTTATAACACCCGCGCACCGCGGCCGAAATATGGACACCTTCATGGGCCGGCAGCGAAATCCGGGGAACGACGGCGAAAACGCCTCTGGCGCTTTGCCGGCCTCTTCCCTACATTAGCGAAGCGGGGCTGCCTGGTGCGTGAGAGACAGCATTCCCCGGGCCCATACGACTCCCTAGGGAGCTGTCCCTGACCGGTTCCATTGGAGCCGGACACACGGCGCCCACCTACTTTAGTAGGTGTCCCGGGATTCAAAACTCCACGGCCGAGGTGGCTCCGCAGCCCTTATGACGACGATCCCGGATACGCCCGTCACGCCCTCCCCCCATAAAGCGACATTGCGCGAGGCCGCGCTTGCCCGGCGCGACGCGCTGGAAATCGACGACCGGCTCGAATGGGATCCCGAGATCGCCGCACAGGTACTCGCCTTGCCCGTCTGGCCCGGTGCAGCCGGCCCGGTCTCGGCTTATTGGCCGATGCGCTCCGAGGCCGATCCGCGCCCCATCCTCGAGGAACTGCACCGGCGCGGCCTGCCGCTCTGCCTGCCCGCGATCGTCGCGAGGCGCATGATCTTCCGGTGCTGGGCGCCTTATGAGCCGATCGTTCCCGGCGGCTTCGGCACACTGGTCCCCGCGCCCGACCAGCCAGAGACCGCGCCCCGCATCCTGATCGTGCCGCTCGCGGCCTTCGACCGCCGCGGCTACCGCATCGGCTACGGCAAGGGCTATTACGACCGCGCCCTCAGCGAGCTCGCGCCGACCATCAGCATCGGCATCGGCTATGCGGCGCAGGAAATCGAAACGGTGCCGGACGAGCCGCATGACCAGCGTCTCGACTGGATCGTAACGGAACGCGAAACCATCCGCTGCGGTTGATTCCCGCGCCCCTTCGCGCGAGGGAGAAAGCCTTCACAGCTCGCGGGTCGGTTTCATGCGTCTTCTCTTCCTCGGTGACATCGTCGGCCGCCCCGGCCGGATCGCGGTTCAGGAGCGCCTGCCTGCGCTGCGCGAGGCCTGGAAGCTCGACTGCGTCGTCATCAACGGCGAGAACTCCGCCGGCGGCTTCGGCATCACCGAGACGATCTGCGACGAGATCCTCGCTGCCGGCGCCGATGTGGTTACCCTCGGCAACCATTCCTGGGACCAGCGCGAAGCCCTCGTCTTCATCGAGCGGCAGGACCGGCTGATCCGCCCGGCCAATTATCCGCCCGGCACGCCCGGCCGCGGCGCCACCGTGATCGAGGCCCGCAACGGCGCCCGTGTCCTCGTCGTCAACGTCATGGGCCGGCTGTTCATGGACCCGCTCGACGATCCCTTTGCCGCCGTCGAGCGCGAGCTCGCCGCCTGCCCGCTCGGTGAGGTGGCGGATGCCGTCATCGTCGATGTCCATGCCGAGGCCACCAGCGAAAAGCAGGCGATGGCCTATTTCCTCGACGGCCGCGCCAGCCTCGTCGTCGGCACTCACACCCATGCGCCGACCTCGGACACGCGCATCCTGCCCGCCGGCACCGCCTTCCAGTCCGATGCCGGCATGTGCGGCGACTATGATTCCGTGCTCGGCATGCAGAAGGACGAACCCGTGCGCCGCTTCCTGCAGAAAGTGCCGGGCGCTCGGCTGGAGCCGTCGACGGGCGAAGGCACGCTGTCGGGCGTCGCCGTCGAGATCGACGACGCGACCGGCTTGGCCAAGGCGGTCTGGGCGGTCCGGATCGGCCCTCATCTCAGCCAGGCCATGCCGGAACCCTGGATTTCCTGACGACACCACCCCCTCCCACGTCTTGCACGGAGCGGGAGGCGGCGCCTATAAGGCCGCCTTCCAGCAGTTTCCGCCGCAACCTTCGAAGGTAACGAGCTACCATGGCCGGCCATTCACAGTTCAAGAACATCATGCACCGGAAGGGCAAGCAGGATGCGGTGCGCTCCAAGCTGTTCTCGAAACTGGCCCGCGAAATCACCGTCGCCGCCAAGATGGGCATGCCCGACATCAACATGAACCCGCGCCTGCGCATGGCGGTGCTCGCCGCGCGCGCCGAGAACATGCCGAAGGACAACATCCAGCGCGCCATCAACAAGGCCGCTGGTGGCGAGGGCGAGAACTATGACGAGGTCCGCTACGAGGGTTACGGTCCGGGCGGCGCAGCCGTCATCGTCGAGGCGCTGACCGACAACCGCAACCGCACCGCTTCCGCCGTGCGCTCCTACTTCACCAAGGCGGGCGGCGCGCTGGGCGAAAGCAATTCCGTCTCCTTCATGTTCAATCGTGTCGGCGAGATCGCCTATCCGCTCGAGGCGGGGGACGCCGACAAGGTGATGGAAGCGGCGATCGAAGCCGGCGCCGACGACGTGATCTCGGACGAGAACGGCCACACCATCCTGTGCGCCTTCGACAGCCTGAACGAAGTCTCCAAGGCGCTGGAAGGCTCGCTCGGTGCCCCGGCTTCGGCCAAGCCGGTCTGGCGGCCGACCACCACCGCCCCGCTCGACGAGGAGAAGGCCGCCTCGATGATGCGGCTGATGGAAGCGCTCGACAACGACGACGACGTCCAGAACGTCTTCGCCAATTTCGAGATCGCCGACGACATCATGGCGAAGCTGAGCGCCTGAGCTGGCTTGTCCGCCCTCATAGCGCGCGAAGCGACGCCATGAGGGCGCGGTTTCCTATCGCCCGAGCAGCCCGTCCCACAGCGGCAGGCTGATCAGGGCGCTCAGGAAGATCAGCAGATAGGCGCCGCGCCGGAAGCTCTCCTCGGAGGCCAACCGGAAGCCATGCGTGCCGGCCCAGAGCCCGATGCCGTAGATCGCGAAGAGCGGCACGGCCATCGCCAGCGCGCCCAGCGTCAGGATGCCCTTCCACCACAGGATGGTACCACTGATCAGCGTCGAGACGCCGAAGAAGGCCTGCATGTTGGCCCGCGTCTTGTGACGATCGTTGCGCTGCGCACCAAGCCAGAACACCGCGAGCGGCATGCCGCCGATCGAGGCCATGCCGTTGCACAGGCCCGAGAGCCCGCCGACCCCGAGCGAGAGTGGCAAGCTCGGGCGCCCGTGATAGCGCCAGCCCGACGCCATCAGCGCCACGGCCGCGAGTACCAGCAGGGCCAGGATCCAGCGCATCGTCGCGCGGTCGAACCAAGTCAGAAGCCAGATGCCGATCGGCAGCGCCAGCGTCGCCGTCAGCAGCAGCGGCAGGATCTCGCTCCACTCCGCCCGCTTCGCGCTACGCGCCGCGATCGGCAGGGCGAAGGGCAGATCGATGAACCAGATCAGCCCCAGCGCCGCGACCGGCCCGAGCACGACGGAAGCCAGTGGCATGAACACCATGGCGAAGCCGAAGCCGGTGAAACCGCGCACCAGCCCGCCGATCAGCGTCGCTCCCAACAGCATGGCAATCGCGTCGGCCGTGAGGCCGGGCATGAAGGCGGAAAGGCTGAACGGCATGGGTCTCGGCACGGCGAAAGCTGATCAGGCGAACCATGCCTGCCACCTCACGATAAGAACAGTTTTCCTTTTTGATGAGATTGATGAGGGGAATGCATCCCCGCTCCGGTTCCGCGCGGGACAAATCCGAAACATCCGCTAGGTTGAGCGCGTCATGGCACCTGCGATTCGCATCCTCGGCATCGATCCCGGTCTCCGCAAGACCGGCTGGGGCGTCATCGTCTCGGAAGGCAGCAAGCTCTCCTTCCTCGCCTGCGGCTGCGTCGAGAGCGATGGCAACCTCTCGCTCGGCGAGCGCCTGCGCCAACTCCATGAGGGCATCGGCAAGGTGATCGCCGCTCACAAGCCGCATGAAGCGGCTGTCGAGGAAACCTTCATCAACCGCGACCCGCAATCAGCGCTGAAGCTCGGCCAGGCCCGCGGCATCGCGCTGGTGGTGCCCTCGCTCGCCGGCCTGAGCGTCGCGGAATACGCGGCGAACCTCGTCAAGAAGACGGTGGTCGGCGTCGGCCATGCCGACAAGAAACAGGTTCAGGCGATGATCCGCGTCCTGCTGCCCAAGGCCGAGACCAGCTCCGCCGACGCCGCGGACGCGCTCGCCGTCGCGATCTGCCACGCCCAGCACCGGGGCATGAGAGCGCTGGTCGCACAGATGCGTGCGGCGGGCTGAATGACGGCCGGGGGACCCACACGATGATCGGCAAGCTCAAGGGCGTGATCGATTCCTACGGCGAGGATCACGTCATCATCGACGTGCAGGGCGTCGGCTATGTCGTGCAGTGCTCGTCCCGTACGCTCCAGCGTTTGCCCAAGCCCGGCGAGGCGGCGGTGCTCTCGATCGAGACCCATGTCCGCGAGGATGCGATCCGCCTCTATGGCTTCATGTCGGACACGGAGCGCGACTGGTTCCGGCTGATGCAGGTGGTGCAGGGCGTCGGCGCCAAGGTCGCGCTCGCCATTCTCTCGACGCTCGACCCAGGCGGCCTCGCCACCGCCATCGCCACCAATGACAAGGCGGCGATCGCCCGCGCGCCCGGCGTCGGGCCGAAGCTCGCCCAGCGCCTTTGCGCCGAGCTCAAGGACAAGGCGCCGGCCTTCGGCCACGTCGATCCGAGCCTGGCCCAGCTCTCGGGCGCCCTGGAGGACAGGAAGCTGCCGCAGCCGGTGGCCGACGCCGTCTCGGCCCTCGCCAATCTCGGCTATCCGCAGGCGCAAGCCGTGGCGGCCGTCGCGGCCGCGTCCAAGGCGGCGGGCGATGGTGCCGGCACGGCCCAGCTCATCAAGCTCGGCCTCAAGGAACTGGCCAAGTGAGCCCGGGAATCGACCCAGGCAGTCTCGAACTACGAGTCGTCACCGACAAGGGCGAGCTCCTCAAGATCATGATGGCGGCCTGGGGCTCGCACCGCATGATGATCGACCTGCACGTCTACGACGTCGCGGAGATCGACGCGCTCGGCCTCTACGAACCGAACGGCCGCACCGCCGCGCTGGCGAGCTGGACCATTCGCGGCGAGACGGCCTATCTCTGCGCCCTGCACTCGCTGCGCCCGGGCGAAGGCGTCGCGATCCGCATGCTCGACGCCGTCATCGCGGCGGCGCGGATGGCGGGCGCGAAGAAGCTGAAGGCCATGCTGACCAACGACAACATGCCGGGCCTGATCTTCTACCAGCGCTGCGGCTTTCGCCTTTCAGGGCTTTATCTCGAGGCGATCGACGCTTATCGCTCCGTCGTGCCGACCATCATCAAGACGGGATACAAGGACATTCCGATCCACGATGCCATCGAGCTGGAGATCGCGCTGTGAGCGATCCGAAACGCTCCGGATTGATGACGGCCGAGCGCCGCGACGACGACAGCGAATCCTCGCTGCGGCCGCTCTCGCTCGCCGATTTCACCGGCCAGGCGGCGGCCCGTGCCAATCTTCAGGTCTTCATCAACGCCGCCCGCACCCGTGGCGACGCGCTCGACCATGTCCTCTTCGTCGGCCCGCCCGGCCTCGGCAAGACGACGCTGGCGCAGATCGTGGCGCGTGAACTCGGCGTCAACTTCCGCTCGACCTCTGGCCCGGTGATCGCCAAGGCTGGCGACCTCGCTGCCCAGCTCACCAATCTCGAAGAGCGCGACGTGCTCTTCATCGACGAGATCCACCGCCTCAACCCGGCGGTCGAGGAAATCCTCTATCCGGCGATGGAGGACTACCAGCTCGACCTCATCATCGGCGAGGGCCCGGCGGCCCGCTCGGTCAAGATCGACCTGCCGAAATTCACGCTGGTAGGCGCCACCACCCGCGCCGGGCTGCTGACGACGCCACTGCGCGACCGTTTCGGCATCCCCATCCGCCTGCAGTTCTATACGGTCGAGGAATTGCAGGGCATCGTCTCGCGCGGCGCCCGCGTGCTCGGCGTGCCGATGTCCGATGACGGCGCCAACGAGATCGCCAAGCGGTCTCGCGGGACCCCGCGTATTGCCGGGCGCCTGCTCAGGCGCGTGCGCGACTTCGCCATCGTTGATGGTGATCCCATCGTTACCCGCAAGGTCGCCGACAAGGCGCTCTCCCTGCTCGACGTCGACGCCATTGGCCTCGACCAGATGGACCGGCGCTATCTCACCACCGTCGCGGTCAATTTCGGCGGCGGCCCGGTCGGGATCGAGACCATCGCCGCCTCGCTCTCGGAGCCACGCGACGCGATCGAGGAGATCATCGAACCCTTCCTGCTGCAGCAGGGCTTCATCCAGCGCACCCCGCGCGGTCGATTGCTCACGCCGCACGCCTTCCGCCATCTCGGCATGCCGGAACCGACGCGCGAGACCGCGCAGTTCGGGCTGTTCCAGGATGACGAGGACGAGAGCTAGAGCATCGGCCCCAAAAGCGGAGCGCGGTTTTCGGGAAGCCGACGCTTCAGCAACGCTCCTCCCGCATCGTCCCGTAAATAAAGGATGTGTCGGCGGTCCGAGCACGCTTGATCGCCGCAGAACAACGCTGGAACCTCGACATGCACAGGGTCACACTCATCGGTAGCGCGGCGATTGGCCTCCTGCTCGCAACTGCTCCATCCTTCGCCGACAACACCACGCCGTCCGGCCCGGTGAAGGACGCCTACGCCGTCACGGTCAAGACGCTGGCCGGTCGCGGCTCTCCGGCCTGGCGGCCGCCGCACCGCGACAAGCTGCTGAGCAAGAGCCTCGCCGCGCTCTTCGCCCGCGACGACCTCTATCAGGAAGAAAGCGGCGATATGGGCCAGATCAGCGCCGACCCCTTCCTCAACGGTCAGGACGGGGAGGTGAGGAAGCTGAGCCTCGACACCATTCCCGTCGCGGCCGGCAAGGCCACGGTGCAGGCCACCTTCCGCAGCTTCGGCAAGCCGGTCAGCGTCCTCTTCCAGATGGTGCAGGAGAACGGCGGCTGGCGTATCGACGACATCGTCAACAGCTTCGAAGGCAAGGATTACTCGGTCCGCGCCCAGCTTTCGCAGCCCTATGACTGCGGTTCCTTCATGGGGAAGCCCTGCAAGCGCTGAACGCATGCAGACGCGCCGCCGTTACCGCCGCTCCAAAACTCTTCCCGAAGTGCTCCCCTCTACTGGCGCGCGATCTTGGCGCGCATCATCGCCGGGCGGGCGCCGGCATCCTTCAGCGCGCCTGATTTAGCCGCCTTGGGATTCTCGACCGGGCGCATGCCCTTGCCGGCGGTCCGGCTCGCCGGACGTTTCCGCTGGTCCTGGCGCTGCTTCAATGCGAGTGCCTTTCGTGCGAGGCTGCGCTGGCTGGGAGCCCGCAGCTTCTCGGCGCGGCGTGTCTGCTCCGCGCCGACCCGCTTCAGCGCGACGGTCAGCGCATCGGCCTTGGCCTTCGTCCCGTGATTGTCCGAAGCTGGCCGGCTGCCCTGCGGCGGCGCCTTGCCGCGGAACTCGCGGCGCTGCTGGCGAGCGAGGTCGCGGGCGCGGTTGCGCCGCTCGCGCAGGTTGCGGGCTAGGTCGCGCAAATCTCCATCGTTCTCCGCCGCAAGCTTGCCGCGCCGCGTCCGCGCGACGAGATCCAGCTCGCCCTTGTCGAGGAGTCGCGTGAGTGCCTTGGCCGATAGCGACATGGAGACCTCCTTTTTGGTTTATCCGCCCCTCGACTATGCTTTCGACGTCATTTTGTTCCCGCGTCCATTTGCCCGCAAGGGCTTCGGCCTATATGCCGGCCCCCATGAGCAGCCCTCATCAGATCACCGTCCGCGTCTATTACGAAGACACCGATTTCTCCGGCGTCGTCTATCACGCGTCCTATCTGCGTTTCATGGAGCGCGGGCGCACTGAGCTTGTCCGCGCGCTCGGCGTCGAGCAGCGCGAGCTTTTCGACGGCGAGACGGCGCTCGGCTTCGCCGTCCGCAAGATGACGATCGACTTCCTGCGCCCCGCCGTGATGGATGATCTCCTGACCATCGAGACCCGCTGCGTCGAGGCGCGCGGCGCCACCATGGATCTCGAGCAGCGCGTGCTGCGCGGCGACGACGTGTTGATCACGGCCGCCGTCAAGGTCGCCTGCGTCGGCGGCGGCCGGGCGCGCCGCATTCCGGATGGGCTGCGCACGCAGCTGATGCTCGACGGCTGACCCGATGAAGATCCTCATCGACGCCGGCCTCGGCGGCATGTTAGCGCTCTTAACATGAGCTGGAAGCGCG
>JARYGW010000166.1:0-12560 GCA_033792295.1 Allobosea sp.
GAGATCGACGTCCTGGTCAACAACACCGGCGGCCCGCCCTATGGCAGCGCCCTCGGGCGCGACCTTGCCGATTGGGAGGAAAGCTTCCGCGCGATGGCGCTCTCCGTCATCCGCTTGACCGACCTGTTCATGCCCGGCATGCGCTCCCGGCGCTGGGGCCGCGTCCTGACTCTGGTCAGCACGGGGGCCGTGCAGCCGATTCCCGTGCTGGGGATCTCCAACGCGCTCCGCGCGAGCCTGATCGCCTGGTCGAAATCGCTGGCGGCCGAGGTCGCGAGCGACGGCGTCACCGTCAACATATTGATGCCTGGCCGGATCGGCACCGAGCGCGTCCATCTCACCGACCGGGCCACAGCAGAGCGCGAGGGCCTCGCGGTCGAGACGGTGCGGCAGCGCTCCTGGTCGCAGATTCCTGCCGGCCGCTACGGCACGCCGGAGGAGATCGCCGCCATGGCCGTCTTCACCTGCAGCGGCCTCGCTTCCTACGCCACGGGCAGCGTCTTTCGCGTCGACGGCGGGTTCATCCGCCATGTCTGAGGTCCAAGATGGCTGAGACCTTGCCCCGCGAGACCGGCCGGGAGTTCCGGCACACGGCCCGTGCCGGCTTCGACGGCTTGACCGTGGGACGAGCGCCCGGGCATGTCCAGGCCAACCTGATCCTGCTCCCACACGCCTATGCCGAGGATTTCGAGGCCTTCTGCCACGCCAACCCGCTCGCCTGCCCGCTGCTGGCTGTCGGCGAGCCCGGCAGCTCTTCCATCCCCGCGCTCGGCGACGACATCGACCTGCGCAGCGACCTGCCTGCCTATCTCGTCCATGCCGGCGGAGAGAGCCGCGTCACCGCGATCGACGCCTTCTGGCGCGATGATCTCGTCGCCTTCGCGCTGGTTCAGCGCCGAAGCTGCGCTGGCGGCGGCCGGCATTCGCATGCGCCATGTTGAGATGGGCCTGCAGGGAGCACTGTTCCGCACGCGCCTGCCAGCCGCATCGGCGGGCCGCTTCCAGGGGCCGCTCGTCGTCTCGATGCGACCCTTCGCCACGTCCGACATCGGCCGCGTTCGCGACATCACCGCCCGCCTGCCACGCAGCCATGGCGCACCGCTTCACGCCGGCGATCCGGCTGGCATCGGCATCCCCGACCCCGAGCGCCCCGACTGGGGCACCCTCCTCGACGTGGAGCCCGGCGAGACTGCCCTGTTCTGGGCCTGTGGCCTGACCGCGCTCGCCGCACTCGGCGAAGCCGAGCTCCCGTTCTTCATCACCCACGCCCCCGGCGCGATGCTGGTAACCGATCTCCTGGAAGACGCTTCGCCATGACCCTGACCCGCCCGGCGATAAAGCTGACCCATCGCGGCGCGCAGACCCTGCTCGCCGCAGCCGCCGAGGCGGCCGAGGCGACGGGCGTGCCGCAATGCATCGCCATCGTCGACGAGGGCTGCAACCTCATCGCCTTCCTGCGCATGGACGGCTCACGCGTACTCTCCGTGGAGAGTGCCACCCGTAAGGCGATGACCGCGGCCACGACCGGCCAGCCTACCGGTAACATTCCAGCGGAAAAGGCGCTGGCACTGGCCGAAGCAACGGATGGGCGCATGACCAACCTGCTCGGCGGCCTGCCTTTGATCGCCGAGGGGCATATCGTCGGCGGCATCGGCGTCGGCTCCGGCACCGGCGAGCAGGATCTGGAGGTGGCGCAGGCGGCAGTCGACGCCCTTGGCATGCTCCTCGCACGGGGCACGGCATGAACGCCCATGCCCGCATCGTCCAGCTCGACGCCGTCCGCGTCCGCTTCGGCCGGGAGAGAGAATCCTTCCTGGCGCTCGACCAGACGACCCTCAAGGTCGAGGATGGCGAGTTCGTTGCCATGGTCGGCCCCTCCGGCTGTGGCAAGTCGACCATCCTGAAGCTCGTCGCCGGGCTGCTGCAGCCGACCGAGGGCGCCGTCATCGTCGCCGGCCGCGAGGCTGGCGCCGAGCGCATCGGTATCGGCATGGCCTTCCAGAACCCGACCATGCTGCCCTGGCTTACCATCCGCCAGAACATTATGCTGCCGCTCAAGATCGTCGAGCCCTACGCCTCCTCCTTCCGCAAGGAGAAGGGCCGGCTCTTTCGCGACAAGGTCGACGCGCTGCTGGAGAAGGTCGGGCTCGCCGGCTTCGGCGACCAGCGCCCTTGGGAACTCTCCGGCGGCATGCTGCAGCGGGCCAATCTCTGTCGTGCCCTGATCCACGAGCCCAGGCTCCTGATGCTCGACGAGCCTTTCGGCGCGCTCGACCAGTTTACCCGCGAGGAGCTCTGGGCGATCCTACAGGAGCTTTGGATCGAGACCCGCCCCACCGTCTTCCTGGTGACGCACGACCTGCGCGAGGCCGCCTTCCTCGCCAGCCGCATCTTGGTGATGAGCGCTCGCCCCGGCCGCGTCATCGACGACCGCAACGTGAGCTTTGCCCGGCCGCGCACGCTCGATACCACCTATGAGGACGGCTTCGTCGCCCTGACCCATGCCTTGCGTTCGCTGATCGTCACGGCCCGCCAGAACCAGGAAGCGCGGCCATGAGGCTTCCGCCCGCCATCCGGGAGCGGCTGAACTCGCTCCTCCTCTTCATCGCCTTGTTCCTGCTGTGGGAATTCTCCTGCGTTCTCTTCCATGTCAGCCCGATCGTGCTGCCGCGGCCGAGCGTCGTGCTCCTCACGCTGCTGCGCAGCCTGCCGGCGCTGTGGCCGCATATCCTGCAGACGCTGCTGACCACCATGGTCGGCTTCGCCGTCGGCATGGTGGCGGGCGTGCTGCTCGGCCTGCTCGTTGGCGTCTCGCGCTCCGCCTACAACACGGCCTATCCCCTGCTCGTCGGCTTCTCGTCGATTCCGAAAGTCGCGGTCGTGCCGATCTTCGTGCTCTGGTTCGGCTCGGGTACGATTCCCGCGGTATTGACCGCGATGACAACCTGCCTTTTCCCCATCGTCGTCAATGTCGCGACTGGCCTCGCCACCACCGAGCCCGAGATGGAGGATGTGCTGAAGGCGCTCGGCGCCAGCCGCTGGCAGGTTCTGCGCGACGTCTCCTTGCCGCGCGCGATGCCTTATTTCTTTGCCTCGCTGAAGATCGCTGTGACGCTCGCCTTCGTTGGCACCGTCCTGTCTGAGACAGTCGCGTCCAATCGCGGCATCGGCAACGTCATGATGATGGCAAGTGCGAGCTTCGACGTGCCGCTCGCCTTCGCCGGCTTGTTCGCTCTGGCGCTGCTGGGCGTGTTACTTTACGCGGTCTTCGCGCTGATCGAGCGGCGTGTCTGCGGCTGGGCTGTTCGTAAAACCGACATCGCATAGGACATTCGAACCAGCAAGGGCAGCGAGGACGTGACCCGGCACATCCTGTTGATCAATCCGAACAGTTCGCAATCGACCAGTGCGATGATGCGAACCATCGCACAAATGGCGGCAAAGGACGCGCTGGCCGTGGCGGTCGCCACGGCCGAGCGCAGCCCTCCCATGATCGTGACGGAAGACGATTTGGTCGCTGCCGCCGATGAGGTCGTCGAGATCGGCAGGAGGCATGCTACCGATTGCGTCGGAATCGTTGTCAGCGCCTTCGGCGATCCGGGGCTCGACGATCTACGGCGCCTGGTTGATATCCCCGTCGTCGGAATCGGCGAGGCCTCGATGCGGGTGGCGGCCCAAAACGAACGATTGTTCGGCGTCGCGACGACGACACCGCTCCTGGTTGATGCCGTCAAGGAGCGGGCGAAGGCGCTGGGCCTGACTGGCCTGCTGACCGGAATCCGTTGCACAGCGGGCGATCCGACCGCCCTGACCAACGACAAGGTGGCGCTAACGCAGGCTCTCGGCGAAATGGTCGAGGCCTGCATTACGGCCGATAAAGCTCAGGCCGTCATTATCGGAGGGGGCCCGCTTGGTGAGGCGGCCGAGACTCTGGAGACCCGGTTCTCTATCCCGGTGATCGCGCCCATCCCTTGCGCTATCGCATCCCTGCTCGAGCAGATTCCAAATGCGCAGCCTCGAGGCGGAGGACGGCAGGGGCAGCCGATCCGCATCCGGTAGGCCCTGAACTGACGGAATCGGGCTGCCTTCCATCCGATATCGCAAATGGCCTCGCGAGACTGGAGCGTCACGGCTTGCAGGTGCAATCTCCTCACGCCTCGGGACAAAGTACGGCAGGCTCGCCGATCGGATCGGCAGCGAACCTGCGCTCTATCTCCGGTGCCTCGCTCACCGGCGGCCTCCTCGTCAATGGTCCGGCATTCTGGCGACGCCATGGGGCCGCCATCACCATGGTCGCGATCGCGCTTCTGATCGTCGAAGTGCCGCTGCGCCGGCGCAGCGATGAGTGGAGGGCGGTCGGTTAGAGGCTCCGGCGTAAGCGGTGCACGCTGGCTCCTGGCAGCGTTAGAAAGAAGGGCCAGGAGCGGAACTTGGCTTGCCCGCCGGAAGCCAACATCGGAAATGCACGACCATCTGCCCGATTCGACAGGAACGGGTGTTCTGCAAGCGGATATTGAAGCTCAGCATCATCGGTTGAGCCCACCACATCGGGTTAGGGAGATAATCCGTGCTCGACACACCCGAGAAGAATCCTGCTAAAGGCGACGTCGGAAGAGCACATATAAGGGGCTGATGGCGTGGCCGCTGGTGGATCGAGAATTCTGCGACGCTCGCGCACGTTGGTCATCACGCCGCGCTACTGGCGCCAAAGGCTGGTCTTCTGGCTCGGAGCGCTCGCGATCGGCATCGTCAGCGCGGGCTTCGCGCGGCTGGCCGATCAGGCGCAGCACCTGTTCTCCGCGATCGCCGGGCGGCCGGACGGGCTGCGCTTCCTGCCACTGCTTGTGACGCCTTTGGGCTTCGGGCTCTGCGCCTTCGTCGCGGCACGCTTCGTCCAAGGCTCGCAGGGCAGCGGCATTCCCCAGGCCATAGCAGCCCGCCACCTGCGCGACGACGCGAAACGTTCGGGCTTTCTTTCGCTGCGCATCGCGGTCGGCAAGATCGTGATGACCGTGCTTGGCTTGCTCTGCGGCGCCTCGATCGGTCGCGAGGGACCGACGGTTCAGGTCGGCGCCTCGATCATGCTGCAGGCGGCCCGCTGGGGCGGCATGGTGCAAGCTCGGGGTCTCATTCTTGCCGGATCGGCCGCCGGTATCGCCGCTGCCTTCAACACGCCGCTCGCCGGCATCGTCTTCGCCATTGAGGAGATGAGCCGAACTTACCAGGCGCGCACCAACGGCATTGTCCTGTCGGCGGTCATCATCGCTGGCCTCGCCTCACTCGCCATCGTCGGAAACTATACCTATTTCGGCTTCACCAATGCGACCGCAGAGCTCGGGCGCGACTGGCTGCTCGTGCTGTGCTGCGGCATTCTCGGAGGAGCTTTCGGAGCTTGCTTCAGCGCGAGCATGATCTCCCTGACGCGGCGCATCCGCCGCTGGCGCGGGGCGACGCCTCTCACCCGTACGCTGGCGGTTGCGATCCTCGCCGGCTTCCTCGTCGCCGTCATCGGCATTGCTTCCAACGGCATGACTTTCGGAACCGGTTATGCGGAGGCGCGCAGCGCCATCGAGGGCGTGCCCCTGCCCTCTTCCTTCTTTATCGCTAAATTCCTGGCGAGCCTGGCTTCTTCCGTCTCGGGCATTCCGGGCGGGCTCTTCGCCCCATCCCTGTCCGTTGGCGCCGGACTTGGCAGCGCGCTGGGCCAACTCCTCGGCTCGCCGATCGGCCTTGCCGCCGTCCTCGGCATGGCTGGCTATTTCTCCGGAGTGGTCCAGGCGCCGATGACGGCTTTCGTCATCATTCTGGAGATGACGGGGAACCACGATAACGTCATGGCCCTGATGGCGGCCTCGGTGCTGGGTTACGGCACCGCGCGCCTGATCACGCGCGAGCCACTCTACCATGCGTTGTCGCGCCTCTTCATCGCGGATGTGCTGCGGCAGCGGCGGGCTTCGGCGGCTGCTTCGCCAACATAGCCGCGACGATCACCCCCGTCGTTCAATGGGCGATAGCCAGCGGCATCGCCGCGACGGCAAGCCCGGCGGCGCGACCTGCACCGGAACTCGCGAGCCTGGCCAGCTGCCGGCCGGCGAAGGGATTATTGCCGCCGCGTCTCTCCAGGCGGGCGCTCAGGACATGGCAAGCCCTGTCATAGGCGCCGGAGCGGATGAGGCTCTCGATATAGGCCTGCTCGAACAGGTCGCGCTGGGCGTGACTGCCCCCGATTGCAAGAAGCCCGCCGCGCGCCGCGCCGAGCAGGCGCGCCGCCTCGCCATAGTCACGCTCATGGAAGGCGACGAGGCCGAAGGCTGCGAGCGCGCCGCTGCGGGCGGCCTCGCGCCGCTCCAGGCTCGCATGCGACAGGCTGTCCTGCGACAGGCTGCGCGCGATCGCCTCCGCCGCTTTCTCCCGGCCCGCCCCGAGAAGCGCGACCGCATAGTGCAGATCGGCGAAGACCAGTCTGCCGTCGGAAATCCGGTTTCCGGCGAGATCGGCCAACTCCTCCCAGCGCGTGCCGACATCGATGCCGGCGAGGTCGAGGCGCGCGAGCAGCGCAGCGCCGTTGGCGATATCGCGATAGTCGTCGGTCTGTTCGGCCCGGATGCCCTCGTCGTAGAGCGTCAGCACTTCCCGCGTCTCACCGCGCTCCAGCCGGAACAGGGCGAGATGCCAGGTCATGTGGAAGCGGAAATTGTTGGCGTGGGACCAGTGACGGCCATCTTCGAGCCAGGCCACCCCTTCGTCGACCCGGCCGGTCATTTCCAGCACATGGGCGACAGCATGGCGGCCCCAGGCATCGCGCGGCGCAAGTTCGACCGCGCGGCGGCCGCAGTGCTCGGCCCGGACGTAGTAACCGCGCTCCTCCAGCGCGAAGGCATGGCAGCCGGCGACGAAGCCGGCCAGCGGGTGCCCCTCGCCGAAATGCGGAGCGACACGTTCGAGGCAGGCGAGCATCTCGCCCTGGTCGCCGAGCATGAACCGGATGCCGTGCGAGAGCTTGAGCGCCAGCACGTCGCGCGGATACGCAGAGAGCATGCTTTCCAGCTTGAGAGCCGCGAGACGAGGCCTTTCCGTGAGCCAGAGATCGAGCGCCTCGACCACTGCCGCCTCGCGCGGCGTGACCGGCCGCACCGCCATAGCGGCGCGGGCCGAGCGAAGGCAGTCCTGGGCCGCCGCGACAAGTTCGGAGCGGGCAAGTGACAAGAGCATCAGCCCTTTGGCCGCATAGGCCATGGCAAACTTTGGATCGGCTGCGAGCGTGCGGGCGAGATGCTCGGGCGTGGCGGCGGCGTGCGCCATCACCGCCTCGAGCGTTTCGTTCCAGGCTAGCCTCGCGGCATCGTTGCCGACGCTGATACGGTCACCCGACAGATCGTGGAACATGGGTCCTGCCTCCCTGACGGCGTCGACGTGGCGCCTCGCGAAACGAATTCGCAGCGATGCGATCAAACGGCGTTCAACTCGCCTCACGGAGGCGTGAGGCGACGGCAGGCTGCGTGGAAACATGGGCCGCTGTCGCGGGGACCGGCACGGGCGCCGGACATACCGTCGGCCTTGACCAGGGCGCTCCCTTGAACCAGGCAACGAGATGCGCCGTGGCCAGGATGCCGGCGAAACCGGCGAGATTGCTCAACGCCACAACCCAGCTGTCATGCCCGGCGATGTCGGTCAGCGTAGCCGCGAGCCGGGCGAAGACAAGGCTGGCGAGGAAACACGCCAAGGACTGCCGGCCGATCGCGGTCAGCAGATGGCCGGCGCCTGTGCCGATCCGACTGCGCCAGGGCTCGATCAGGCTGAGCGCCAGATAGGCCGTGGCAAGGAAATGCGCGATCCGCAGGGGGTGCAGATTGGTCTTTTCGGTACCGGGGTCCAGCAGCAGATCGTGCAAGGCCTGTCCGCCCGGCCAATGGTCGAGGATGCCCCAGAAGGATAGCGGTACCGACAAGATCACGAAGACAGCGGCTGGGATCACCAGCCACCTGTCGCGCAGCGGCGGTGCCGGGAGCCATATCATCGCGAAGAAGAAGCCGATGAAGAAGATGGCCTGCCAGGCGAAGGGGTTGAAGAACCAGCCAGTGCCTGTCCAGGGGTTGCCCGGCAGGTTCAGTCCCGCTTCCCGTGCCAGAGCATAAAGCAGCACGACGAAGGCGAAGGGCAGGGCCGGATGAAGGCGACGCAGCGCCATCACTACCGGCACGAGCGTCAAGATGATGAGGTACATCGGCAGGATGTCGAGATAATCCGGCTGCCAGCTCAACGTGGCGAGGCCGAACAGCGCGTGCGCCGGCTCTGCGAGGAGCGGCCCGAACTGCCGGGCAAAGTCGCTGCGATCCAGCGCCATGTCGAGCCCGGCCGCCAGCGCAGCGAGCGCGAAGATCAGGCCGATCTGCGCCCAGTAGATCTGCCAGACCCGGTACAGGATGCGGGCGGCGCCCAGCAGCCAGCCGCGCCTGACGAAAACGCTGCCGAAGGCGAGCGCGCTGGCGAAGCCCGAGCAGAAGACGAAGAGCTCGGCACCGGAGGAGAAGCCGAAACGAGCCGGAATCCAAGCGTTCCAGCTATTGGACGGTACATGCGCGATGAAGATGATCAGCATGGCGAGACCGCGGAAGAGGTCGAGGCGCTCGTCGCGCGGCGCCCGCTTGCGGCCCGGCTTCGCATTCATCAGAACGCCCCTTCATAGGCGGCTGCGTCGATCCGGCAGGCGATCAGGCTGAAACCGGGGCGTGCGAAGGCCGCCGCCGCTTCCCGCGCCAGCGCCTCCCGGTCGACGACGGTGACGCCGGAACCGCCCATCGCCCTTGCGATCGCCGCAAAATCGCTGGCGGCGAAATCGACCCCGGCGCGCGGCAGGCCCATCTGCTTCTGCTTCAGCGCGATCAGTCCGAGCGCGGCATCGACCAGGACGACGATAACGACCGGCAGGCCGAGATCGCGCAAGGTCGCGAGTTCGCCGAGCACCATCTCCAGCCCGGCATCCCCGACGAAGCAGAGCGTCGGGCGGCCGGAGCCGAGCGCCGCCCCGGTCGCCAGCGGCAGGGCGCAGCCCATGGTGCACAGACCCGTCGATTGCAGCAGTCCGCGCGGGTGGTCGCAGGCCCAGACCTGGCTGAGCAGGATGCGGTGCGCGCCCGAATCCACGGTGGCGGCCGTCCCGGCCGGCGCCACGGCGCGCAGCGTTTCGAAGACGGTATGAGGCCCCCAGGACGAGGGCGCGTCGAAGGCGGCACGAAAGCGCTCGCGCACCCGCTCTGGCTCCCCATCCGGCCAGGCCGGCGCCGGCTGGTGGTCATGTCCCAGCGTATCGAGAATCGCGGCGACGTCGCCCTCCAGCAGCAGGCCAGAGGTGTGCATGCCGTGCATGACCTGCTCGGTCACGATATCGATCACCGGCTTGTCGGTCGGCCAGGGATGGCGCCAGCCCTGGCGCATCTCGATCGGATCATAGCCGGCGAGGACGATCAGGTCGGCCGCCTCGACGAGCGGGCGCACGATCGCATCCGCCTTCGGCGAAAGGCCGATGGCGCCGACGACGCGCGGATCGTTTTCCGGAATCAGCCCCTTCGCCTTGTAGGTCGTCAGTAGAGGCGCGCCCGTGGCCGTCAGAAAGGTGTCGAGAGCGGCTGCGCCGCTGGCACCCAGCAGGTCGAGGCCAGCGATGACGAGCGGCTTACGCGCCCGCGCCAGCCATTGCCGCGCCGGTTCGAGATCGGCCGGAATCGCGGCAGGCGCAGTCGGGACGAGCGCAGGCAGTCGCCGGAAAACGCACGCTTCGGCGACGGAGATCGGCAGGTCGATATGAACGGGGCCGGGCCTGCCGCGCCGCGCCAGCGCCACCGCCTTCTCCACGACGAGATCCTCGGTGCCCGCCGCAGCGCGGAAGCTCGCCTTGACCAGCGGGCGCAGCACAGCCTGATGGTCGAAGACCTGATGGGTGTAGCTCTCGGCCAGGGCAGAATCGACGCAGCCGGTGACGACGATCAGCGGGACACGATCCTGCTGCGCATTGGCGACGACATTGACGGCATTGGCGACGCCGGGCCCCAGCGTCGCGACCAGCACGGGCAGCGCGCCCGTGGCATGCCAGAACCCTTCTGCCATGAAGCCGGCGGCGTTTTCGTGCCGGGCGAGGCGGAAACGGATACCGGCCCGCTCCAGCGCGTGCACGAGCGCCAGCACCTCGCCGCCGGGAATGCCGAAGGCCTGCGTCGCGCCATGCGCGGCCAGCCGCGCGGCAAGGAGATCGGCTCCTGTGACCGAGCTTTCGGCCTGGGCAACGCTTCCGCGTTCGGCGGGTGAAAGATCACGGCGCATGGATCGACCTCCGGCCTGCCTCGATCGGCAGCTCGCAGGCAAGATCGTGCAGCAGGCCCGATTGGTTACGGGTTCACGGAGACGTGACCGGCACCCTTGCGGCCACCGCCGATGCCGGCGGCATGGCAGCGCGCCAGGCCCGTTCGACCCAGGCCGCGTCGGCGTAGTGGCCGCCGGCATGAAGGCAGAGTTCGAGCAGCGCTCCGCTGCAATCCGTCGCCTTCTGGCAGAGCAGTCCTCGCTCGGGCACGCGTGCGACCAGCTCCGGCGAGGAGGCGGTGCAACCGGCCGGCGCGAAGACGGCCAGACTGCGGAACAGACTGCCTTGCCGACTGCCATTGCGCAGGGTGCGCCCCGCCAGCGGAATGGTTGTGTCGGCCACGCCGTGGACATGGATCAGCTTCGGCCGGGGAGCGGCGCAGGATTCCGGCAGGGGCTCCCAGAAATCTCCCGCGATCGGCGCGAAGGCGGCGAAACGCTGCGGCATCCGGCAGGCGAGATACCAAACCAGCGAGCCACCCTGTGAGAAGCCGCTCGCCATCACGCGTTCGGGGTCGACCGGAAAGCGCGCCGTCACATCGTCCAGCACCTGCCCGACAAAGGCGAATTCGTCACGGTTGCGGACAGGCGAGCCAGGAAAGGACCAGGATCGGCCGATGCCGTCCGGCGCGACAAGTGCGACGCCGAGCCGTTCCGCCACGGCCGCCAGACCGGGGTCCGCCACCGTCTCCATCGCCGTGCCTTGATAACCGTGAAAATAGACGATCGCCCCGATGCGGGCTCCCATGGGATGCCGCGGCAGGCGGATGCGATAGCTCCCGCTTGCGACCATGCAGGGCAATTCGACACCGCAGGCCGGCCCGCTCCTGTCCACCTCTGCCGCTTGCGCAGCCGTCATCAGGCTTCCCGCGAACAGCCCCGCCAGCACCGGCGCGCCGCGGAGCGACCACATGATCCTCAGCACCTTCGACACTCCGCCCTGACCGCCGCTGCGGCGGCGCTTGCCTGGGAGCGTAATCAATACGTCGCTCCGTCTCACCGCTGGTCGCGATCTTGTGAGCCCGGGTTCGGCGTGGGAGGGGATAAGCCAGTTCGATACGGCCCCGCAGGACGGCAGCCTTGTCGCTCGAAGAACTGGAAACGCAGCTCAGGCCGCTCTTCATGGCCGCCCTGACGGGCGACGAGACCTCATATCGCTTGTTCCTGCAGGCGGTGAGTGTCCGCCTGCGCCGCTATCTGCGCCGGTTGCTGGCGAGCTCGGGACGGCTCGAGGACAGCGAGGCCGAGGACGTCCTTCAGGAGACGCTGCTGGCGCTGCATCTCTCGCGCCATACCTATGACACGGCCAGCCCGGTCACGGCCTGGGCCCATGCCATCGCCCGCTACAAGCTCGTCGATCATCTGCGACGGACCGGCCGCCATGCCGGGAACCTGTCGCTCGACGACGAGGTGTTTCAGCTCCCCGGGCCACCGGACAACGCGGCTTGCGAAGCCAGGCTGGATCTGGGGCGGGCCTTGGAGACGCTGCCGGCCCGCACCCGCGGCCTGATCGAGCAGGTCAAGCTCCAGGGCGCGAGCGTCGCCGAAGCCGCCCGCACGGCCGGCATGACTGAGACGGCTGCCAAGGTCGCGATCCATCGCGGCCTGCAGGCCATGGGCCGCTTCCTGAGCCGCCGCGGCCCGACGACGGCGTGACGCCCACAGCCATCATGAACTGTAACCTTACCCCCTGCGCCTCCGAATAAATGGCGAGCAGAACCGGGACACCGATATGCGAACCGAGGATCTGATTGCCGTCATGAGCGCCAGCGCGAGGCCCG
The DNA here is from genome assembly GCA_033792295.1 of Allobosea sp. Lineage (GTDB taxonomy): Bacteria > Pseudomonadota > Alphaproteobacteria > Rhizobiales > Beijerinckiaceae > Allobosea. Next base: position 12,138 of record JARYGW010000166.1, read on the forward strand.
TCGACACGGGCTGGCTCGCTCGTGCGACATGGGGCGCTGCCTTGGCGGCCTTGCTTCTCGCGGCGGCCCTGCTGAAGATGACCCTCGGCATCCGGCCGGATATCGCGGTTGCGATGTGGACAGTGCCGGTCGTCGCCAAGGTCCTGTTCGGCGCCAGCATCGCCGGCATTGCGCTCGTCCTGTTCCAGCGGAGTCTGCGGCCGGGAGCGAGACCACGCCACCTGTTGCCGATCATCGCCGTGCCCATGGCGATGGTTGCGTTCTGGGCCCTGGCGACGCTGGCCCAGGCCCCGGTCGAGCAATGGGGAACACTGACCTTCGGCCGCAATTGGCGGGCCTGCCTGATCGCCGTCCCAGCCTACGCGCTGGCTCCGCTCGTGATCCTGACCCTGCTGGCCCGGCAGGGAGCGCCGGTCGACGGCC
>JARYGW010000167.1:0-12427 GCA_033792295.1 Allobosea sp.
AAGGTGCTGGGCCTGAGCGAGGACGTCACCGCCCGCCTTGCCGATACGCAATGGGGGAGCTGGGGCAGCGAGATTGGCGACAATCGTGTCCGCCAGGCCGGGCTCGACCCCAGGAACCCGACGATCCGCCGCGCCGTCGACTTCGCCATCCGCCTCCTGGGCTATCCGCGCCATCTCTCGCAGCATGTCGGCGGCTTCGTTTTGTCGCGCGGGCGCCTCGACGAGACCGTGCCGATCGGCAACGCCGCGATGGCAGATCGCACCTTCATCGAATGGGACCGCGACGATATCGACGAACTCCAACTGATGAAGGTCGATGTGCTGGCGCTCGGCATGCTGACCTGCATCCGCAAGGCCTTCGATCTGATCAGGGAAAACGGGGGAGAGGATTACGCACTCGCCGATTTCAAGGACGGCGACAAGGGCACCTACGACATGCTCTGCGAAGGCAAGTCGCTTGGCGTCTTCCAGGTCGAAAGCCGCGCCCAGATGAATATGCTGCCGCGGCTCAGGCCACGGGAGTTCTACGACCTCGTCATCCAGGTTGCGATCGTCCGGCCCGGCCCGATCCAGGGCAATATGGTGCACCCCTATCTGAAGCGGCGAAACAAGGAAGAAGACGTCGTCTTTCCATCCCCGAAGCCGCCTCATCCCGAAAAGGAGCTTCATGGGGTCCTGAGCAAGACCCTTGGCGTCCCGCTCTTTCAGGAGCAGGCGATGAAGCTGGCCATGGTCGCGGCCGAGTTCTCGGACATAGAAGCCAACGGTCTGCGCAAGGCGATGGCGACCTTTCGCAATGCCGGTACCATCGGCAATTACGAGGCGATGATGGTCGAGCGCATGGTCGGGCGCGGCTATGAGCGCGATTTCGCCCAGCGCTGCTTCGAGCAGATCAAGGGCTTCGGCAACTATGGTTTTCCGGAAAGCCACGCGGCTTCCTTTGCCAAGCTGGTCTACATCTCCTCCTTTCTGAAGAGACACTACCCGGCCGCTTTCGCTGCGGCATTACTGAACTCGCAGCCGATGGGTTTCTACGCTCCCGCCCAGATCGTCCGGGAGGCGGAGGAGAACGGTGGTGTCGAACCGCGGCCAGCCGAGATCAATTCCAGCTTTTGGGACAACAGCTTGGAAGGTGTTTCGGAATCGAGTTCTTACCTCGACAGGCCGCGTCGGGGGAGTAGGAGGGACCCCTTCGCGCTGCGCCTCGGCTTCTGCCAGATCGACGGCTTCAAGGAGGATTGGGGCAACGCCATCGCTGAAACGCGGGAAGCGGGTGGCCCCTATCGCGACGTCGAGGAGTTGATGCGCCGCGCGGATCTTCCCGTCCGCGCCATGCGCCTGCTCGCCGATGCCGATGCCTTCCGCTCTCTCGGCCTGGATCGTCGCGAGGCACTCTGGGCCGTGCGCCGCCTGCCGGACGATGCGGCGCTGCCGCTGTTCCAGGCCGCCAGTGCCCGCGAACTGGGGCAGGAACCGGCGATGGCATTGCCGACCATGCCGCTCGCCGAGCATATCGTCGCCGACTACCAGACCGTTCGCCTTTCGCTGAAAGGCCACCCGATGCAGCTCCTGCGTCCGCGCTTCCGGCGTGAGGGCGTGCTGAGCTGCGCGCAGACCGAGGCGAAACCCGATGCCGCCTTCGCCTGCACGGCCGGCGTCGTGCTGGTGCGCCAGCGTCCGGGCAACGGCAACGCCATCTTCGTCACGCTGGAGGACGAGACCGGCATCACCAATGTCGTGATCTGGGCGCGGCTGTTCGAGCGTTTCCGCCGCGAGGTCATGGGCGCGCGGCTGATGCTGGTCGAGGGGCGGGTGCAGAAGAGCCCCGAGGGCGTGGTGCATCTGATGGCCCAGCGCATCGTCGACCGTTCGATCGACCTTTTGTCGCTCTCGGATACGCACCGTGCCGAGGTTCCCATGCCCGTCGACGAGCTGAAGAACCCGCCATTGCCGCGCCACCGCCACCCGCGCAATGTCCGCATCCTGACGAAATCGCGGGATTTCCATTGAGGCTCGCGCTGCAATGGCGCCCCTGAGGCGTCCGCCAAAACAAACTTCTCCAATGGAAGTGAAATAAGAAAAAACACGCTACCTGCTGTAAATTGCTCCTTTGCCGCCATGGGTATAAGTGCTTCGTTCGATTTACCGAACAGGTGGCCAGAACCATGGCGAGCAGCCTCGGCTCGGACGAACCCGCGACGAACGTGAAGGCAGAAGCGCTGCTGGCGCATCGTGCGGCCGCGCTCGACACCGCATTCGGTCGAGCGGATCTGTCCGAGCGTCTGGCCGGCATCGTCGCGCAAAGCGTCGGACCCATCGTCTTCACCACCTCCTTCGGCCTCGAAGATCAGGTGCTGACCCATGTCATCGCGACCGCAAAGCTCCCCATCACCTTCGCCACGCTCGACACCGGCCGGCTCTTCCCGGAGGTCTATGCGCTCTGGCAGAAGACCGAGGAGCGCTACGGCATCCTGATCCGCCCCTATTATCCGCGCCATGACGCGCTTGAGCTCCTTGTCCGCCAGAACGGCATCAACGGCTTCTATGCCTCGCGCGACGCTCGCAAATCCTGCTGCGACATCCGCAAGGTCGAGCCGCTCGGCCGGGCGCTCGCCGGCGCCGATATCTGGCTCACCGGACTGCGCGCCGATCAGTCGGCCGCCCGGGGCGGGGTGAAGCTGGCAGAGGCCGATGCGACCCGCCGTCTCGTCAAGGCGAGCCCGCTGATCGACTGGACGCGCGAACGGGCTTTCGCTTTCGCGCAGCAGAACGACGTGCCGCTCAACCCTCTGCATGCGCAGGGCTTCGTCTCGATCGGCTGCCAGCCCTGCACCCGAGCCATCCGCCCCGGAGAGCCGGAGCGGGCAGGACGCTGGTGGTGGGAGGATGACACAGCCAAGGAATGCGGCCTGCATGTCGGGCCGGACGGAAAGCTGGCGCGCGCGGCCGCTCCGGCGGAGGCTCGCGCGTGATCCAGCTCAGCTATCTCCAGAAGCTCGAGGCGGAAGCTATCTTCATCATCCGCGAGGTGGTGGCGACCTGCGACAAGCCGGTGTTGCTCTATTCGATCGGCAAGGACTCCGCCGTCCTGCTGCATCTCGCCATGAAGGCGTTCTATCCGGCCAAGCCGCCTTTCCCGCTGCTCCATGTCGATACGACCTGGAAGTTCCGCGACATGATCGCCTTCCGCGACGAGACGGCGCAGCGGCTCGGGCTCGATCTCATTGTCCACATCAACCAGGAGGGCGTGAAGGCCGGGATCAATCCCTTCGCCTCGGGCTCGCGTATCCACACCGATGTGATGAAGACGCAAGGGCTTAAGCAGGCGCTCGACCTCCACAAGTTCGACGCAGCCTTCGGCGGGGCCCGCCGCGACGAGGAGAAGAGCCGCGCCAAGGAACGCGTCTTCTCGCTGCGTTCGCCCGAGCATCGCTGGGACCCGAAGAACCAGCGCCCCGAGCCCTGGCAGCTCTTCAACACCCGCAAGCATCGCGGCGAGAGCTTTCGCGTGTTTCCGCTCTCCAATTGGACCGAGCGCGACGTCTGGGACTACATCGCGCTGGAGAACATCCCCGTCGTGCCGCTCTATTTCGCGGCGCCGCGCCCGGTCGTCCGGCGCGACGGCGCCTGGATCATGCGCGACGACGACCGCATGGAGCTGCTCCCCGGCGAGATCGTCGAAACCCGCACCGTCCGTTTCCGCACGCTGGGGTGCTACCCGTTGACCGGCGCCGTCGAGAGCGAGGCGGCGAGCCTCACCGACATCATCGCCGAGATGCGCTCGTCGCGATCCTCCGAGCGGCAGGGCCGGGTCATCGACCATGACGGCTCGGGCTCGATGGAGCAGAAAAAGCAGGAAGGCTATTTCTGATGGGCTTCGCCGTCGCCAGAAATCTGGCCAAGAAGAATCCGAAGGGGCCGAAACAAGCGCAGAACCTTCTCCCCGCCAACGATGCCTCTGGCGCCCCGGAAACCGGCCAGCATTCGCTGCTGCGCTTCATCACCTGCGGTTCGGTGGATGACGGCAAGTCGACGCTGATCGGCCGCGTCCTCTACGAGGCTGGCGCGGTCTTCGACGACCAGCTCAGCGCGCTCGACAGCGATTCCCGCAAATTCGGCACGCAAGGCGAGGCGCCCGATTTCGCGCTGCTGGTCGACGGCCTCTCGGCCGAGCGTGAGCAGGGCATCACCATCGATGTCGCCTATCGCTATTTCGCCACGCAGACGCGCAGCTTCATCGTTGCCGACACGCCCGGCCACGAGCAATACACCCGCAACATGGCGACCGGCGCCTCCACCGCCGATCTCGCCATCATCCTGGTCGACGCGCGCAAGGGCCTGCTGCCGCAGACGCGCCGTCACTCCTTCATCGTCTCGCTTGTCGGGGTCCGCCATATCGTGGTCGCGATCAACAAGATGGATCTCGTCGGCTATGACGAGGCCGTCTTCGAGCAGATCGCGGCGGATTATCGTGTGGCGGTGCAAAGCCTCGGCTTCGCCTCGGTCCGCTTCATCCCGGTCTCGGCCCGCGATGGCGAGAACGTCATGCGGCCCTCCGAGCTGATGCCCTGGTATGACGGCCCGGCGTTGCTGCCCTATCTCGAAAGCGTCGCGATCACGCACGCTGCGCCCGGTGACGAAGGGTTCGTCTTGCCGGTGCAATGGGTCAACCGGCCCGATCTCGACTTCCGCGGCTATGCCGGCACGCCCGTGACGGGCCGTGCGCGGGTCGGTGATCCGGTCGTGGCCCTGCCGTCGGGCCGTACCAGCCGCATTGCCCAGTTGATCGGCGCGGCGGGCGATGCCAGCCAGGTCGCGGCCGGCCAGGCAGCGACCGTGACGCTGGAGGACGATATCGACATCTCCCGCGGGGATGTCATCGCCGCGGCCGGCACAGCGCTGCCGGTCAGCCGCGGCCTGAAGGCGCGGCTGCTCTGGACGGGCGAGCGCGCCATGCTCGAAGGCACGCAGTTCCTGGTGAAGCTCGCCACGCAGAGCGCCAATGCCACGGTCGAGGCGCTGCATCACAGCATCGACATCGAGGACTTCCGGCCGCTCCCGACGCAGAGCCTGCGCATGAACGGCATCGGCCTGGTGACGCTCAGGCTCGACCGGCCGCTCGTCTCCTTGCCCTATGCCCGGAGCCACGAGCTCGGCGGCTTCATCCTGATCGACCGCATCAGCAACGAGACGGTGGCCTTCGGCTTCGTTGAGCCGGCTGATGGGGGGACCCTGCAGGCCGTGGGCGAGGGTGGGGCGCTGGCGCGAGCAAAGCGTGGTCTCATCCGCATCGTCGGCAGGCGCGGGACGCCGGACCGGAGGGCCTGGCTTGCGGCGGTGAGCTGGCGTGTGCTCAGCACGGCGGGGCTGTTCGCCGCGGCCTTCGCGTTGACGGCGAATGTGCCCGCTTCGCTCGGCCTCGCCTTCGGCGACATCCTGCTGCGCCCGGGCTTGCGGGCACTGCATATGCGGCTCTGGCAGAAGGCGCCGATCGGAGCGCTGCAGGACGGCGCTGGGATTTAGCGGCGATTAGCTTTGCGCTCGAAACGCCGTTCATCCCGGATCGGCGCCGCTATCGCTGCTTGTCCGGGATGACGGCGAAGATAGCGGACTTATCTGCCCACCATTGCCGTGGCCTCGATCTCCAGCAGCGCTTCCGGCTCCACCAGCGCCGTCACCGCGACCACCGCCATCGCCGGGAAGTGCCGGCCGAAGACCTCGCGATAGACCGGCCCTATCTCCTTGAGGCTGGCGCGATAGATCGCGATGTCGGTGACGTACCAGGTCAGCCGCACGATGTCCTCGACGCGGCCGCCGCCGGCCTCGACCACAGCCCGGATGTTGAGGAAGGTCTGGCGTAACTGGCCGACGAAGCCTTGCGCGAAGACGCCCTGAGCATCCCAGCCGACGAGCCCGCCCGTCACCAGCACCCGACCTTCCGCCACCATGCCGTTGGCATAGCCGCGTGGCTGCGGCCAGCCTTCGGGCAGGATGGCGCGGGATTGCGGAAGCTCGGACATGAAATATCGCCTCGGTTTCGGCCGTTCAGGCTCTGTTGGAGGAAAATCAGGCTTGGTCCTGTGCCATCTGGCGCAGAGCAAAGCGTTGCAATTTGCCGGTTGCCGTCTTCGGCAGGGCTATGACGAATTCGACGGCGCGCGGATATTTATAGGGGGCGATGCTGGCCTTCACATGCTCCTGCAACACCTTGACTAGCGCCTCATTACCGGTGACGCCCTCGCGCAGCACGATATAGGCCTTCACGATCTGTCCGCGTTCGGGGCAGGGCGCGCCGACCACGCCGCACTCCGCCACCGCCTCATGGGCCAGCAGGCAGGCTTCCACTTCCGGTCCGGCAATGTTGTAGCCGGCCGAGATGATCATGTCGTCGGAGCGGGCCTGGTACCAGAAATAGCCGTCGGCATCGCGCAGATAGGTATCGCCGGTGATGTTCCAGCCATTCAGCACATAGACCGCTTGCCGCGGATCGGCGAGATACCGGCAGCCGGTCGGCCCGCGCACGGCGAGGCGCCCCGGCGTGCCGTCCGGTACGTCGCGGCCTTCGGCGTCGACGATCTTCGCTTCGTAGCCCGGCACCGGAAAGCCGGTCGAGCCCGGCCGGATGGCTTCGCGCGGTGCAGCGATGAAGATGTGGAGCATCTCGGTCGCCCCGATGCCGTCCATCAATGGTAATCCGGTTCGCGCCTGCCACGCGTCGAAGGTTGCCTTAGGCAGCGTCTCGCCAGCGGAGACGCAGATCCTGAGCGAGGAGATGTCGCGCCCGTCGAGCTTGTCGAGGATGGCGCGATAGGCGGTCGGCGCGGTGAAGACGACGCTGACCTTATGCTGCTCGATTGCGTCGATCAGGTCGGCCGGGCCGGCCTTGTCGGGCAGCACCATCGCGGCGCCGATCCGCATCGGGAAGAGCACGAGGCCGCCCAGCCCGAAGGTGAAGGCGAGCGGTGGCGAGCCGGTGAAGCGATCGTCGGGCGAGGCCTTTAGCACGCGCGCGCCATAGCAGTCGCAGATCGCCAGCATGTCCTGATGGAAATGCATCGTGCCCTTGGGCTCGCCGGTGGTGCCGGAGGTGAAGGCAATCAGGCAGACATCGTCGCGCGCCGTGTCGACGGCCTCGAACGTGTCATAGCCCGGTTGGGCCATCAGCGCTTCCAGCTCGCTGCCGGCGTTGCCAAAGGTGACGATACGGGCCAATCCCGGCACCTGTGCCTTGGCGCTTTCCAGCTCGGCGGTGAGGCGGTGGTCGCAGAGCGCCAGCGCGATCTTCGCCTTGCGCAGTGGATAGGCCAACTCGCCCGCCCGCAGCATCGGCATGGTCGCGACCGCGACGCCGCCCGCTTTGATCACCGCGAGATAGGCGGCGACCATCATCGGCGTATTGCCGGCGCGCAGCAGCACGCGGTTGCCGCTGGCCATGCCGAGATCGTGGGTGAGTACATTGGCGATGCGGTTCACCGTTTCCGCGAGACCCGTATAGCTCCAGTGCAGGTCGGCGGCGAGCACCGCCGTGCGCCCGCCGCGCCCCTCGGCGAGGTGCTTGTCGAGCAGCTCGGCAACGCAGTTCAGCCGCTCCGGGTAGCTCAGCCCGGCCTCTGCCAGTCTCAGATCGGGCCAGCTTTCGCGCGGCGGCAGATTGTCCCGCGCGAAACTGTCCTTATGCCCCGATCTCGCGAATGCGGTTGCTGTCATGTCGTTCCCCTGCCTTTTCGGCATGTGCTTTCAGCAGGTCGCGCGCGATCACGACCTTCTGGACTTCCGAGGCGCCCTCGTAGATGCGCAGCGCCCGGATTTCCCGATACAATTCCTCCACCTTGACGCCCTTGGTGATGCCGAGCCCGCCATGGATCTGGACGGCCCGATCGATCACGCTCTGGGCGTTCTCGGTCGCGACAAGTTTCGCCAGCGCCGCCTCGCGGGTGACGCGGGCCGCGCCCTGGTCCTTGGTCCAGGCGGCGCGGTAGACGAGGAGGGCGGCGGCATCGACCTCGGCGGCGCTCTCGGCGATGGCCGCCTGCGAGAGCTGGAGGTCGCCGAGCGTGCCGCCGAAGAGCTTGCGGCCATTGGCGTGGGCCAGAGTCTCGTGCAGCGCACGCCTCGCGAAGCCGAGCGCGGCGGCTCCGACCGTGGAGCGGAAGATATCGAGCGTCGCCATCGCGACCTTGAAGCCATCCCCGGGACCGCCGATGCGGTTCTCGAGCGGCACGCGGCAGCTGTCGAAGCGCAGCGTCGCCAGCGGATGCGGCGCGATCACCTCGATGCGCTCGGAAATCGTCAGACCGGGCGTATCGGCCTCGACCAGGAAGGCGGAAAGCCCGCGGGCGCCGGGCGCCTCGCCGGTGCGGGCGAAGACGACGTAATGGTCAGCGATGCCGCCATTCGAGATCCAGCTCTTTTCGCCGTCGATGCGAACATGACCCGCGCCGTCCGGCGTCGCGGTCGTCGCCATGGCAGCGACGTCCGAGCCCGCCTCCTTCTCGGAGAGGGCGAAGGCGGCGATGCGCTTGCCGGCCGCGACATCCGGCAGGATGCGCTGCTTCATCGCTTCGGAGCCGGCGATGCTGATCGAGCCGGTGCCGAGTCCCTGCATGGCGAAGGAAAAATCGGCTAGCCCGTCATGCGCCGCCAAAATCTCGCGGGCGAGGCAGAGCGTGCGGACATCGAGCTTGTCGGAGAGCCCACCATAAGCCGCCGGCACGGCAGCCTTCAGGAAGCCTGCGGCCCCCAAGGCCGCGACCCGAGCCCGGCAGGCCTCGTCCACATCGTCATGGGGCAGGTCGGCCAGATAGGAATCGGCCCAGCCGGACAATTCGGCGGCGAAGCTGCGATGACGCTCCTCGAAGAACGGCCAGTCCAGCGTGTCGCCGAGGATGTCGAGGCCGAGAGGAGAAGCGCTGGCCATCTCAGTTGCCCTCGAAGACCGGCTTCTGCTTCGCGGCGAAGGCATGATAGGCGCGGGCGAAATCCTCGGTCTGCATGCATAGGGCCTGTGCAACGGCCTCGGCCTCAATCGCGCTCTCGACCGACATCGCCCATTCCATTTCGAGCATGCGCTTGGTCATGGCATTGGCGAAGGTCGGGCCATCGGCCAGCTCGGCCGCGAGCGTCTGTGCCTCGGAGAGCACGGCCTCGGGTGCGCAGATGCGGTTGAGGAAGCCCCAGCGCTCGGCTTCCTCGCCCCTGAGCACGCGGCCGGTAAAGAGCAACTCGGCGGCGCGACCCTGGCCGATGATGCGCGGCAGCATGGCGCAGGCGCCCATGTCGCAGCCGGCCAGGCCGACGCGGTTGAACAGGAAGGCGATCTTGCTGCCGGCCGTGCCGAGCCGCAGGTCGGAGGCCATGGCGACGATCGCGCCGGCGCCGGCACAGACGCCGTCGATCGCGGCGACGATCGGCTGCGGACAGGCCCGCATCGCCTTGACCAGTTCGCCGGTCATCCGAGTGAACTTCAGCAGGTCTTTGGTCTCCATCGCGACCAGCGGCCCGATGATCTCGAAGACATCGCCTCCCGAGGAGAAATTGCCGCCGGCGCCGGTGACGACGATCGCCTTGACGTCCTCCTCCTTCTGCGCGGCGAGGAAGAAATCCGTGAGTTCGCGGTAACTTGCGAAGGTCAGCGGATTCTTTTTCTCAGGCCGGTTCAGCGTCGCCGTGGCGACCTTGCCCGAGACGGACAGGCTGAAATGCTCGGGCGTGAAGCCCGCAAGCGGCAGGGTGGTGGCATTGGCGATCTGGGCCATCAGGCATCTCCCTTGGCGCTCTCGTCGACCCGCCCGGCAATGGCGCGGTGCAGCGAGGTTTTCGTCTGCCCGAGCAACCGGAAGAGCTGCCCGATCTCGGGCTGGCCTAGCCCGGCGAAAAGCTCGGCGATCCAGCCCTCGTGACGCTCGGCCATGGCGCGGAAGACCTTGCGGCCCTGCGCCGTCAGGGTGAGGATCTGCACGCGCCGGTCCTGTGGCGCCGGGCGCTTGTCGACGAGTCCGTCCGTCACCAGTCCGGCGACGACGGCGGTGACGTTGCCGTTCGAGACCATCAGGCGCTGCGAGACCTCGCCGACGGTCATGCCGACCACGGTCTTGTCGAGCTGCGCCATCAGGTCGAAGCGCGGCAGCGTGGTCTTGAATTCCTCACGCAGGCGGTTGCGGATCTCGGTCTCGATCAGGGTCGAGCAGGTCAGCATCCGCAGCCAGAGGCGCAGTTCGTCCTTATGGTCTCCGGGACGTTCGCTCGCCTTGGTTTCACGATCGAGGATCAGGGAAGAGGAGGGCATCTCCATCTCAGAACTCCCCGCCATTGATCAGGAGAGACTGGCCGGTGACGGCATCGCTGCCCGGCCCGCAGAGATAGAGCACGGCGGCTGCGACCTCTTCGGGTGCTATCAGCCGGCCCTGCGGATTGTCCTTGAGCATGGCCGCCAGCGCCTCCTCGCGGCTCGTGCCGGTCTTGGTCGCGACATTATCGATGCTGGCGGTCGCCATGTCGGTGTCGGCATAGCCCGGGCAGACGGCGTTGACGGTGACGCCGGACCGCGCCGTCTCGAGCGCCAGCGACTTCACCAGCCCGACCACCGCATGTTTCGCCGCCGTATAAGCGCTGACATACGGGTAGCCCCGGTGCCCGGCCGTGGAGGCGATGGCGATCAATCGGCCACGGCTTCGCTCCAGCATCGCTGGCAGCGTGGCGTGGAACAGGTTGACCGTACCGATCAGGTTGATCTCGACCATGCGGCGGAAGCGCTCGCTGTCGCTGCGCATGAACGGGCCGGTCTCGACCGCGCCGGCATTGGCGACCGCGATGTCGAAGGCATGCCCGCTGGAGAGGCGGTCGAGCGCAGCCGAAACCGAGATTTCGTCGCGCACGTCGCAGGAGGCGAAATCGGCGGCGGCCCCGGCGGCGACCGCGTCCCGCAAGGTCGCCTCGTCCCGCCCGAGGATGCTGACCCGCGCCCCCGTTCGCGTCAACGCGGCAGCGAGGGCCCGGCCGATGCCGCGTCCGCCTCCCGTCACCAGCGCACGCTGTCCCTGCAGAGTCATGATCGTTCGACCTCCGGCGAAGAATATATTTTAAGTCTCAATCAATTTTCAAGCGGCTCTGTCGCTGCCTGCAGGAAAAACACGCTTTGTGCTGCTGTGCACGCGGAAAGTCGCGATATTGCCGCCATGCCTGCAGAATTGCGTTTCGAGGCGGCCGTCGCAAAAGCCTCTTGAGCTCAAAAACATTTCAGGCTTAAAATAATTTTTCAGGCCGGGCCGGCCGGTTTCCCGATGGAGGCGTCGATGCGTATCGCGGTCGTGGGCGGAGGGCCGGCGGGGCTCTATTTCGCGCTGCTGATGAAGCGGGATTGGCCGGAACTGACTGTCGATGTCTTCGAGCGCAACCAGCCCGACGACACCTTCGGCTTCGGCGTCGTGTTCTCCGACCAGACGCTCGACACCTTCAGGGCGGCGGATGCGCAGAGCTATGCGGCGATCCGCGATAATTTCGCCTACTGGGACGATATCGAGATCCATTTCAAGGGCGACACGTTCCGCGTGCCCGGCAACGGCTTCTGCGGTTGCTCGCGCCGTTCGCTGCTGATGCTGGTGCAGGCAAGGGCGCGTGAGCTCGGCGTCAACCTGCATTTCGGCAAGGAGATCGCCGATATCGAGGCGCTGAAGCGCGACTACGATCTCGTCGTCGGCGCCGACGGCATCAACAGCCGCGTCCGCGAGAACTGGCGCGAGCACTTCCAGCCGCAGACCGACCTGCGCCCCAATCATTTCACCTGGATGGGCTCGACCCGCCCCTTCGACGCCTTCACCTTCTTCTTCAAGGAGACGGAGCACGGCGTCTTCATCGCGCATTGCTACCAGTACGAGGCCGGCCGCTCGACCTGGGTGCTGGAAACCGATCCCGAGACCTTCGCGAGGGCGGGCCTGGGCGCCATGGACGAGGCGCAGTCGGCCGCATTCCTCGAAGGCGTCTTCGCCGAGGAACTGCAGGGCCACAAGCTCATCACCAACCGCTCGCTTTGGCGCAATTTCCCGATGATCCGCTGCCGCAATTGGGTGGTCGAGAACGTGGTGCTGATCGGCGACGCCAAGGCGACGGCGCATTTCTCGATCGGCTCCGGCACCAAGCTCGCGATGGAGGATGCCATTGCCCTGCATAGGGCGATGGGGCAGGCGAAGCTCGATGTCGCGGCCGGGCTGAAGCTGTTCGAGACGCAGCGCCGCGAGGAGGTAGAGAAGACCCAGCATGCGGCGGACGTTTCGCTGGTCTGGTTCGAGGAGCTGAAGCGCTTCTGGGATTTCGAGCCTTTGCGCTTCGCCTTCGGCCTGATGACTCGCTCCAAGGCGATCACCTATGACAATCTGGCCCTGCGCGCGCCGGAAATGGTCGAGGCCGTCGATAAGCTCGTCGCCGACGGCCT
>JARYGW010000168.1:0-12168 GCA_033792295.1 Allobosea sp.
ACGAGAAGGCAGGCTTTCGGCTGATCGGCATCGCGGAAAAGGTCGGCTTCAAGCACGGCCGCTGGCTCGACCAGATGCTGATGCAGAAGGAGCTGGGCGAAGGCGACAGCACGCCACCCGCTATCTGAGCAGGTACGTCAGCCCACGACGCTGAGCTTCTTGTCGAGCACCTGGAGCACGCGCGAGAGTTCGGAACCGCGCTTCAGAATCAATCCCGTCGCCGCCACCACCGAATAGGCTCCCTGCCGGCGCGCCAACGCGGGATCCTTGACGATTCGGTAGAGCGGCATTTCCGAGGAACGGCGAAACACCGAGAACTGCGCCTTGTCCTTCAGGAAATCGATGGCGTAATCACGCCACTCGCCGGCCGCGACCATGCGCCCATAGAGGTTGAGCAGTTCGGAAAGCTCGCGACGGTCGAAGGTGACTGTGGTGGGACGAGCCGGCGCCGGAAAGGCCAGAACGGCGCCGGAAGCCTGCGATTGCGGCGTTTCGCTATCGCTCATGGCGCCTCCCCGCTTCGGTCGATGAAACCCGGATACGACATGCCGGGGATGATGCGCCCCTGATGCTGTGCTGGCAAGAGAAAGGGCAGGGCAGCTTCTAAGCGCTTCGTTGGAAATGCCGCAATTTCGCCGTGAACAGGTCAAGGACCCGCCAAGTTGCGACGCTCAACTGCCGGTGTTGCCTCGATGGCCCGGTCCTCTCGGACCCCGGCTTGTCAGCCCCCCAGCCCCCCGGAGTTCGGGTGGGACCGGGCCATTCGGTCGAGGCCAACTAGCGGCTGGCGTCTCGCCGGCCGTTTTTCTTTTATGGCGAGGCGACAGCGAATCAGCGCGCCTGCCGGTGATATTCGGCGTTCGGCCGCATATCGACCGCCGAGGCCATGCGGTTCGACATGTTGTAGAAAGCTGCGACGGCGCCGATGTCCCAGATGTCCCGCTCGCTGAAGCCGGCTTCCCGCAAGGTCGCACGATCCGCATCGCCGATCAGATGCGGCGCCTCGGTCAGCTTCACCGAAAAATCCAGCATGGCACGGTGCCGCTTCGACAATTCCGCCGCCCGGTAGTTCATCACCAGGAGCTCGCCGAGGACGGGATCGCCCGAAAGCTGGCGCACCGCCGCGCCATGGGCAGTGAGGCAATAATAGCAGCGGTTCACGCTCGACACCGCGACCGCGATCATCTCCCGCTCCAGCTTCGACAGCCCCGACGGCGCCAGCATCAAGTCGTTGTAGAAGGCGGCGAAGGCCGTGAGCTTGGCGTCGTCGAAGGCGTAGGAGGAAAGCACGTTCGGAACGAAGCCGAGCTTTTCCCGGCACTTCTCGAAATAGGCCTGATTCTCCGACGAGAGCGCATCTGGCTTCAGCTCCAGCGCCATCATGGCCGGAGGGGCATCTTGCCGCACCGGATCCTCGCCCACCTTTGGTTTGTCATGCTTGGTCGCCATGGTGTGTCCTGCTTTGTTCGGGAACGGCATTTTTGCCGCTTTCTTGGGCAAAGCAAAGTTGAAAGGCCGCGCAGCCTATGTCATCGCTGCGGCAAACAATGGGGGTCAGCATGGGCAAACGGGTCACGAATGCCACGGCAGCGGCGGTCGCCGCCATTGAAACCGCCGCTTCCGGCCTGAAAGCCGCGATGCCCGCCCAATTCCCCAAGCTGCTCTATGGCCGTTCCGTCGCCGAAGATCTTGATGCTCTCCCCCCGCAATTGCTCGCCCGCGCCTCCGTCGCAGCCTATGAGCACCTCATCGAGTCGCGCAAACCCGAGACGATCAATCTGCACTTCCGCGACGACGAGTTCGACGCCGATGGCCGCAGGCAGCAGATCACCATCCTCGAGGTCGTCAACGACAACAAGCCGTTCCTGCTCGATTCCACGCTCGCGGAATTGCAGGAACAGGGTTACGAGCCCCGCCTCGTCGCCCACCCGATCCTGGCCGTCGCCCGCGACGCCGACGGCAAATTCGTCTCGCTCGCCGGCGAGGCCACCGGCCGTGCGCCGGAAGGCACCCGCCGCGAGAGCCTGCTCCATATCCATCTAGACAGGATCGATACGGCCGAAGCGCGCGAGCGGCTGAAGCTCGCGCTCGACCGCGTCTATACCGATGTCGGCCTGGCCGTTGATGACTGGGCCGCGATGCGCGGGCGCATCACCGAGGTCATCCAGGCCTATCGCGCCAACCCGCCGCCGCTCCCCGAGGATGAGATCGCCGAGGCGCTGCAATTCCTCGAATGGATCGCCGGCGACAACTTCACCCTGCTCGGCGTGCGCGCCTATCGGTTCCCCGGCGGCGACGTCGCAGCCGATCCGATCGAGGGCTCCGGTCTCGGCATCCTGCGCGATCCCGCCGTCAAGGTGCTGCGCCGCGGCCGCGAGCTGGTCACGACCACGCCGGAAATACGCGCCTTCCTGGCACGGCCGCTGGCGCTCATCATCACCAAGGCCAACGTCAAGAGCCGCGTCCACCGCCGGGTTCATCTCGACTATGTCGGCGTCAAGCTGTTCACGCCGGACGGACGGCTCGACGGCGAATTGCGCATCGTCGGACTGCTGACCTCGAACGCCTATACCGGCAGCGCCCGCGCCATCCCCTATCTGCGCCTCAAGGTCGCCCGCGTCGCCAAGAACATCGGCTTCGATCCCGCGAGCTATTCCGGCCGCGCCCTGCTCGACGCCTATCCGCGCGACGAGCTCTTCCAGATCGACGTCCCGACGCTGGAGCAGTTCGCGCTCGACATCCTGCAGCTCACCGAGCGCCCCCGCATCCGGGCACTCGCCCGCGTCGATGAATTCGACCGCTTCGTCTCGATCCTCGTTTTCATCCCGAAGGATCGCTACGATACCACCGTGCGCCTGCGCGTCGCCGAATTCCTCGCACGAATCTATAACGGCCGCATCTCCGCCGCTTATCCGGCCTATCCGGAAGGGCCGCTCTCGCGCACCCACTACATCATCGGCCGCGACGAGGGGAAAACGCCGCGCATCGACCGGGCGACGCTCGAAGCCGGCATCGGCGCGATCGTCCGCACCTGGAGCGACGGGCTCAAGGACGCGCTCGACCGCGAGAAATCGGGCCCCGCCGCCCGCGCTCTGGCCGAACGCTATGCCGCCGCCTTCGGCGCCGCCTACCGGGAGCGTTTCTCCGCCGATGACGCGCTGATCGATATCGAGATGCTGCAGCAGCTCTCGGGCGAGCGGCCTCGCGCGGTCAAGCTCTACCGGCGCGAAGGCGATTCGGCGACGCGCGCCAATCTCAAGGTGTTCTCGCGCGGCGGGGCGATCTCGCTCTCGGCCCGCGTGCCCCTCCTGGAAAACATGGGCTTCCGCGTCGTCAACGAGCGCACCTTCAACGTCATGCCGCAGGGTCAGGCGAGCGGGGACGAAAACGTCCGCATCTGGCTGCACGACATGACGCTGGAGCGCGCCGACGACGGCGAGATCGATATCGAGCATCTCGATCCGACCATCGAGGCCGCCCTGATGGCGCAGTTCCGCGGCCTTGCCGAATCGGATCGCTTCGACCAGCTCGTACTCGCCGCCGGCCTCGGCTGGCGCGAGGCGGCACTGCTGCGCGCCTTCGGCCGCTATCTCAGGCAAGTCGGCGCTCCCTATGCGCAGGGCTACATCGCCGATGCGCTGACCCGCCATCCCGGCATCGCCTCCGACCTCGTCGGCTATTTCACCGCCAAATTCGATCCGCACATCGATGCGCAGCAGCGCGAGCAGCGCATGGCGCAAAAGCGTGCCGCTATCGAGGAGGCGCTCGACGCCGTCACCAGCCTCGATGAGGACCGCATCCTGCGCCGCCTCGTCAACCTGGTCGACGCCGCGCTGCGCACCAACTTCTTCCAGACTGACCCGAACGGCCAGCCGCGCGAAACCATCACCTTCAAGTTCGACTGCGCCCAGGTCGACGGCCTGCCGCTGCCACGCCCGCTCTACGAGATCTTCGTCTATTCGCCGCGCGTCGAAGGTATCCATTTGCGCTTCGGCAAGGTCGCGCGCGGCGGCCTGCGCTGGTCCGACCGGCCGCAGGATTTCCGCACAGAAGTGCTCGGCCTGGTCAAGGCACAGCAGGTCAAGAACGCCGTGATCGTGCCGGTCGGCGCCAAGGGCGGCTTCGTCCCGAAGCAGCTGCCTCCGGCCTCCGACCGCGCCGCCTGGCTGGCCGAGGGCACCGAAAGCTACCGCATCTTCATCCGCAACCTCCTCGAGCTAACCGACAATCTCGACGGCGAGACGGTAATCCCACCCTTCGACACTGTGCGTCACGATAACGACGATCCCTATCTCGTCGTCGCCGCCGACAAGGGCACCGCGACCTTCTCCGACACCGCCAATGCGATCTCGCTGGAGAAGCACCACTGGCTCGGCGACGCCTTCGCCTCCGGCGGCTCGCAAGGCTACGACCACAAGGGCATGGGCATCACCGCCCGTGGCGCCTGGGAGGCGGTGAAGCGCCATTTCCGCGAGGTCGATATCGACATCCAGACGACGCCCTTCACCGTCGCCGGCGTCGGCGACATGTCCGGCGACGTCTTCGGCAACGGCATGCTGCTCTCGCCGGCGATCAAGCTCGTCGCCGCCTTCGACCACCGCGACATCTTCCTCGATCCCGATCCGGACCCGGCGACCTCACTGGCCGAGCGCCAGCGCCTCTTCGCCCTGCCGCGTTCGTCCTGGGCCGACTACGACAAGAGCCTGATCTCGAAGGGCGGCGGCATCTTCTCGCGTCAGGCGAAGAGCATTCCGCTCTCGGCCGAGATCCGCGCCCTGCTCGACCTCGACAAGAAGGAGGTCTCGCCGCCCGAGCTGATGACCGCGATCCTTAAAAGCCGCGTCGACCTGCTCTGGTTCGGCGGCATCGGCACCTATATCCGGGCCGCCGACGAGAGCGATGCCCAGGTCGGTGATCGCGCCAACGACCCGATCCGCATCGCCGGCAACGACGTCCGGGCGCGCGTCATCGGCGAGGGCGCCAATCTCGGCGTAACCCAGCGCGGGCGCATCGAGGCCGCTCGCAAGGGTGTGCGGCTCAACACCGACGCCATCGACAACTCGGCCGGCGTCAACACCTCCGACGTCGAGGTCAACATCAAGATCGCGCTGGCCGGGCTGGTGAAGGATGGTCGCCTCAAGGAAGACAAGCGCAACGAATTGCTCGCCGCGATGACCGACGAGGTCGGCCTGCTCGTCCTGCGGAACAACTATCTGCAGACGCTGGCCCTCTCGCTCACCGAGACCAAGGGCGTCGCCGCGACACCGGGCCTGCGCTTCCTGATGCAGACGCTCGAGCAGGATGGACGGCTCGACCGCAGCGTCGAATTCCTGCCGAGCGACGCCCAGCTCGTGGAGCGCGAGAAGCGCGGCGAAGGGCTGACGCGACCGGAGCTTGCCGTGCTCCTCGCCTATGCCAAGCTCGCGCTGCACGATGCGCTGCTCGAATCGACGGTGCCGGACGACCCCTACCTCGCCACCGAACTTGTCCGCTATTTCCCGAAAGCCTTGCGCGACGCCTATCCGGACGCAATCGCCGGCCACAGGCTGCGCCGCGAGATCGTCGCGACCCAGCTCGCCAACGCCATCGTCAATCGCGGCGGCCCGGCACTGGTGCCGGTGCTGGCGGCGCTGACCCGTTCGGAGGTTCCGGCCATCGCCGCAGCCTATGCGATCGCGCGCGATTCCTTCGATCTCATTGGCCTCAACGGCGAGATCGACGCACTCGATGCAAAGATCCCCGGCAAGACCCAGCTCGGGCTCTATGCGGCCGCGCAGGAGCTCGTCATCGACCGCATGGGCTGGTTCCTGCGGCGCGGCACGGCCAAGCCTGGCACGATCGAGCAGACCATCGCGCACTACGCCAAGGGCGTGGCCGATCTCTCCGCCGAGCTGAACGCGCTACTGCCGGAAACCGCCGCCCAGGCGCGGCTCGCCCGCATCGCTGTGCTGACCTCGGAAGGCGTGCCGGAGGTGCTTGCCACCCGCATCGCCAGCCTGCCCTCGCTTGCCCAGGCAACGGATATCGTCGACATCGCCGAGCGCAGCAAGCGCCGGATCGGCGACGTCGCCCGCATCCATTTCGGGGGCGATGCCTTCTTCGGCCTCGCCAATCTCAAGGCGGCCGCCGCGGCCGTGCCGGCGACCGACGACTACGAGCGCCTGGCGCGCGAAAGGGCGCTGGAAACGCTGGACGATGCCCATGCGCAGATCACGCAGGAGATCGCCGCTTCGGATTCCGGCAAGGGCTCGCTCGAAAGCTGGCTGGCCGAGCGAGGCGGCGAGGCCGAGCGCATCCGCAGCACGGTCAATGCCATCGCCAGCTCCGGCCTCACTTTGCCGAAGCTGATGGTCGCAGCCGGCATGCTCGCCGACCTGCCGCGCAAGAACTGAGAGAACCCACATGGCGAACGAAGCCGACACCGCGACACGCGTCGACCCGAAGCTCCTCGAAATCCTGGTCTGCCCGCTGACCAAGAGCACGCTGGAATATGATGCAGCCAAGCAGGAGCTGATCAGCCGGGCCGCGAAGCTCGCCTATCCGATCCGGGACGGCATTCCGATCATGCTGCCGGAAGAGGCCCGGCCGCTGGAAGATTGATGCGGGTGTCATTCCCGGGGCGTTGCAAAGCAGCCCCCGGGAATCTCGTGCCAAAAGCGCGTCATCTTCGAAAGATGCTCGGCTCAGGCCCGAGCATGGCGCAGGACGCCTACAAAACCTCGCCGCGCAGCAGCCGCGGGGGCGCTCCGGCCAGACCGGCCGCCTCGCGAATGAAGAAACGCTTCAGCCCCGGCAGGCGATCGACCAGCCCGAGCCCGAGATCACGCGCCAGCCGAAGCGGCGTTGCATCGTTCGAGAACAGTCGGTTGAGCCCGTCCGTGACCGCGCCCATCGCGACCGTGTCGAAGCGGCGCGCCTTCTCGTAGCTTTCCAGCACGTCGAGCGTGCCGGGATCGAGCCCGAGCCGGGCCGCATCCACGATCGTTTCCGCCAGCGCGGCGACGTCTTTGAGCCCGAGATTGAGGCCCTGACCCGCGATCGGATGAATGAGGTGGGCCGCATCGCCCAGCAGGGCGAGCCGGTCATCGACGAAGCGCCGCGCCACACCGAAGCCGAGCGGATGAGCACTCACCGGGCTTTCCAGCGCGATCTCGCCGAGTTCGAGCCCGAAGCGCGTCTCGATCTCGGCCAGAATATCTTCTCTGTCGAGAGAGAGCAGCGGCGCGACATTATCGGTCCGCTCGGTCCAGACGATCGAGGAGCGATGACCGAGCTTGCCGCCATCGGCGAGCGGCAGGATGGCAAAAGGCCCCGACGGCAGGAAATGCTCGACGGCCCGGCCGTGATGCGGCCGCTCATGGCCGATTGTCGCGACGATCCCGGACTGTCCATAGTCCCAGCCGACCCAGCCGATGCCGGCTTGCTCACGCAGCTTCGAGCGGGCGCCATCGGCGGCTACCAGCAGAGCCGCCTGCTCGCGCGTGCCATCCGCGAAGACGATTTCGGCCGTCTCGTCCTCGACGAGGAAGCGCCGGACGCCCACCGGCCGCAGCTCGACCCCGACTCGCAGGCAAGCCGCCTTCAGCTCGGCCACGAGCACGGCATTCTCGATCATATGGGCGAAGGGCTGGCCCGGCTCGACCTCGCCGTCGAAGGTCAGAAAAACGGGGCGGACCGCGTCGGTCGTCCGGCTATCGGAGATCACCATCTCCGTCATGGCCTGCGTCTTGCCGGAGATCGCATCCCAGACACCGAGCGTCTCCAGCATGGAGCGGGCGCCTGCCGCCACCGCATAAGCCCGATTATCGGCTTTCGGCACGGCATTCACGGTCGGATCTGCCAACACGATCGAAAAAGTCGCGCCGAGCGCCTGCTTCAGCGCCAGTGCGAGACTCAAGCCCGCGATGCCGCCGCCGGCGATGACAATGCGGCTACTTCCATCCGGCGCGACGGCCATAATACTTCTCCCGGCGAAGCGCTTGACGACGCGGAACGCCTCGGTGCTGATGCGGGACAAATCCCGGCTGTTCTCTGAGAGCCGCCGCTGCCAACGTCAACCTGACCGCGATTGGACCCATGTCTCAGCAGATCAGCGCTTCTCTGATGGCGATCCTCGACCTCGAGCGGCTCGAAAGCAATCTGTTCCGCGGTCGCAGCCCGAAATCGACCTGGCCGCGCGTCTTCGGTGGCCAGGTGATCGCGCAGTCGCTCTATGCCGCCTGCAAGACGGTGGAAGGCCGCCAGCCACATTCGCTGCACGCCTATTTCCTCCTGCCGGGCGATCCCGAGCAGCCGATCGTCTACGAGGTCGACCGCCTGCGCGATGGCCGCTCCTTCACGACGCGGCGCGTGCTCGCCATCCAGAAGGGCGAGGCGATCTTCGCCATGTCCGCCTCCTTCCAGGTCGACGAGCCCGGCTACGAGCACCAGATGCCGATGCCCGACGTGCCGATGCCCGAGGACCTGCCCGACCGCGAGGAGATGGCACAGAGCATCCTGCCGCACATGCCCGACGCCGTGCAGGCCTATTATCAGCGCAAGCGGCCGATCGAGATCCGCCCGGTCGAGCTCGAGCGTTACCGCACGGGCGGCAAGATGGAGCCGAAGTTCAACGTCTGGATCCGGGCCATGGAGCCGCTGCCGGACGAGCCGGCCCTGCATCAGAGCGTGCTCGCCTACGCGTCGGACCTGATGCTGCTCGATTCCAGCCTCATCGCCCATGGCACCACCGTCTTCGACCAGAAGATCCAGGGCGCGAGCCTCGACCACGCGCTCTGGTTCCACCGCCCCTTCCGGGCCGATGACTGGTTGCTCTACGCTCAGGACAGCCCATCGACCTCCGGCGCGCGCGGCTTTTCGCGCGGCATGGTTTTCGACCGGCAGGGACATCTCGTCGCCTCCGTGGCCCAGGAAGGGCTCATCCGCCCGCGGCCCGATCGCGCTTGAATAGAAGTTGGGCATCTGCTCATAACGAAGGCGGACGCCTAGAATTTAGGCAGCGTCGCTTGCTCCTTCCCGAAATCAGCCCCTGATTCTCCTCTGCAAGCGGCTTCGCAGCCGGCAGAGCGCTTTGGCACGTCCCTTGAATTGCACGTCGTGACGCACTGCAAACCGCAGGGCGTGCGAGGTGCAACGCGTTCGCCGGGGCTGACGGCCGGCGCCGAGAAGGGGACCCCCCGCACATGAAAATCGTGATGGCGATCATCAAGCCGTTCAAGCTCGAGGAGGTGCGCGACGCGCTTACCGCCATCGGCGTGCACGGACTCACCGTGACGGAAGTGAAGGGCTACGGCCGGCAAAAGGGCCACACAGAGATCTACCGCGGCGCCGAATACGCCGTGAGTTTCCTGCCGAAGATCAAGATCGAAGTCGCGGTCGGCAACGATCTCGTCGACCGCGTGGTCGAGGCGATCACCGCCACTGCCCGCACCGGCCAGATCGGCGACGGCAAGATCTTCGTCTCCGCGATCGAGAAGGCCGTGCGCATCCGCACCGGCGAGACCGACGGCGACGCCCTCTAAGCATCCGACCCTCCAGGAGTTTCGAGCCATGAATTTCAAGACTGTCCTGCGGGCCGGATCGACCGGCCTCGCACTTGCGGCGCTCTGCGCCGGAGTAGCCCTGGCCCAGACGGCCGCACCCGAGGCGCCTGCCGCTGCTGCTGCCGCCGTGCCCAACAAGGGCGACACCGCCTGGATGCTGGTGTCCTCGCTCCTCGTCCTCTTCATGACGCTGCCAGGGCTGGCACTGTTCTATGGCGGCCTCGCTCGTTCGAAGAACATGCTTTCCGTGATGAGCCAGATCACCGCTACGGCGATCGTCATGTGCCTGATCTGGGTGATCTATGGTTACAGCTTGGCCTTCACCAGCGGCGGTTCGCTCACCAGCTTCATCGGCTCCTTCTCGAAGGCCTTCCTCGCTGGCGTGACCAATGACTCGACCTCCGACACCTTCACCAAGGGCGTCGTGATCCCCGAATATGTCTTCATCTGCTTCCAGATGACCTTCGCGATGATCACGCCGGCGCTCATCGTCGGCGGCCTCGTCGAGCGTATGAAATTCTCGGCGTTGGTGCTGTTCGTCGTGCTCTGGGGCAGCTTCGTCTATTTCCCGATCGCCCACATGGTCTGGTTCTCGGAGGGCTATCTCTTCACCCTGGGCGCGCTCGACTTCGCCGGCGGCACCGTCGTGCATATCAACGCCGGTATCGCTGCGCTCGTCGGCGCACTCGTTCTCGGCAAGCGCATCGGCTACGGCAAGGAGCTGATGACGCCCCACTCGCTGACCATGACCTTCATCGGCACCGCCGTACTCTGGGTCGGCTGGTTCGGCTTCAATGCCGGTTCAAACCTCGAGGCCACGGCCGGCGCGGCGCTCGCCATGATCAACACCTTCGTCGCCACCGCGGCTGCCGGCCTCGGCTGGCTCTTCATCGAGTGGATGGTCAAGGGCAAGCCCTCTCTGCTCGGCATGCTCTCGGGCATCGTTGCCGGCCTCGTCGCCGTCACCCCGGCCGCCGGCTTGGTCGGGCCGATGGGAGCGATCGTCCTCGGCCTCGTCGCCGGCATCGTCTGCTTCTTCTTCTGCACCACGGTGAAGAACGCGCTCGGCTACGATGATTCGCTCGACGTCTTCGGCGTTCACGGCGTCGGCGGCATCATCGGCTCGATCGGCACCGGCATCTTCGTCTCGCCGGCTCTGGGCGGCGTCGGTGTCGCCGATTACGCGATGGGCGCGCAGGTCTGGAAGCAGTTCGTCGCCGTCGCCATCGCCGTGCTCTGGAGCGGTATCGGCTCCTTCATCCTCTACAAGATCGTCGATGTGATCGTCGGTCTGCGCGTTACCTCCGACCAGGAGCGCGAAGGCCTCGATATCGCCGAGCATGGCGAGCGCGCCTACAACATGTGACCGCCCGTCCAGCGATTCACGAGAAACCAGACCCCGGCGGCAAACCGCCGGGGTCTTTCATTTTATCGGCCGCCGCAAGATCGACGCGCTTCAAGGTTAAGCGGGCCTTAACCACAGCTTCCTAACCTGATGGAGATATGGCCGGCATGAGGCGGCCCAAAGCCCGGAATACGACCCGAAGCCGCATGCGCACCATCCGCCGCTCCCGATCGCTCATGGACCGCCTGTCCGATCCGGTGCGGGAGTTCCTGTCGCGCCGCGCCTCCGAGCTGATCGGGCTTGGGCTGCTCGCGCTGATGGTCGTCGTCGCGCTCGCCCTGGCGAGCTGGTCGGTCGATGATCCGAGCCTGAACAACGCCACCAACGGGGCGGTGCGCAACTGGCTCGGCCGCCCCGGTGCCATGATCGCCGACCTCCTGATGCAGCTCGTCGGGCTCGGCGTCATCGCCATGCTTTTTCCCCCGATGATCTGGGCTCTGCGGCTGACCCGCTTCCATCTCTTCGACCGCGGCGCGCTCAAGCTCGGCCTCTGGATCATCGGCATCGCCGCCGCCGCCGCCGTCGCCAGCGCCTTGCCGGCAACGCCGCGCTGGCCGCTGCCGACCGGCATGGGCGGCGTCATCGGTGACGGCCTGCTCTTCGGCACGCGCAACATCGCTGGCATTGCCGGTAGCGCGGTCGCGAGCCTCGTCGGTTTCCTCTATGCCGGCATTGCGATTCTCGCCGTCACCGCCGCTGCCGGCTTCGGCTTCGTCCATGACGAAGATCCCGCCCTCGACGACGAAGCCGATGACGGCCCGTCCGATGGCGAGGAGCGCGGCGACGAGGAGCCCGGCATCGCCGTGATCCTGATCGGCTGGCTCGCCCACGGAGCGATGGCGTTGCGTGCCGCGATCCTGCGCCGCCTGCCGCATCCGCCGGAACCTGCCGTCGACACAGGTGTGGCGCCGCAGGTGCCTGCCGGCCGCGTTCGCCGTGAACCGCAATTCGGTGCCGGCCCGGCCTCGCGCCAGTCCCTGCCGAATTTCGATCCCGAGCCGCTGCCCGGCGCCCGCGTTCCGGCAACGCGTGATTTCGACGACGATCCGCCTTTCGAGACCGACGAGGCCCAGGATCTGCGCGATCTGAACGCGCCACGCGTGACGGCGCCGGCGCCGGCCCCTAAGCCGGGCAAGCGCATGCAGCGCGAGGCGCAGCCCTCCTTCCTCGATCGCGATTCCTTCGAATTGCCGCCGCTGACCTATCTGGCCGAGCCGAAGA
>JARYGW010000169.1:0-12162 GCA_033792295.1 Allobosea sp.
GAAGGCGTCTTCGCCGAGGTCGTCGAGCATGAGGGGCGGCGCGAGACGCTGATCGTCGTGGCGGAGGGCGGCAAACGGCGCGTCGTCGCCAGCCTCGCCGGAATCGGCTCGTTGCGTGGCTCGCACAATGCCCAGAACGCCGCCGCCGCCTTCGCCGCCTGCGCGGCGCTGGGCCTGAGCGATGCCGAGATCGCCGCCGGCTTCCGGAGCTATCCGGGGCTGGCCCACCGCATGGAGGAACTCGGCCGGATCGGCCGTGTCGTCTTCATCAACGATTCCAAGGCGACCAATGCGGATTCGACCGAGAAGGCGCTGACCTCCTTCCGCGACATCTTCTGGATCCTTGGTGGCAAGGCCAAGGAGGGGGGTATCGAATCGCTGCGCCGCTATTTCCCGAACATCGCCCGGGCCTACCTGATCGGCGCGGCGAGCGACCTCTTCGCGGCGACCTTCGACGCTGACGGCCGCGTCGCCTATGAGCGCAGCGTCACGCTCGACAAGGCGGTGGCGGATGCGACGCGCGATGCGCTGGCACAGCCGGGCGAGGGCGAGATCGCTGTGCTGCTCTCGCCGGCCTGCGCCTCCTTCGACCAGTTCCCGAATTTCGAAGTGCGCGGCGACACCTTCCGCAAGCTGGTGGCGGCGCTGCCCGGATTCGTGCCTTTCGGGGCGGCCAGAGCCTCGGACCGCCCCTAGGGATAGCGTGCCGCTCAGGAGGCCGGGCAGGCCGCGCCGCTGTCTGCCCAGGCCTGCATCAGTTCGCCGAATTCAGCAGGGGTCCCCGGCGCCGGCTCCCGACCCCTGCCGGGCTTCCAGCCCCAGAGCACGAGGCTGTCGCTGGTTACGTGCTTGATCAGCGCAGGGATGTCGCGGCTGCCGTTGCGGTTCCGATCCTTCAACTGCTCGCAGATCTGCGCAAGGCTCTTGCCTTCCCAGGCCATGGAGGCCGGCGCCAAAGCCCAATGTTCGTTGCCGGGGATGCGGGCGGGGTCGAAATTCTCCTTGCCGTGGCAGGTCGCACAGTGGAGGCCAGGCGCGCCGTGTCCGTCCTTGCCGCGGACGACGATCGGCTCGTGCAGCTTACGGATGTCGCCCTGACGCGGCCGCTCGGTCGCCGGGTGGCAGTTCATGCAGCGCGGATGCTGGAAGACCTTGCCCATCTCGGTGAAGAGCGCGACCGAGCGGTCGCGCTGGTTGGCGATCGCGGCGAAGCTCGACGCCGGGCGCAGGCCGGTGCCGCCGGGGTGGGCGGCGTTCTGCGCCAATGTGAGCGCGCTGCCGGTGACGCAGACCACGAGTGCCGCGGCAGCCGCGAGGATCAGGTTGCGGCTCATCAGACGGTGCCTCCCTGCATGGGCAACTGGCGCGGCCGGCCATGGCCGAGCGCGGCCAGCGCATTGGCCACGGCGGGGCCGATCGGCGGCACGCCGGGCTCGCCGATGCCGCTCGGCTTCTCGGTCGAGGCGATGATCCGGACCTCGACCTCCGGCATCTCGTTGATGCGCAGCGAGCGATACTCGTGGAAGTTGGTCTGGACCGGCCGGCCGCCATCGAGCGTGATCTGGCCGTAGAGGGCATGGCCGAGGCCGAAGCCGATGCCGCCCTCGACCTGCGCGCGGATGATGTCCGGATTCACGGCGACGCCGCAATCGACCGCGCACCAGACCTTGTGGACCTTGGGCTCGCCCTCCGGCCCCATCGAGACCTCGGCGATCTGGGCAACGAAGGAGCCGAAGCTCTCGACCACCGCCACGCCGCGGGCGCGCCCGTCGACCGGCCCGGGGCCCTTCCAGCCGGCCAGATCAGCGACCGCCTTGAGCACGCCGGCGGCGCGCGGATGCTTGTCGCCCATCAAGGCAAGCCTGCCCTGGACCGCATCCTGCCCGGCCGCCTGCAGCAGTTCGTCCACGAAGCATTCGACGGCATAGCCGGTGTGGGTGTGGCCGACCGAGCGCCACCAGAGGGTCGGCACGCCGACCGTCGGGTTGTGAACGTCGCAGCGAAAGTCGGGTACCTCGTAGAAGATTTCGTTGGCGCCCTCGACCGACGTCGCGTCGATGCCGTTCTTGACGACCATCGCCTCGAAAGGCGTTCCGAGGAAGAAGGACTGGCCGACCAGCGTGCTCGACCAGGCCGCAATCTTGCCGTCCTTCACGGCGCCCCGGAAGCGGTGAACGAAGAGCGGGCGATAGTAGCCACCGGTCAGATCGTCCTCGCGGGTCCAGACGATCTTGACCGGGCGTTTGGGGCCGATGGTCTTGGCGACTGTAGCAAGTTCGGCTGCCAGATGCTGGCTGACCTGGGCACGCCGGCCGAAGCTGCCGCCGGCGAACATCGTCTCCAGCGTGACCTTCTCCGGCGGCAGGCCGAGAATCTTCGCGATCGTCTGGTGTTCCGTCGTCTGGAACTGGCTGCCGAAACGGGCATGGGCGGTCTGCCCGTCCCATTCGAGATAGCCGTCCAAAGGCTCCATCGGCGCATGCGCCAGATAGGGAAAGACGAACTCCGCCTCGATGACGCGATCCGCCTTGCCGAGCGCCGCCTCGGCGTCGCCGTGGCTGCCGGCGACCGTGCCGGGCTGCCGGACCAGCCTGCGGTACTCGGCGATCAGCTCGGGACTGCCGCGTTTTTCCGCGGCGCTATCGTCCCAGGTCACCTTCAGCGCCTCGCGCCCCTTGAGAGCCGGCCACATGCCGTTGGCATAGACCGCGACGCCGTAGCCGATCGACTTTACGTCGACGACGCCTTTGACCTTGAGCGCCTCGGCCGCGTCGAAGCTCGCGACCTTGCCGCCGAAGCGCGGCGAGCGGGCGATGACGACCGTCAGCATGTCGGGCGCATGGATATCGATGGTGAACTGCGCCTTGCCGCGTGACTTGTCGGCACTGTCGAGCCGCTTGGTCGCGCCCTCCTTGCCGATCAGCCTGTAGCCCGAAGCCGGCTTCAGGGGCGGGTTCTCGGGCACCGCCAGTTTCGAGGCCGCTTCTGCGAACTCGCCGAAGGACCCTTTGCGACCGGAAGCGTGGCTGATCACACCTTCCTCGACCTTGATTTCGGAGGCCGGGACCTTCCAGTTATCGGCCGCTGCCTGCACCAGCATCATGCGGGCGGCGGCACCGGCCTTGCGCATCTGCTCCCAGCTATTGGCGATGGCGGTCGAGCCGCCGGTGCCCTGCACGCCGAAGGCGAGATTGGCATAGAGCTTGACGTCGGCCGGGGCGTGCTCGGCCCGCATCTGGTTCCAGGCGGCGTCCATCTCCTCCGCCGCAAGCGTGGCGAGGCCGGTGAAGGGCCCCTGTCCCATCTCGATATGCTTGATCAGCACGGTCACGGTGGAGTCGGGCGCGACGCGTATGAAGGCGTTGGGCGCGAAAGTGGCATTGCCGCCGGGCCGGTAGGCCGCGCCGGCGCCGGATTGCGCCTTCGCGCCACGCGGCAGGTGAAAGCCGATGACAAGAGCGCCGGCGCCGGCCAGCAGCGAGCGGCGGGAGAGTTTGGGATCATGTGCAGTCATGGCTCAGATCTCCAACGCGCGGGCTGCGTCATGGATCGCGGCGCGGATGCGGACATAAGTGGCGCAGCGGCAGATGTTGCCGTTCATCGCGAGATCGATGTCGCGGTCAGTCGGCTTCCGGTTCTCCTTGAGCAGGGCGATGGCGCTCATCACCTGGCCGGACTGGCAATAGCCGCATTGCGGCACGTCGCGGGCGATCCAGGCGGCCTGGACGGCATCCGCCTCCTTGCCGGCGAGGCCCTCGATGGTGGTGATCTCGCTGGTACCGACCGCCGAGACCGGGGTGACGCAGGAGCGCACGGCTTGACCGTCGATGAAGACGGTGCAGGCGCCACATTGAGCGACGCCACAGCCGAACTTGGTGCCGGTGAGGCCGATGTTGTCGCGAATGGCCCAGAGCAGGGGCGTGTCGTCGTCGACGTCGACGGTATGCGTCGCCCCATTCACTTTGAGAGAGACCATGGTTGCCTCCGATGCTGGCAAGGCGCAGCGCGGCACCATGGTGCGGATCGAGGGCTCGCCCTCGATGTCCCGATCTGACATATCAGATGGCGGGCGATGAATCCGTAGCCCTGGGTCGCGCGACTGGACTAATTAGATGATTTAAGTCTAGATAGGATGGTCGCGCGCAGTTTGGATTTTGTCAAGACTGCAAAGCAGCAATGTCGGACCGAAGCGAAAGTTCCAGTGATCCTTCTCCCGAGGACGCCCGCATCGACCAGATCGCCGATGCGGCGCTGCGGCTTTTCGCCCGCTACGGCTACAAGCGCAGCTCGATGGACGACATCGCCAGAGAGGCCGGGCTCGCCAAGGCGACGCTCTACCTGCATTTCAAGGGCAAGGACGACGTCTTTCGAGCGATGTTGAACCTGCTCGCGCGCCGCGTCGAGGCACGTTGCCGTGAGGCCGTCGCGATGCCGGGGCCTTTTCCGGAGCGGCTCGCCGCCCTTGTCGAGGCCCACCACGGACAGGCCTATGCGAGCTTCGGCACAGGGGAGCATCTTGCCGAGCTGAAGGCCGTGATGAACACCATCGCGACCCGCGAGCTGCAGGCCTTCGAGGGGATTTTCGTCTCCCTTGCGCGGCGACTGCTTCAGGAGGCCGAAGCCCGCGGCGAGGTCTCGTTGTCCCGCGCCTCCGTCACGGCCGAGGGCTGGATCGCCGGATTGATGTTCGCCGCCGCCGGAGCGAAGACGGGCATGCCGCCGAGCTGCCAGGCCTATGCGGAGCGGCTTGCCGGCATCGCCCATATCTTCGCGGCGGCCGTCACCGTCGGCTGACGGGGCTGCGGCTCGCGGCGACCAGTCTGTGCAATCCGCCGCATCGGAATCAATCGGTTAACCATTCATTGACAGAGTGATTCGCCACGAAGCGCGGTTCGCCCGCGCGGAATTTGTCGATAGGACGCGCTGTTATGGTCTCCCGCGCCGAACCTTCCCTCAGCGGCCGCTGGTGGTGGTCGATCGATCGCCTGATCCTTGCCGCGCTGATTGCGCTGATGGTCTCGGGCGTGGTGCTGCTGATGGCCGGCGGGCCGCCGGTGGCGGAGCGGCTGGGCCTCTCGACCTTCCATTTCGTCAACCGGCAGGCAGCCTATCTGGCCGGCGCCATCGTGATCTTCCTCGGCGTGTCCTTCATGACGCCGCGCCAGGTGCGCCGTGCCGCGCTCATCCTCTATGTGATCTCGCTCGCCATGGTGGTGGCGACGCTGTTCTTCGGCGTCGAGGTCAAGGGGGCCAGGCGCTGGCTGACGCTCAGCATCCTCGGCTCGGTGCAGCCCTCCGAGTTCCTGAAGCCGGCCTTCGTCGTGCTCGCGGCCTGGGCCTTCGCCGAAGGCACGCGCCGGCCGGACCTGCCGGGCACGATCCTCGCCTTGCTCATTCTGCCGGTCTCGATCGTGCCGCTGGTGCTGCAGCCGGATTTCGGCCAGACCATGCTGATCAGCCTGGTCTGGGCCGGGCTGTTCTTCGTGGCCGGCCTGCACTGGTTCTGGGTGATCGGGCTCGGCGGCATCGGCGCCACCGGCATCTTCATCGCCTATGAGCTCGTGCCGCATGTGCGCGCCCGCATCGAGCGCTTCATGGACAAGGGCTCGGGCGACACCTTCCAGGTCGATACCGCGCTCGAAAGCTTCGCGCAGGGCGGCTGGCTCGGGAAGGGCCCGGGCGAGGGGACGGTGAAGCGCATCCTCCCTGACGCGCATACCGACTTCATCTTCGCCGTCACCGCCGAGGAGTTCGGCGTCATCGTCTGCATGATCCTGGTGCTGCTCTTCGCGATCATCGTGATCCGGTCTCTGTTCGTGGCACAGAAATCCGAGGATCCGTTCACGCGGCTCGCGGTGACGGGTCTGGCGCTGCTCTTTGGCATCCAGGCGGCGATCAACATGATGGTCAACCTGCACATGATGCCGGCCAAGGGCATGACGCTGCCCTTCATCTCCTATGGTGGTTCGTCGCTGCTCTCGCTGGCGGTGGGCACCGGCTTCCTGCTCGCGCTGACGCGGCGCCGGCCACGCTCGGCCGAGTTCGGCTCCTACGGGCGCTGAAATGCCCGCGAACAAGCTCGTCATGCTGGCCGCCGGCGGGACCGGCGGCCATCTCTTCCCCGCCGAAGCGCTGAGCCACGCGCTTCATGCCCGCGGCATGCGCGTCGTGCTGATGACCGATACGCGGGCCGCCGAATTCGCCGGCAATTTCCCGGCCGAGGCCGTCCATGCGGTGCCGGCGGCGACACCGTCCGGCCGCTCGCCGCTCAAGATGGCCGGAGCGCTGGTCAAGCTCGCCAGGGGCACCTTCGCGGCGCGCCGGATCGTCGGCAAGCTCAAGCCCGACGTCGTCGTCGGTTTCGGCGGCTACCCGACCGTGCCGCCGGTACTCGGCGCCTCGCTTGCGGGCGTGAAGACGGTGATCCACGAGCAGAACGCCGTGATGGGCCGGGCCAATCGCTTTCTCGCCGGACGGGCGACCGTCATCGCCACGGGCTTCGCGCAGGTCGGCGGCATCGCCGAGGCGCTCAAGGCGAAATGCCGCCATGTCGGCAATCCCGTGCGCCCGGCTGTGCTGGAGGTCGCGGATCGCGACTATGAATGGCCGGGGGAAGGCAAGATCCGGCTGCTCATCTTCGGTGGCAGCCAGGGCGCACGGGTGATGGCCGACATCGTGCCGCCAGCGATCCAGCTGCTGAGCGAGGCCGAACGCGCGCACCTCTCCATCGTCCAGCAGGCGCGGGCGGAGGACGACGAGCGCGTGCGCGGCATCTACGCGAAGCTCGGTATCCGCGCGACGGTCTCGCCCTTCTTCAAGGACCTGCCGGCGCAGATGGCGGCGGCGCATCTCATCATCGCCCGCTCCGGCGCCTCGACCCTCGCTGAGCTGACCGTGATCGGCCGACCGGCGATCCTCGTGCCGCTGCCCGGCTCTCTCGACCAGGACCAGGCGGCGAATGCCGATTTCCTCGAAAAGGCGGGCGGGGCGCTGCGGATCCTGCAGCCGGAATTCACCCCGCGACGCCTCGCCAGCGAATTGTCGCAGCTCATTGCGCAGCCGGCGCACTTGACGACCATGGCGGCAAACGCGAAGAGCGCCGGTATCCCCGACGCTGCCGACCGCCTCGCCGATCTCGTGATCGCGACGGCCCATTCACAGAACTGACAGGACACGCAGGACCATGAAGCTGCCGCCGAAGCTCGGCCCCATCCATTTCATCGGCATCGGCGGCATCGGCATGTCCGGCATCGCCGAGGTGCTGCACAATCTCGGCTACAAGGTGCAGGGCTCGGACGCCGCCGACGGCGCCAACGTGAAGCGCCTGGCTGAGAAGGGCATCACCACCTTCGTCGGCCACAAGGCGGAGAACCTCGGCGAGGCAGAAGTCGTCGTGGTTTCGACCGCGATCAAGCGCGACAATCCCGAATTGGCGGCCGCGCGCGAGATGCGCCTGCCGGTGGTGCGTCGGGCCGAGATGCTGGCCGAGCTGATGCGACTGAAGAGCTGCGTCGCTATCGCCGGCACCCATGGCAAGACGACCACGACCTCGCTCGTCGCGACGCTGTTGGAGAAGGGCGGGCTCGACCCGACCGTGATCAACGGCGGCATCATCAACGCCTACGGCACCAATGCCCGCATGGGCGAGAGCGACTGGATGGTGGTCGAGGCCGACGAGTCCGACGGCACCTTCCTGAAGCTGCCGGCCGACGTGGCGATCGTCACCAATATCGACCCCGAGCATCTCGACCATTTCGGCACATTCGATGCGATCAAGGGCGCCTTCCGCTCCTTCGTCGAGAACCTGCCCTTCTACGGTTTCGCGGTGATGTGCATCGATCATCCGACCGTGCAGGGCCTCGTCGGCCAGATCACCGACCGGCGCGTCATCACCTATGGTGAGAACCCACAAGCCGATTTCCGGCTGCTCGACATCGACCTCTCCGGCGGGCAGGCGCGCTTCACGCTGCTGATCCGCGATCGCAAGAACGGCCGCGACGAGGTGATCCGCGATCTCGTCATGCCCATGCCGGGCCATCACAATGCGCTGAACGCGACCGCAGCCATCGCGGTCGCATACGACCTCGGCATTCCAGTCGAGCGCATCCGTGAAGCACTGGCCGGCTTCGGTGGCGTGAAGCGCCGCTTCACCAAGACCGGCGAGTGGAACGGCGCGCTGATCTTCGACGATTACGGCCATCACCCGGTGGAGATCACCGCCGTGCTCAAGGCGGCGCGCGCTTCGACCAAGGGCAAGGTCATCGCGGTGGTTCAGCCGCATCGCTATACCCGGCTCTCGAGTTTGTTCGACGATTTTGCCGCCTGCTTCAACGATGCCGACACCGTGATCGTGGCCGACACCTACGCGGCTGGCGAGGCGCCGATCGCTGGCGCCGATCGCGATTCGCTCGTCGCCGGGATCAAGGCCCGCGGCCATCGCCATGCGCTGCCGCTGGAGAGCTCCGACAAGCTCGCCGGCATGGTGGCGGAGCTGGCCGGGCCGGGCGACTATGTCGTCTGCCTTGGCGCCGGCAACATCACGCAATGGGCCTACGCGCTACCGGGAGAACTGGCAGCGCTGGAGAAGTGAGGCCGAGTTCGCCGCAATTGCGCCGTCATGCTCGGGCTTGACCCGGAGCGTGACGGCCTGTTCCGTCCCCGGTCTTCATGTACTAAAGCGACGCCATGCCCTTCGCAGACTTCTCCTCCGACATCCGTGCCGCTGCGCCCGACCTGCGCGGGCGGCTCCTCGCCAATCAGGATCTCTCGGCCCTGACCTGGTTCCGTGTCGGCGGGCCGGCTCAGCTCCTGTTCACGCCGGCGGACGAGGAAGACCTCGCGTATCTGCTCTCGAGATTGCCGGCCGAGATTCCGGTCACGGTGGTCGGCCTCGGCTCGAACCTGATCGTGCGCGACGGCGGCATTCCGGGCCTCGTCATCCGCCTCGGTGGCAAGGGCTTCGCCGAGATCAGCCGTGAGCCGGGTGATCGGCTGCGGGCGGGAACGGCCGTGCCGGACGTCAAGGTGGCTCGCGCAGCAGCCGATGCTTCGCTCGACGGGCTCGCCTTCTATCGCGGCATTCCCGGTTCGATCGGCGGAGCTCTGCGCATGAATGCCGGCGCCCATGGCGGCGAGACCACCGATGTGCTGGTCGAGGCCCGCGGCGTCACCCGCAAGGGCGAGCTCGTCACGCTCTCCCATGAGCAGATGGGCTTCACCTATCGCAACAGTGCCGAATCGACCCGCGAGATCATCTTCACCTCCGCCCTGTTCCAGGGGCGGCCGGGCGAGCAGGCCGCTATTCAGGCCGAGATGGACCGGGTGACCCAGGCGCGCGAGGCGGCACAGCCGATCAAGGAGCGCACCGGGGGCTCGACCTTCAAGAATCCGGAAGGCGGCAAGGCCTGGCAGCTGATCGATGCGGCCGGCTGCCGTGGCCTGCGTGTCGGCGGAGCACAGGTCTCGGAGATGCACTGCAACTTCCTGATCAACACGGGCGGCGCGACGGCCGCCGATGTCGAGGGGCTCGGCGAGGAGGTTCGCCGCCGGGTCAAGGCGAACTCCGGCTTCGAGCTGCAGTGGGAGATCAAGCGGCTTGGGGTTGCGGCCTAGCCAAGGCTGGGGCCGCTGCCCGGCAAGAGAACAGCATGCCGGCGACCGTCGAGCCCAGGATGACGGCGATGCCGAGGAGCTGGATGCCACCGAGCCATTGGCCGAGCAGGACAGCGCCGAGAATCGTGGCGACGGTCGGGCTGAGCAGGCCGACGAAGGCGACGCTGGAGCCCAGCGTGGTGACGCCCCTGACCCAGAGCCAATAGGTGAGGGCGGTTCCGATCAGCACGAGATAGCCGAGCCCGAATCCGTTAAGGGCGCTGGGAGCGGGGGGCACTCCCTCGACCAGCAGCGCGACCGGCAGCAGGATCAGGCCGCCCAGCGTGAGCTGCCAGGCGGCCAGCGCCAGGGCTGAGCCCATCCTGCCCCAGCGCTCGATCAGCACGGTTCCGGTCGCCATCGAGGCGGCGCTGGCGAGGCCGGCGACGAACCTGATGGCATCGGGGCTCGCATATGGGTCGAGCACCAACAGCGCCACGCCGACGAGACCTGCGAGCGCGGCGAGGATCTGGCCGCGGCCCGGGCGCCGACCGAGCAGCGGCCAGGCCAGCAGGCCGACGATCAGAGGCTGCGTCGAGCTGACTGTGGCCGCGAGCCCGCCGGGCAGCCGCGCGGCGCTGACGAAGAGCAGCGCGAAGAACAGCCCGATATTGGCGAGACCGAGCACGGTGAGCGGGACGAGCTTGTCGCGGGGCGGCAGGCCAGGGCCGAGCACCATCAGCAGGAGGCCGGCCGGCAGCGCCCTGAGTGCGCCGACGAGCAGCGGATGATCCACCGGCAATGTCTGGGTGAAGGCGATATAGGTCGAGCCCCAGAGGCAGGGCACGAGGATCGTCATCAAAAGGGTGGTGTTCGGTTTGAACGACATGGCGATCGCCCGGATTGGGAGGAGGGTGATGGCTCGGGCTGCTGAAAGCTTGGCATCGCGAATCCCGAGCAGTAAGATCATTCGATATAATATATTTCGATATCGAATTATTTGATATCGAATGATTGGGAGTGAGATGGGACCGAGTAAAGACCGCCGCGCCAGTCAGGGCGGGGCGATGGATTCTATCCTGGTGCAATGGCGGCAGGAGCGGCCGGACATCGATCCAGGTGTCATGGCCGTCTGCGGCGAGCTGTTGCGGGCGGCGGCCCGGGTGCGCGATGGGGTTGGGACCAATCTGACGGCGGACGATCTCGACTTCGCCGGCTTCGATGTGCTGCTGACCTTGCGCCGGCAGGGCAGGGGCAGTGCGCTGTCGCCGTCCGAGCTGGCGCAGGACATGATGATCTCGACCTCGGCGATGACCAACCGGCTCGACCGCCTGCAGAAGCGCGGGCTGATCGAGCGGCTTGCCGATCCGGAGGACCGCCGGGCCCTGCGCGTCGTCCTCACGGAAACCGGGTTTGCGCTGGCGGAGCGAATCGTCGTTTCGCATGTCGCGACCGAGGAGCGGCTGGTGAGCGCGTTGTCGCCGGACGAGCGCATGGAACTGCGGCGGCTGCTCGCCAAAATCGGCTGATTTCGAAGGTGTTAACGCCTGAGGGCGGATGGTTAACGAGCTGTTAACCATCTCCGGCGAGGTTCGCCGAACACGTCGAACGAGGGCCGGCATGAGCAAACACGTCGCAGTGTTGATGGGGGGATGGTCCGTCGAGCGGGAGGTCAGCCTCAACAGCGGTGCGGCCTGCGCGCGTGCCCTGGAAGGGCAGGGCTACCGCGTCACCCGCGTCGATGTGCAGCGCGACGTCGCCGAAGTTCTCGCGAAACTGAGGCCGGATGTCGCCTTCAACGCGCTGCATGGCCGCTTCGGCGAGGACGGGACGATCCAGGGCGTCCTCGAGATCCTGCGCATTCCCTACACCCATTCCGGCGTGCTGGCCTCGGCGCTGGCGATCCGCAAGGACCGGGCGAAGACGGTGGTGAAGGCAGCCGGCGTGCCCGTCGCGCACGGCCTCAACGTCTCGCGTTTCGCCGCCGCGAAGAGCCATGCGCTGCCGCCGCCCTATGTGCTGAAGCCGATCGACGAGGGCTCCTCCGTCGGCGTCGTGATCGTGAAGAAGGGGCGGGAGCACCCGCCGCAGGAGATCGCCCGGCCGGACTGGCCTTGCGGCGAGATGCTGCTCGCCGAGACCTTCATCGCCGGTCGCGAATTGACCTGCGCCGTGATGGGCGACCGGGCTCTCGGTGTGACCGAAATACAAGCCGCAACCGGCGAATTTTACGACTACGACGCGAAGTACGCGAAAGGCGGCTCGATCCACATCTGTCCTGCTCAAATTTTACCGAAAATTTACCAGCAGATCGAAGAGTGTGCGTTAACGGCGCATCAAGCAATCGGATGCCGGGGCGTCAGCCGATCTGATTTCCGCTACGACGACGAGACCGACACGCTCGTCTGGCTGGAAGTCAATACGCAGCCCGGGATGACCGAAACCAGCCTGGTGCCCGAACTGGCTGCCCATGCGGGCCTGAATTTCGGTGAGCTCGTCAAATGGATGGTGCAGGACGCGTCCCTCGATCGGTGAAAGCGATGAAGGCGAAACCCTCTTCGCGCCTGCCGG
>JARYGW010000016.1:0-31493 GCA_033792295.1 Allobosea sp.
AAGCTCGCCGGCGGCGTCGCGGTCATCCGCGTCGGCGGCGCGACCGAGGTCGAGGTCAAGGAGAAGAAGGACCGCGTTGACGATGCCCTGAACGCCACCCGCGCTGCGGTGGAAGAAGGCATCCTGCCGGGCGGCGGCGTCGCCCTGCTGCGCGCCCTGAACTCGGTCAAGTCGATCAAGACTGCCAATGACGACCAGAAGACCGGCGTCGAGATCGTCCGCAAGGCGATCGCCGCTCCGGCCCGTCAGATCGTCGACAACGCCGGCGATGACGGCGCGGTCGTGATCGGCAAGCTGCTCGAGTCGAAGGATTACTCCTACGGCTACAACGCCCAGACCGGCGAGTATGGCGATCTGGTCAAGGCCGGCATCATCGACCCGACCAAGGTCGTGCGCACGGCGATCCAGGACGCTGCATCGATCGCGGGCCTGCTGATCACCACCGAGGCGATGGTCGCCGACCTGCCGAAGAAGGAAGCCCCGATGCCCCCGATGGGCGGCGGCGGCATGGGCGGCATGGACTTCTGAAGAAGTCCAGGCGCCCGAGGCGTCTGAATGCTGAAACCGGGCAAGCCCGGTTTCAGCGGCGGCATGGACTTCTGATCCATCGCTCCCAGCGAGAACACCTGGAAGGCCCGGCGCAAGCCGGGCCTTCTTCGTTTTCAAGGAAATATCACTGCCATGCATCTGTTGCCGGGGGTGATGAAAATGCGGGCACTGTCGTGAAAGCACGCCCTCGCCTATACAAGCGGCAAGCGATCCGGGCCCGGGTCGCACGCCAGAAGTGCAGCTCCAGGGA
This sequence comes from Allobosea sp., assembly GCA_033792295.1. Taxonomy (GTDB): domain Bacteria; phylum Pseudomonadota; class Alphaproteobacteria; order Rhizobiales; family Beijerinckiaceae; genus Allobosea. Next base: position 800 of record JARYGW010000016.1, read on the forward strand.
GAGGACGATGAATACCTCGAAACTGCTTGGGACGGCCGCTTTCGCGGCCATGATACTCGCCTCGCAGATTGCTCGCGCCGACATCACCATCGGACTGATCGCGCCGCTGACCGGCCCCGTCGCCGCGTATGGCGAGCAGGTCAAGAACGGCGCCCAGACCGCCGTCGACGTCATCAACAAGAACGGTGGCGTCCTCGGCGAGAAGCTCGTCCTGAAGCTGGCAGACGACGCCGGCGACCCGAAGCAGGGAGTCTCGGCCGCCAACCTGCTCGTCGGCGACAAGGTGAAATTCGTCGTCGGCCCGGTGACCTCCGGCGTCGCCATGGCGACCTCGGATGCGCTTGCCGAGAGCGGTGTGCTCATGGTGACCCCGACCGCGACCTCGCCGGCGCTGACCACGCGCGGCCTTACCAATGTGTTCCGCACCTGCGGCCGTGACGACCAGCAGGCCGAGGTCGCCGCCGCCTATGCGGTGAAGAATCTGAAGGGCAAGAAGATCGCCATCGTCCACGACAAGGGCACCTACGGCAAAGGCCTCGCCGACAACTTCCAGAAGGGCATCAATGCCGGCGGGATCAAGGAGGTGGCCTATCTGACGCTGACGCCGGGCGAGAAGGATCTCTCCGCCGTCATCACCCGTCTGAAGTCCGCCGGCGCCGAGGTGATCTATTTCGGCGGCTATCACCCCGAGGGCGGCCTGCTCGCCCGCCAGCTCGCGGATGCCAACGTCAAGGCGACGATCATCGGCGGCGAAGGCCTCTCCAACACGGAGTTCGCAGCGATCGGTGGCGACAGCGCCACCGGCACGCTCTTCACCAACGCCACGGACGCGCTGAAGAACCCGGATTCGGCCTCTGCCGTCGCGGCGCTGAAGGAAAAGGGCATTCCGCCCGAGGCCTTCACGCTCAACGCCTATGCCGCCGTCGAGGTGCTGAAGGCCGCTATCGAGAAGGCCGGCAAGGCAGGCGACCCGTCCGGCACCGCCAAGGCGCTGCATTCCGGTCTGCCGGTCAAGACCGCCATCGGCACCCTGACCTATGGCAAGACCGGCGACCTGACCTCGCCGAGCTTCTCGCTATACAAGTGGGAAGCCGGCAAGATCGTCGCGGCGGAGTAATCCTCCAGGCAGGGTGCGGAGCGATGCTCCTCCGCGCCCTGCCCCGACCGCTTCCATCTGCCTGTCCGGCTGATGACAATTTGCTCATCTCGGCGTGGCGCCATTGAAAGGCCCGCGGCGCTGGGACATGGTCCGAATCATGGCACCGACCCTTTCCCGCCAGGATTTCAGCCCATGCGTCCGTTGAGCATTCTCGCCGCCCTGATGGCGGCTGCCGCATTGGCCGTAGGCCTGCCGGCCGGCGCGAGCGGCGTCATCGGCATGGGCGTCATCGGCCTGCTGCTCGCGGCCGTGACGTTCCGCGCACCGGGCCTGCCCTTCTTCCTGCGCATCTTCTCCGGCGTCTTCGCCATCGAATATGTGGTGTTCGGCGCGGCTGCGCTCCTCGCCCAGCTCGGCTGGTGGCCCCCGGAGCTGAGCATTCCGACCGTGCCGACGAGCCTGCCGACCACGGTCGGCGTCTTCGGCGTGCTGATCTATGCCATCTCCTTCGTGCCGGTGATCGCGCGCATCGGCCGGCTCGCCTCGCCCTTCTTCGAATCCGACGAGATCACCACCGCCAATCTTTGGCCGATCGGCCCCTACAAGATCCGGCTCGGGCGGCTCGGCGTGGCGCTCTTCGTCTTCCTGATCGTGCTGAACCAGGCGCAGGTCGGCATCACGCTGCGCCTCTCCTTCTTCAACCGCGACATGTACGACGCGCTGCAGAACAAGGATGCAGCGGCATTCTGGTACCAGCTCTTCTGGGTGTTCTGCCTGTGGGCGACGATCTGGGTGATCTCGGGCCTGATCGAGGTCTTCGCGAACTACACCATCCTGATCCGCTGGCGGCAGTTCATGGCGCTGGAATACACCGAGCGCTGGTTGAGCCACGCCACGCATTACCGGATCGCGCTCGCCGGCAGCGTCGACAACCCCGACCAGCGTATCGCGGAAGACACGCGTTCCTTCGTCAATCAGACCTATAATTTCGCGCTTCCCCTGCTCTCTCAGGTGTCCACGCTGGTCTCGTTCTCGATCATCCTCTGGAACATCCCGGTCGCCTTCAATTTCCCGGGAACCTCATTCGCGATTCCCGGCTACATCTTCTGGGTCGCCTTCCTCTATGCAGCGGTCGCGACCTGGTTGACGCATCTGATCGGCCGGCCCTTGATCAGCCTCGAATTCGAACAGGAGAAGCGCGAGGCGAATTTCCGCTTCTCTCTGGCGCGCCTGCGTGAATATTCGGAGCAGATCGCGCTGATGGTCGGCGAACCGACGGAGCGCGCGCATCTGGCCGAACGCTTCCGCGCCATCGTCGAGAACTTCTACCGGCTGGTCTGGCGCCGGCTGAAGCTCAACACCTTCACGCTGTCCTATAATCAGATCAGCGTAGTGATGCCCTATATGATCCTCGCTCCCTACTATTTCGCGGGCACGATCACACTCGGCGTCATGATGCAGGTGGCCGGCGCCTTCGACCGGGTGCAGACCGCCCTCTCCTTCATCATCAACAGCTACTCCTCGATCGCCCAGTACCTCGCCGCCATCGGCCGTCTGACGACCTTCGAGAAGGCCGTCGCCGAGGCGCAGCATGGCCCGATCAGCGAGGATGCGCTGAGCCGCGAGAATTCGCGCGATGGCGGCCTGCATGTCGGCAAGGCGGTGCTGGCGCTGCCAAACGGCCAGCCGATCGTCCGGCTCGACCGCCTCGACCTCGGCAAGACGCGCTCGACTCTGCTGATCGGCCCCTCGGGCTCGGGCAAGTCGACACTCTTCCGCGCGATTGCCGGCATCTGGCCCTTCGGCAACGGCAAGGTCGGCATCCCGGCGGATGCGCGGATCATGCTGCTGCCGCAACGCCCCTACCTCCCACAAGGCACGCTGCGCGCCGCCCTCGCCTATCCGGAACGCGAGGAGGTCTATGACGACGCCGCGATCCGCTACGCCATGACCAAGGTCAAGCTCGGCCATCTCGCTGACAAGCTCGACGAGATCGATCTCTGGGGACAGCGGCTCTCCGGCGGCGAACAGCAGCGGCTTGCGATTGCGCGCGCGCTGCTGAGCAAACCGGACTGGCTTTTCCTCGATGAGGCGACCGCTTCGCTCGACGAAAAGCTCGAGGGCGAAATCTACGCGACGATCGACCGGGAGCTCCCGCAGACCCGCATCGTCTCGATCGGCCACCGGGCGACATTACGCGAAATGCACGATGCCGTGGTCACGATGGAGCCGAATGCCGACGGCACCTTCACTCCCACCCCGACAGCAACAACGCCGGCTGCCTGAGGGCGGCCGGCGCTCAAAATTCTGTTCTTCGGAAAAACGCTCAGAGCGAACGGCTGAGCACCAACTCTCCGGCGCCGCCCTTCAGGACGAGGCGGCCATTGACCAGGTCCCATTTCTGGGTGGCGCGGAGTGCGGTGAGGAAAGTGCGCTCGAAATCGAGCGTGCCCTTGTCACAGCTGCGCTTGGTGATCGCGATCGGCCCGACCGCAAAGCTCTGCTGACGCAGCGGGTAAGCAGCGGCCGAGAAGGTGTTGCAACCGCCGAAGCCGGTGCCGCGCAGGTTCTGATCGATCAGGAGCGTAGCGCGGCGATCAGAGACCGGCTTGCCGTTGAGCTGGACAAGGCTCCAGCTCGCGCCGACCGGGAAAGTCTTCTCCTGCTGCGGCATCGGGATCGGGGTATTTCCGCCGCCCAGATCCTGGCGAGAGGGCATTTGCTGGCGGCGCTGCGCGGCGGCTTCTCCCGGAACCAGCATCGGCGCAACCAGTGCGGCGAGAACGGCCGCAAAGCCAAGGCGTGGAATCATCGTCATCTTACCTGCATTCGCGCGCGCGGAAGCGCCACGGACCCCTTCATGGTTAAACGCCTAGAGGCCAATTGGTTCAGGATCAAGGCTGCCGCGCAGGAAAGCGCACAGCCGAGCAAGGCCCGATGCATCAGATGCGGGCGTCGAGTCGCTCCAGTAAGCGGTTCGCGCGGCGGAAGACATAGGTCGGCGCGGTGACGGTGATGTCGTCCGCGCCCTTGCGGGCGAGCTCCTCGACCAGCGCGAAAACCGCCTTGTCCGGGCAATGCAGCGTCAGCGGCGTGCCGGCCGCCGGAGCTCCGAAGGGCAGCCGTGCTCCGAAGGCTTCCGTCAACGCCGCCAGGGAGGTCGCGTCGAGATCGAGCCTCGCACGGATCTCGCGGATGGTGCGCGCCTCTTCCTCGGCCGCGATGCGGGAGAGGATGGTGCGGACCGCAGCCCTGGCCCGGTCGCCCCAGGGTGCGCGCGTCGAGGCGACGAGATTCGCTTCCGAAGCGAGCATCACGCCGTCGTCGAGCACCTTGAGCGCATTCGCGGCGAGCGTCGCGCCGGTGGTGGTGATGTCGACGACGATCTCGGCCGTGCCGGCGGCGGGAGCGCCTTCCGTTGCGCCGAGGCTCTCGACGATGCGGTAATCCGCCAGCCCGTGCTCGGCGAAGAAGCGGCGGGTCAGGTTCACATATTTGGTGGCGACGCGCAGCTTCCGGCCATGGCGGGCGCGCATGGTCGAGGCGACGTCCTCGAGATCGGCCATGGTGCGGACGTCGATCCAGGCCTGCGGCACGGCGACGACGACATTGGCGTGGCCGAAGCCGAGCGGCGTCAGCATCTCGACCGCCGCATCGGCATCGGAGAGCTGTTCGCGCACCAGATCCTCTCCGGTGACGCCGAGATGGGCCGCGCCTGAAGCGAGCTGCGCCACGATCTCGGAGGCCGACAGGAAGGCGACCTCCGCGCCCTCCACGCCTGCGATCGTGCCGCGATAGCCGCGCTCGCCGCTGGCCTTGACGAATTTCAGTCCGGCGCGGCCGAAGAAGGCGGTGGCGTTTTCCTGCAGCCGGCCCTTGGAGGGAACGGCGAGGACGAGAGGGGCGCAATTGGCCTGCGGCGCTTGAGTCATGGGGCCTCTCCCGCCAGACGATCGAGCCAGAGGGAGGCGCCGACCGCGGCAATCGCGCGCTTGGCACCGAGGCGGCCCAGCAGATTGTCGTAGCGCCCGCCGCCGGCCACCGGCTTGCCGTCGCCGCGAGCGGGATCTTGCAGCTCGAAGATGAAGCCGGTGTAGTAGTCGAGATTGCGGGCGAAGCCGGCGGAAAACTGGATCGCACCGACATCGACCCCGCGCGCGGCGAGGAAGCCGGTGCGCTCGTCGAAAGCGTCGAGCTCGCGATTCAGATCGAGCGCGGCCTGATCAGCCAGCGCCCGCAGCGAGGCGGAAGCGGCATCGGGGTCACCGGTGACGGCCAGCACCTGGCCGAGCAGCGCCTTGACGTCGTCATTGACCGGGTTCTCGCGCTCGGCAGCCCGCGCCAGAAAGCGCTCGGCGATATCGGCGGCGCTGCGCCCGCCGACCGTCGAGATGCCGGCGATCGAAAGCACATCTTCGACGAAGGCGCGGGCAGCCTTCGGGTCCTGCCCCTCCAGCGCCTTGAGCAGGCCGGCATGAGCCGCCTCGCCGTCCGGCATCGGCGGATCGAGCGCGGCGACGGCGTCGGTGCCTTTGCCCTGGACGATGGCGCGCACCAGCCGGCGCCGTGCGCCCTGCGACACGGAGAGCCTATCGAGCAATGCGCCGAGCAGCGCGACATCGCCCATGACGATGCGCGGCGCCTTCAATCCGAGGGCCGCAACGGCCTCCAGGGCCAGCGCCATGATCTCGGCATCGGTGGCGGTGAAATCCTCGCGGCCGAAGGACTCGAGCCCGGCCTGGCGGAATTCGCCCGGCTCGCCGGCGCGCATGCGGAAGACCGGGCCGGCATAGGCATAGGCCACCGGCTCGGTCGAGCCCGAAGCGATGTGATCGAGCGCGACGGGAATGGTGTATTCGGGCCTCAGGCACCAGTCGGCGGATATCCTCGCCCGAGAGATCGAGGAAGACATCGGCGGGCTGGAGGATGGCGGGCTCGGCCCGCGCATAGCCCTCGCCCGCGAGGAGCGCGATCACGGTGTCGATGCTGGCGCGGCTTGCGGGCACGGGTCGTCCTGTCCTGTTGCGAGCGTCGTCCTAGCAGCGATACCCGGGGTTTTCGACAGATTTGAGCGAATTGGGTGAACGGTCTTTCCTCTCCCCTCAGGGAGAGGTGTTCACGCGTGTCGCGCGAGCACCTTCGTCACGCCCGCGACCAGCTCCGCCACCGGCACCGCAAACTGCGCTTCGGCCTGCTTGGCCTTGTGCTCGGCGGAGTCCTTGACGTCGCGGCTGGCGGCGGCGAGCTCGGCCCCGAGGATCAGGTCCTTGATGACGACCGTTCCGGCCTCGCGCTCCGACGAGCCCTGAATGACGGCGCAGACGGCGCCGCGGCGGTCGGCATATTTCATCTGCGCGTTGAAGCCGGAGGAGCCGAGATAGAGATCGGCGCGCAGCAGCGGCTTACCATCGGGATCCTTCGCCTGACGCAGCGCCGAGACCATCGCCTGATAGCCCGGCATGAACTCGGGCGACTTGTTGTCCATCGCCGTGACGACGACCAGCGGCAATTCGTTCCTGCTGTCGACGATGGGCGACTTCACCGCCTTCAACGCCGAGAACAGCCGCGAGACACCGATCGAGAAGCCCGTCGCCGGCACGGGCTCGGGCCGGAAGCGGCCGACGAGGCCGTCATAGCGCCCGCCGCCGGCAACCGAGCCGAAGCGCACGACCTGCCCGTCCTCGTTGGTGACCGGGAAGGTCAGCTCCACCTCGTAGACCGGGCCGGTATAGTATTCGAGGCCGCGGACGACGGAAGGGTCGATGATGATCCGCCCGAGATAACCGGCTGCGGTGATCAGCTCGCGGATCTGCTCCAGTTCCGCGATACCAGTCTGACCATTCTCGGCATCTTCGACAAGGCCGCGCAGATCGGTCAGTGCTTCGGCCGAGAGCTTGGCGGAGCCTTCGCTGTTCTCGGCATTGGCCTTGCCCAGTTCCGCGAGCTTCTGGCCGAGTTCCAGATAGCGGATGATGCGGTCCGTCTGTGCGCCGGACAGGCCGGCGCCCTTGGTGAAATCGCCGCTCTCGTCCTTGCGCCCGTCGCCGAGGAGCTTGCGGACCTCTTCCAGTGGGAACTTGTCGGCCTTGTCGATGGCGCGCAGCACGGTGAGGCGCGCGGCAGGGTCTATCCCGGCCGCATCCATCACGCCATCGAGCACCTTGCGATTGTTGACCTTCACGACATAGTCGCCGCGCTTGATGCCGAGCTTTTCCATCGTATCGGCGGCGAGCATGCAGATCTCGGCGTCGCCCGCGACGGTGCCGGAGCCGACGATATCGGCGTCGAACTGCATGAACTGGCGGAAGCGCCCCGGACCCGGCTTCTCGTTGCGGAAGACATAGCCGACGCGATAGCTGCGATAGGGTTTCGGCAGCGCGTCGAAATTCTCTGCGACGTAGCGGGCGAGTGGCGCCGTCAGGTCGTAGCGCAGCGAGAGCCACTGCTCGTCATCGTCCTGGAAGGAAAAGACACCTTCGTTCGGCCGGTCCTGATCGGGCAGGAATTTGCCGAGCGCATCGGTGTATTCGACGAAAGGCGTCTCGACCGGGTCGAAGCCGTAGACAGCGAAGCTCTCGCGAATGACCGACAGCATGCGCTCGGTCGCCGCGACATCAGCCGGGCCGCGATCGACGAAGCCGCGCGGCTGGCGGGCTTTCAGCTTGGCAGGGGCGGATTTGTCGGCGGACATGGCAATTCGCTTCGTATTGTCGTGCAGAGTCGTATGATGCCAGACGGTGTCATCCGTCATAACGGACATCGCCGTTCGGTAAACTGCTGGGGTGCTCGGAGCAAGCGCGTCCTTCTCCCCTCGGGAGAGAAGGTGGCAGCGTGCAGCGCTGACGGATGAGGGAATGTAGGCGCCGAGCCGCCCTCATCCGCCTGCCGGCACCTTCTCCCCCGAGGGGAGAAGGACCTCTATTCGGCTGCCACCAACTTTTCCTGCCGCAACGGCCGATCCTCGATCCCCGCCCGCGCCAGCTTCTCCGGCAGCGGGCCGCCGGTCGCCCAGTCCAGCAGCTCGGCCGTGTGCACCACGGGCGTGGTCGCACCCCGGTCTACAAAGCCCTTCGCGAGCTGGGTCATGCAGCCGATATTGCCTGTCGCGACCAGCATGGGCTTCGTCCGCTCGATATTGCCGATCTTGCGCTCGCGCAGGCGACCGGCGATCTCGGGCTGGAGGATGTTGTAGACGCCGGCCGAGCCGCAGCAGATGTGGCCCTCCGGCACGTCCTTGACCTTGAAGCCGGCGCCCGAGAGCAGGCGCTTCGGTCCGTCCCTGAGCTGCTGTCCGTGCTGCATCGAGCAGGCGGAGTGATAGGCGATCGGCATGGCGACATCGCGCACGGCCGAAAGCTCAAGCGTCTCCAGGAACTCGGTGACGTCCTTCGCCAGAGCGGCGACCTTCGCCGCCTTCTCGGCATAGGCGGGCTCGTTGCGGAACATGAAGCCGTAATCCTTGATCGTCGTGCCGCAGCCCGAGGCGGTGATCAGGATGGCGTCGAGCCCCTCGCCTTCGACCTCCGCCATCCAGGCGTCGATGTTCTGCCGGGCGAAAGCGAGGGCATCGTGCTCCTGCCCCATATGGTGGACGAGCGCGCCGCAGCAGCCCTCGCCCTCCGGCAGCACGACCTCGACGCCGTGGCGGTTGAGCAGGCGGATCGTCGCCTCGTTGATCGCCGGGTCGAGAACCGGCTGGGCGCAACCGGAGAGCAGCGCGACGCGGCTCTTGCGTTCGGCTGGCGGCGGGAAGCTCCGCGGCCCTTCCATGGCCGAGCGCGTCGGCAAGCGCGCAGGGGCCAGCGCCACCATCGCCTTCAGCCGCTGCCCCACACCTGGGAGCAGGCCCAGGACGGGCGCCAGCGGCTTTCCGAAGAGGGCCGCCAGCATCGCCGCGCGGAACCGGCCCGGATAGGGCAGGATCGCTGCCAGCACCTTGCGCAACAGCCGGTCATGCCAAGAGCGCGTATAGGTTTCCTCGATATGGGCGCGGGCATGGTCGACGAGGTGCATGTAATGCACGCCCGAAGGGCAGGTCGTCATGCAGGAGAGACAGGAGAGGCAACGGTCGACATGCTTGACCACCTCTTCGGTGGCGGGCTTGCCGGTCTCCAGCATGTCCTTGATCAGGTAGATGCGCCCGCGTGGAGAATCGAGCTCATCGCCGAGCAGCAGATAGGTCGGGCAGGTCGCGGTGCAGAAGCCGCAATGCACGCAGGTGCGCAGGATCTTCTCCGAAGCCGGCATGCGCGGATCGGAGGCGAGGCGCTCGGGGGTGAAGTTGGTCTGCATCAGATCCCCGCATACATCCGGCCGGGCTCGAAGATGCCGGCCGGATCGAAGCTCTTCTTGATGCCGGCTGTCACGCGCATCAGCGGCTCGGACAGACGCTGAAAGACGTCGACCACGGCCCGCACGGCATCCGGCGCCCGCACCAGCGTCGCATGACCGCCGAGCGGCTTCAGTGCCGCCCGGATCGCGGAAGCTCCGGCATTGCCGTCGGCGGAAACCGCCAGCCAGACCAGCCCGCCGCCCCAATCGTAAAACCAGCGCGCGCCCGGCAGCGTGCGTCCGATGGCACTGGCGGCCTTTGGACCATCGGTCGGCTTCAGCGACAGGCGCCAGACCGCCTCTCCCGTCCCGGCGAAGAAGGCCGCATCGCGGATATGGCGCCAGAGCGCAGCGCTATGCTCGCCTTCCAGCTTGTCGGGCACGCCATATTCGCCGAGCAGCAGCGCGAGTTCCCCGGAGCGGTATTCGATGGAATCCGGAAAATTCTCCAGCCGCAGGAGAGTCAGAGCCTCCTCGCCAGCCAGTCCTGCGGGAAGATGCGCGGCTGCCATCGGCTCGAAAGGTGAGCCCAGCGCGCTGGACAGCAGTGCCACGCCCTCCGCGTCGGAGAGTCCGCGCCATTGCAGCGTCGTGATCTCCGCAGGCTTCGGCAGCACGCGGAAAGTGACTTCGGTCAGGAAGCCGAGCGTGCCGTAGCTGCCGCAGACGAGCTTCACGAGGTCGAGCCCGGTGACGTTCTTCATCACCCGCCCGCCCGACTTCACCATCTCGCCGCGGCCATTGACCATGCGGACACCGATCAGGGAATCGCGCGCCGCGCCGGCATTGATGCGGCGCGGGCCGGAAATGTTGCAGGCGGCGACGGCGCCGATGGTCGGCGCGCCGTCGGAGCCGAAGAGCGGACGGTGATCCATCGGCTCGAAGGGCAGCATCTGACCGCGCTCGGCCAGCGTCTCCTGCACGACCTGCAGCGGCGTGCCGGCGCGGGCAGCGATGACCATCTCGGCCGGCTCATAGAGCGTGATGCCGGTCAGGCCTGCGCTGGAGAGCGTGCTCGCGACCTGGGCCGGGCGGCCGAAGCCTTCACGTGTGCCGCCGCCGCGCAGGACGAGAGGCACGCGGTTGTCGACGACGGATTTCACGACGGCGCAGGCCTGCGCCTCGGTAGTGGGAGTATGGACGATCACGCCGCGATCCGCCCTTCCAGCGGGAAGACCTTGGCCGGGTTGAGCAGCCATCCCGTATCGAACACCGCCCTCACCCGCATCTGCTGGGCGAGATCGGCCTCGTTGAACTGGAAGGTCATCAGGTCGCGCTTCTCGATGCCGACGCCGTGCTCGCCCGTCAGGCAGCCGCCGACCTCGACGCAGAGCTTGAGGATATCCATCCCGGCGTCCTCTGCCTTCTGCGCCTCAACCGGGTCGTTGCAGTTGTAGAGGATCAGCGGATGAAGATTGCCATCGCCGGCGTGGAACACGTTGGCGACGCGCAGGCCATAGCTTTTCACGATCTCGTCCATGCGGCGCAGCACGAGCGGCAGCTGGCCGGTCGGGATGGTGCCGTCCATGCAGATGTAGTCGGCGATGCGCCCGGTGGCCCCGAAGGCCGATTTGCGACCCTTCCAGATCGCCGCCGCCTCCATCGCCGATTTCGATTCCTTGACGGTGGTGACGCCGTGCTCGCGGGCGATGGCGACGATGCGGGCGAGCTGGGCATCCATCTCGGCGTCGGAGCCCTCGACCTCGATGATCAGCAGCGCGCCGCAATCCATCGGATAGCCGGCCTTGGCGAAGGCCTCGCAGATCTCGATCGCCGGCTTGTCCATGAACTCCATCGCGACCGGGATGATGCCGGCGCCGATGATGGCGGCAACGGCCGCTCCCGCCTGCTCGCTGCTCGGGAAGCCGAAGAGCACGGGGCGCGCTCCTTCGGCCGCCCGCAGGATGCGCACCGTCGCCTCGGTGACGATGCCGAGCTGGCCTTCCGACCCGTTGATCAGGCCGAGCAGGTCATAGCCCGGCGAATCGAGATGGCCGCCACCGATCTCGACGACGCTGCCGTCGAGCATCACCATGGTGACGCCGAGGACGTTGTTCGTGGTGACCCCGTATTTCAGGCAATGCGCCCCGCCCGAGTTCATGCCGATATTGCCGCCGATCGAGCAGGCGAGCTGGGAGGATGGGTCCGGCGCGTAGAAGAAGCCCTCGGCCGAGACAGCGCCCGTCACGGCGAGATTGGTGACACCAGCTTGCACCTTGGCGATGCGATTGGCGTAGTCGATCTCGAGGATGCGGTTCATCTTCGAGACGCCGATCACGACGGCATCCTCCTGCGGGATCGCCCCGCCGGACAGCGAGGTGCCGGAGCCGCGCGGTATCACCGGCACGCCCTGCTCCAGGCAGAAGCGCAGCACGGCCGCAACCTCCTGCGTCGTCGAGGGCAGGACCACCGCCAGTGGCAAGCGCCGGTAGGCGGTGAGCGCATCTGTCTCATAGGGGCGACGCTCGTCGTCGCTGGTGATCAGGGCCTGCGGCGGAACCAGCCGCGCGAGGCCTGCGACGATCGCTTCACGGCGGGCGAGAATACCGGCATCCGGTGCCGGAAAAGCAATCGCGCTCATCTCCTTCCCTCCTCGACCTGAACAACCGACACCACTGATTGCGCTGCAGACTAGACCAATTCAAGGCCCCTTGCAGCGGATGGAGAAAGCCAGCCATTATTTCCAAAATGGAAAAGGTGGCCCCGCCATGGATCGTTTCGGCGACCTCGACGTCTTCGCCCATGTCGTCACCGCCCGTGGCATGTCGGCGGCGGGGCGGCAGCTCAACCTCTCGCCGGCTGTCGTTTCGAAGCGCATCCGCCGCCTCGAGGAGCGGCTGGGAGTCAGGCTGCTGCAACGCACCACCCGACAGCTCGCCCTGACCGAGGCCGGACAAGGCTTCTACGAGCGCGTCGTCTCCATTCTCGCCTCGATCGAAGAGGCGGAGGCCTGGGTTTCGAGCGGCGCCGGACAGGTGCGTGGGACCTTGCGCGTCTCGGCTCCGACCTCCTTCGGCCGGCTTCATATCGCACCACATCTCAAGCGCTTCCTCGACACCAATCCCCTGGTCACCGTCGAGCTCGTGCTGAGCGACGCTTTCGTCGATGTCGTGGGCGAAGGCTTCGATCTGGCGATCCGCATCGCCGACCTGCAGGATTCGAGCCTGGTAGCGAAGCGCCTCGCCCCGAATCATCGCGTTCTCTGCGCGACGCCGGGCTATCTCGCCGCTCATGGCACACCGATCGACATCGCCGCACTCTCGCAACACACACTGATCGCGCATAATGCCGACCATTGGCGGCTCGACGGCCCGGAAGGGCCGGTCTCAGTGCGGGTCAACGGGCCGCTGCGAACCAATTCGAGCGAAGTGGTGCGCGAGGCGCTGCTCGCCGGCGTCGGCATCGCCCTGCGCTCGACCTGGGATGTCGGGCCGGAACTGAAGTCAGGCGCCCTGCAGCGTGTCCTGCCTGCCTATGCGGTCGGCTCGCGCGTCGCGGTCTATGCCGTCTATCCAAGCCGGCGGCATATGGAGCAGAAGGTTCGCGCCTTCGTCGACTATCTGGGCGATCTCTACGGCGCTACGCCCTATTGGGATGCGGGGCTTGCGCTGTAGGACATTGCCCCCGACGCCGCCGCCGTGGATGCTCCCGGAAAGATCTGCGGGAGGATACTCATGTTCGGCGTGCTCGACGGCACAGGCGTTTCGGTTCTCGATCCGCGCTTTCATCGTATCGTCCCCGGCTCAGCCCGGATCGAGCGGCTCTGGACGGGCGCGCGCTGGTCGGAAGGGCCGGCCTGGTTCCCCGCCCATAACGCGCTGGTCTGGTCGGATATCCCCAATGACCGGATGCTTCGTTTCGACGCGCTGAGCGGGCAGGTCGGCGTTTTCCGCCAGCCGGCGCGCAACTCCAACGGCAACACGGTCGACCGCGAGGGCCGGCTCGTCACCTGCGAGCATGGCGGCCGGCAAGTGACCCGTACCGAGCACGACGGCTCGATCACGGTGCTGGCGAGCCATTATGGCGGCAAGCGGCTGAACTCGCCCAATGACGTGGTGGTGAAGTCGGATGGCTCGATCTGGTTCACAGACCCCGATTACGGCATCCTCAGCGACTATGAGGGCGACAAGGCGGAAGGCGAGATCGGCGCCTGCCACGTCTACCGGATCGACGGACATAGCGGCGAGATCGCCATCGTCGCCGACGATTTCGTCAAGCCGAACGGCCTCGCCTTCTCACCGGACGAGAGCGTCCTCTACATCGCCGATACGGGGGCCAGCCACGATCCCGAGAACGGTCCGCGCCATATCCGCGCCTTCGGGGTCGGTGCCGACGGCAAGACGCTCGGTGCTTCGAAGATCTTCGCCACCTGCACGAACGGGCTGTTCGACGGCTTCCGCCTCGACATCGAGGGGCGGATCTGGTCGAGCGCTGCCGATGGCGTCCACATCTATCACCCGGATGGTACGCTGATCGGCAAGGTCGCGATCCCCGAGATCGTCGCCAATCTCTGCTGGGGCGGGCCCAAGCTCAACCGCCTGTTCATCTGCGGCACGACCTCGCTCTACGCCGTGATGACCCACACGAACGGGGCGCAGCGCCCCTGAATGGGAGAGAGACAGGGCAACCGGGCTCTACACATCCCGCCCGACATAGTCGGCGACATGCTGCGTGCGCTTCAGCGTGCGCCAATAGATGTCCTCCATCAACAGATGGGCGAACTCTCCGTTGCGGCCGATGCTGTAGAAGCCGGCGATGCCTGTATCGCGCGCGAACTCCTGCCGCCGCGGTTCGTAGCGGGAGAGATAGACCGGATAGGCGAAGGGCGTCTTCAGCATCCCGCCCGCGCCGATATAGCGGGTTCGCAGATGCGGGTAGATGCGGCAGAGCCCGTCGAGGCAGGTCCGCGCCAGCTCCTCGTCCGACATCGACCAATGAGCGTCGCCAACCTCGCAGCCAATATCGAAGGTCAGTTGCGTACGCCCCTCCGGCGCGAGCCAGGGCATCGAGAACGGCGCTTCGGTGACGCGGAAGAAGGGCTGGGTACGATCCGGCACCCACAGCATGGTGTCCGGCAGCAGGTTGCGGCCCTCGAAGCGCAGGTTGACGAAAATCATCGGCCGGTAGCGGAACTGCCCGAGCTCATCGAGCTCGTCCGTACCCTCGACGAGACGTGGCAGGATGTGGACAGGCGCCGTGCTGATCGCGGCGGAAACGCCAATCTCATGGCCGTTGACCCTGACGGCGACGACGCGGCCGCGCTCGACGAAGATGCGCTCGACCCGCGACTCCAGCGCGATGCGGTGGCCGATTTGCTGCATCGTCGGCTCCAGCAGCCGCGAGAGGCCGCCCTCCGGATAGACATGGTAGACACCGGGGCTCTCCGGCATCTCGTGCGAATAGCCGTTGCAGACCGCGCGCCCCGTCAGGCGCGAGGCCGCCTTGAGATAGAGCGTTTTCAACACTCCAGCCGACAGCTTCTGGCCGACGGCCGGCGAGAGCTCGGTGGCCGCCGCGCCTGACCAGGCTTCCGCCAACGGGATCGCAACGTCCTCCGCCAAGGCCGCGCCGTAGGCGTTGCGGAACCAGTCGGCAGCGTTGTCGACCGCGCCAGGTTTCAGCCGCGCAGCGATGGCGCTCGCCGCATAGCGCGGTGAAGCTGCAAGACCGAAGGGATAGCTGTAGCTGCGGCCGGCGAGCGCCACGGCCTCGCCATAATGGCCGACCGTATGCGAGATATCGCTGGCCCCGAGCGCACGCGCCAAGCGGTTGCTGACGAAATGGGCGCCGAAATCATAGGTGTAGCCCTCGGCGTCCTTGAAGGAAGATGCCATGCCGCCGACCGCGCGGCCAGTTTCGAACACCGACACCTGCAGGCCGCGCCGCTCGAGATCGGCGGCTGCGGTCAACCCGGCAATGCCTGCACCGATGACCGCGACAGGCTTCGCAAGGCGGCGCCATACAGCCGGTGCCCTCACCGCGACATTCATGACGACCGCTCCCCCAAGCCCGCCGGCAAAAGCCGGAAACAACTGCCGTAACCGGAGCGGATGAATCCCGGCTTGAGCCAACTCCACAATCAAGGGCTTGGATCGTCATGAATTGTTAACGCTAATGCCGAGGCCGTTGGCCTGGCGGGCCGAGCCCTCCTCTCAGGAGCGCGGCCTGTCGTCCCTGACGCGGGCGAGGACGAGCGGCATGGCAAGGCCGATCACCACGAAGCGCACGAGATGGTGAGAGCCGACATAGAGCGTATCCAGCCCCATGGCGAAGGCCAGCATCGCCATGGCCTCGAGCCCGCCGGGCGCGAAGGCGGCCATGCCGCTGGCATAGGAAACCCCGGTCAGCCAGGCCGCCGGCCAGGCGAACAGGAAGGCGACAATCATCGACACCGCGAAGCCGCCGATCGCCAATGGAAAGAGCCCGCGCAACTCGTTGCGCGGGATATGGGCGATGCGCCCGCCCATGGTCGAGCCGAGCAGGATCTGCACCACGATCTGAACCGGCATCGGCAGGCTGCCCTCGACGAGCCCGGTGCTGTGGAGGATCGAGCTTGCGAAGGTGGCGCCGAACATCAGCGGCGCGGCAAGGCCGATGCGCTCGAAACCGAAGCCCACCAGCAGGCCGGCCATGGTCAGCCCCAGCATGGTGGCGGGATCGACCGCAACCGCGGCCGGAACTGGCGCCCCTGCGGAAGCGCCCGTCGCCTGCATCAGGCTCGGCAGGAACGCCACCAGGACCAGAAGCCGGAAGAGCTGAACCACCGAGATCCGGCCGATATTGGCGCCCTTTTCCTGGGCGATCGCCAGAACCGTCGAGAGCGCCCCAGGCGCTGCGGCGAGCAGCGCGTCGATCCAGGGCCAGCGCGCGACATGGCGCAGATAGGCTCCGGTCGTGAGCATGATCGCGGCAACGCCGACGAGCAGCACGACCAGCGAAGCGGGGTAGCGGCCAAGAGCGGCCAGCGCCTCGGGCGTCGCTGCGGAGCCGAGAATGGTGCCCGAGAGCAGCATCGTCGAATCGAACCAGGGGCGCCGGAGCGCCGGCAGTGGCCGGATCAGCGAAACGACCGCGCTGAGCAGCATCGAGCCCGAAAGCCAGGCCGCCGGCATGCCGAGCGTCGCGAACAGGGCCCCGCCGACCGCGGCGATCGCGATCACGACCGCTTCGCGCCGGAGGATCGCCAGTCGCGAGGAAGAGTAGCCGAAAACTCTCATTCTGCCCCGAGGCATGCCGGAAGCGGCGACGCCGGGCGTTCATGGCGGTGGGCGGAGCAGCGGTCAACCGCGCCGCCCAACGGTTCGCGCAGGGCCGCCTTGCGCGGCGGGCGGTCAGGCCGCCATCAGCGCCTTCTGCAGCCGGGCCACCGCCTCGGTGAGGTCGGAGGATTTACGGGCGAAGCAGAGCCGCAAGCCTTTCTCGCCGCCCGGACCGAAGGCGAGGCCCGGCGCCAGCCCGACATTGGCCTGGTCGACAAGCTCGAGCGCCAGCGCTCGCGAATCCTCGCGGCCATCGACGGAGAAGAACTGGTAGAAGGCGCCGACAGGCGCCGCCAGTGAAACGCGGTTTGTTGCCTTGAGGCCCTCGTAGACGATGCGGCGGCCTTCGGCGGCGCGGCCGATCTGCTCGGCGATGAAGTCTTCGCCTTCATCCAGCGCCGCGACGGCGCCGCGCTGGATGAAGACCGGCGAGCCGGAGGTGGAATACTGGATCAGGTTCTCGATGACCTGGCCGAAGGCGATCGGCGCCTCGATCCAGCCGATGCGCCAGCCGGTCATCGCCCAGTTCTTCGAGAAGGTCTGGACGAAGAGGACGCGGTCCTCTTCGGCGATGATGTCGTGGAAGGACGGGGCCCGCTCCGAACCATCATAGACGAAGCGGCCATAAATCTCGTCAGCGACGATCCAGATGCCATGCTTGCGCGACAGCGCCAGCAGCGCCTCCTGCTCCTCCCGCGTCGCCGTCCAGCCCGTCGGGTTGGAAGGCGAGTTGATCAGCACGCCACGCGTCTTCGGCGTGATCGCGGCCTCGAGCTTGGCGAGGTCAAGCGTGAAGCGCCCCTGCTCATAATCCATCGGGACACGGACGGGCCTGGCGCCGCCCACGCTCGCCGCGGCCACGAAATTCGGCCAGGCCGGCGTGGGGATGACGAGTTCGTCGCCGGGGCCCGCGATCATGCGCACCACGATCTGGAGCGACTGCATGCCGGAGCCGGTGACGAAGAAGCGCTCCGGCGAGAAGGGCTGGCCGTAGAGGCGTTCGTGATAGCGCGCCAGCGCCTCACGCAGCTCGGGAATGCCGCGCTGCCAGGTGTAGAAGGTCTCGCCGGCGGCGAGCGAGCGTGCCGCGGCCTCGCGGATGAAGGCAGGGGTCGGCAGGTCGCCCTCGCCGACCCAGAGCGGGATGAGGCCCTCCCTCAGGCGGCCATAGTTCATCACCTCGACGATGCCGCTTTCGGGCGCCTCGCGCGCCTCCGGCCGCAAATCGGGGATCAGCGTGCTGCCCGTGGGATCAACGAAATTCATCGGGTTCGACCTCGCGATTGTCCTGGCCCTGGTTTAGCCGATGACGGCGCCGCCGGGCATGAAATCGCGAGATCGGGTCAATCGGTCGCCGTGATGAATCGCGACCGGGACGAGCGACCGCTCACACCGTCTTCTGCTTGAGGAGATCGCGGATCTCGCCGAGCAGGACGACGTCATCGGGCTTCGCCGCCGGAGCAGCCGGCGCCTCGTCCTTTTTCTTCTGGAGCATGTTGATGCCCTTGACCACGAGGAACAGCACGAAGGCGATGATGATGAAGTTGACCGCAACCGTGATGAAGTTGCCGTAAGCGAGAACCGCGCCCTGCTTCCTGGCCTCCCCCAGCGTCGTCGCCGTCACGCCGCTGTTCAGGCCGACGAAGTAATTCGAGAAATCGACGCCGCCCAGCGCGCCGATGAAGGGCATGATGATGTCGTTGACCAGCGAGTCGACGATCCGGCCGAAAGCGGCGCCGATGACCACACCGATCGCGAGGTCGATGACATTACCCCGCAGCGCGAATTTCTTGAATTCCTCGAGCATGCTGCACCTTTTCCTCAGTCGTCCAGACGTTCCATCAGCCGATGCAAGCTAGACTACGTCACCGGACCAGGAAAAGCCCGCGAACCAGCTATTCGACACGTCCGACCGGCTTTGAGCGCAATATTCTGGGGACGAGTTGAACGAATGACCTGTGGCGAACCGGTTAGCCGACGGCTAGACTGCCGGTAAACCTGAAACGGAAGGTCATGCTGTCAGCTTTGCCGCTTCGATTGCAGGCGCTCTTGCGGGGCATCGCATCGTGATTCCAGCCTGGTCCGTCATCCTGGTTGCGCTCGCCTATTTGTGTGGGCTCTTCGCCGTCGCCCATACGGCCGACACGTCCGGCCGCCGCCTGATGACCGGGCGGGCACGGACCACGATCTATGCGCTGGCGCTCGGCGTCTATTGCACCTCCTGGACCTTCTACGGCTCGGTCGGCTTCGCCAATCTCGCCGGCTTCGATTTTCTCGGCATCTATGTCGGGCCGATCCTGGTGATCGGCCTGGGTCACCGCTTCGTCGACCGGATCGTCGGGATCGCCAAATCGCAGAACATCACCTCGATCGCGGATTTCGTCGGGGCGCGCTACGGCAAGAGCGAGCGGGTGGCGGCACTCGTCTGCATCGTCGCGGTGATCGGCGCCCTGCCCTATATCGCGCTGCAGCTCAAGGCCGTGGCCAACTCGCTCTCGGTCTTCCTCGCCGCGACCGGCGGACATTCGCCGGTTGCGAACGTGCCGGTGCTGAGCGATCTCGCCTTCCTCGTCGCCATGGTGCTCGCCGGCTTCGCCTGTGCCTTCGGCACGCGCCATATCGACGCGACCGAGCACCAGGACGGGCTCGTACTGGCCATCGCAGCCGAATCGCTGGTCAAGCTCGTCGCCTTCCTCGTGCTCGGCCTCTACATCGTCTACGGGCTGTTCGACGGCATGGGCGACCTGCTCTCGCGCGCTGCGGCCGAGCCACCTGCCGGCCTGCCGCCGATCTGGGAGCGGACGTCGAGCCTGCCCGGCTTCCTGACGCTGACGCTGCTGTCGAGCTGCGCCGCTCTGCTGCTGGCGCGCCAGTTCCACATGGCGATCGTCGAGAACCGCGACCGCCGCGACGTGCGCCGCGCGGCCTGGATGTTTCCGCTCTATCTCATCCTGATCAACCTCTTCGTCCTGCCGCTGGCGGCGGCCGGCGAGATCCTGATGCCCGGCAGCGGCGTCGACCGGGACATGACCGTGCTGCTGCTGCCGCTCCAGAACGGCGCCGGGTGGGTCGCGCTTCTCGTCTTCATCGGTGGCCTGTCGGCGGCGACGGCGATGGTGATCGTCGCCTCGGTGGCGCTGGCGATCATGATCTCCAACCACCTCGTCATGCCGCTGATGCTGCGCGGCCAGCGAGCCCTCGGCGAGCCCAGGGGCGCAGCGGCGACAGCGAGCCCACGGAACCCCTCCAACAGCAATCTCGGCGGCGACCTCGGCTCCCGGGTAGTGATCATGCGGCGGGCGAGCATCTTCCTCGTCATCCTGCTCGGCTACGCCTATTACCGCGCCGCCGGCGAGGCGGCGCTGGTCTCGATCGGCCTGCTCTCCTTCGCGGCGACGGCGCAGATCGCGCCGGCCTTCCTCGGCGGGCTGATCTGGCGGCGCGGCACGGCGCTGGGCGCCGTCGCCGGCCTGGCCACCGGCACGCTGGTCTGGGCCTATACCTTGCTGATGCCGAGCCTCGCCATCCCCGGAAGCTGGTGGAGCGAACTCGTCGCCCACGGCCCCTTCGGTGCCGATGTCCTGCGGCCGGAATCGCTCCTGGGAATCGGCATGCCGCCGCTGACGCATGGCGTCGTCTGGAGCCTCGCGCTCAACATCCTCGCCTATGTCGGCTTTTCGCTGCTGAGGCCCGCCAATGCGATGGAACGCCTGCAGGCCAATGCCTTCGTCGAATCGGATCGCGCGACCATGGCGCAGACCTTCTCGCTCTGGCGCACCAGCGTCACGGAAGGCGAATTGCAGGCCACCATCGCCCGTTATCTCGGCCAGGAGCGGACGGAACGCGCCTTCGAGAGCTTCAATCTCAGCCGAGGCGAGAAACCGGAGGCCGGGCGCGACGCAGACATCCACCTGCTGCGCTTCGGCGAGCATCTGCTCTCCTCGGCGATCGGGGCAGCCTCGTCCCGGTTGGTGCTGTCGCTTCTGCTGAAGAAACGCAATCTCTCGACGGAAGCCGCCTTCAAGCTGCTCGACGACGCCTCGGCGGCGCTGCAATACAATCGCGACATCCTCCAGCACGGGCTCGACCATGCCGGCCAGGGCATCACCGTGCTTGACCGGGACCTGCGCCTGCTCGCCTGGAACCAGGCCTTCCTGCGGCTCTACGATCTGCCGCCCTCGCTGGTGCGATTCGGCACCGGACTCGACGAGATCGTGCGCTACAACGCAGCGCGCGGCGCCTATGGCCACGGCGCGCAGGACGAGCTGATGGCCGCCCGGCTGGAGAGCTTCGTCAAGGACCGCGAGCCCGTCCGCCTCAAGCTCTTCCCCTCGAAGAAGGTCATCGAGGTCCGCACCAACCCGCTGCCGGATGGCGGCTTCGTCACGACCTATACCGACATCACCGAGACCGTCGCCGGCGAGGAGAAGCTCGAGCGCGCTAACGAAAGCCTCGAGAAACGCGTGGCCGAGCGCACCGAGGAACTGCTGCATGTCAATGCCGAGCTCCAGCGCGCGAAGGCCGAGGCCGAGGCCGCCAATGCCTCCAAGACGCGCTTCCTTGCGGCAGCGAGCCACGACATCCTGCAGCCGCTCAACGCCGCGCGGCTCTACGCCACCTCGCTGGTCGAGCGCGACCGCGCCGCCAACCAGCCCGACCTCGCCGAGAATATCGACGCCTCGCTCGACGCGGTGGAGGAGATTCTGACCGCGCTTCTCGAAATCTCGCGGCTCGACGGCGGAGCGCTGAAACCGGAGATCACCGCCTTCCGTCTCGACGAGCTGATGCGCCAGCTCCAGCGCGAATTCGAGCCGAGCGCACAGGAGAAGGGGCTGAAGCTCGTTTTCGTGCCGACGGGGCTCGCCGTGCGCTCGGACCGGCGCCTGCTCAGGCGGCTTCTGCAGAACCTGATCTCGAACGCGATCAAGTACACGCCGAGCGGCAAGGTTCTGGTCGGCTGCCGGCGGCACGAGGGACAGATCGCCGTCGAAGTCATCGATACCGGACTCGGTATTCCGCAGAGCAAGCAGAAGACCGTCTTCCGCGAATTCCAGCGACTCGACCAGGGCGCGCGGGTGGCGCGCGGCCTGGGCCTCGGCCTCTCGATCGTCCAGCGCATCGCCCGGGCGCTCGACCACGGGCTGACGCTGGATTCGGTGCCGGGTCGCGGCACGCGCTTCTCGCTCACCGTTCCGCGCGCCGCGCCGTTGCCGGCCATGGCGACCGCCACCGCGCCGCGCCAATCTCCCGCCGGCCAGCTCGCCGGGATGCGCTTGCTCGTGATCGACAACGAGCCCGCGATCCTCGACGGAATGAAGCGACTGCTCGAAGGCTGGGGCTGCCGAGTGACGGTCGCGGCAGGGCTCGACGAGGCGCTGCCGCATGTCGGCGGCAAGAACGAGCCCGACGTGGTGATCGCCGACTATCACCTCGACCACGGCAACGGACTGACCGCCATCAGCTCACTCAGGGCGCGGGCCCGCACGCCGATGCCGGCGATCCTGCTGACCGCGGACAGAACGCCGCATGTGCGCGAGGCGGCCAACGCGCTCGACGTCCATATCCTCAACAAGCCGCTGAAGCCGGCCGCGTTGCGGGCGCTGCTGGCACAGTGGCGGGCGACGCGCCTGGCGGCGGAGTGAGCCGCTTTAGCGCTCGCTCGCGGTCGCGCTGCGCAGCACCTCTTCCGAAGCCAGGAAGGCCTCGACCTCGGGGCTGGAGGCTGGGCTCACCGCCGTGACGCCGATTTCCGCGAGCAGCCGTGCGACGGGGACATAGGCTCTCGCCCGCCGATCGTAGATCGCCGCCCTCACCAGCGCGACGGCCGCGACGATCTCGCCCCCGTCGCGTCCCTGCATCAGCACGCGATGCTGCATCACCAGCCAGTTCTCGCTCCAGCACAGAATGCGGGTTTCGAGCCGGAAGGAGCGGAAAAGCCGCATCTCGCGCCGGAAGCGGATGGCGCCGGAATTGACGACCGGCACCCAGCGATGCCGCAGGATCGCCCGCCACAACCCGCTGCGTAGGACGAGATCGGTCCGCCCCAGATCCATCAGCGTCCAGTACCGGCCGTTGTTCATGTGCAGGCTGGTGTCGAGATCGTGGAACCAGACACGGAACGGCAGCACCGAGGCTTCGCCCGGCAGATCCAGGCGCGGGCGCATCCGGGAGGTGACAAGGAGCCAGATGAGGCGCAGCCAGAGGTTCATGACGGGTCTCGCAGCTGTGGAGCGATCGGGCTTCCGTCCCATGTCATGCAGGCGGCATCGCTGTCGATCATGTTATCGTCCGGTGCCGCCACGGCACAGCAACGGAGCCGCCGGTTTGCCCACCCTGCACGTCTCGCCCCTGTCGAAGCTCGACGCCACGGTCGCAGCCTGCGGCGCAAGCCACCTAGTCTCGCTGATCAATGTCAACACCCGGGTCGAGCGGCCGGCGAGCATCGCCGAAGATCGCCATCTCTTCCTCGGCATGTCCGACATCAGCCAGCCGACGGACGGCCATGTCCTGGCCGGCCAGGAGCATATCGAACGGCTTCTCGCTTTCGTCCGAGACTGGGATCGCAGCGCGCCGCTCGTCATCCATTGCTGGGCCGGCATCAGCCGCTCGACCGCCGCCGCCTACATCGCCGCCTGCGCGCTCGCGCCGAGGCGGGAGGAGGAAGCCGCGGCAGACGCCCTGCGAACCGCATCGCCTTCGGCAACCCCTAATGCCCGGCTCGTGGCGCTGGCGGACGCCATGCTGGGGCGCAACGGACGGATGGTTCGCGCCATCGAGCGGATCGGCCGCGGCGCCGACGCGTTCGAGGGCAAGCCCTTTGTGTTTCCACTGGAATAGATCCTGCCGCTGAAACGGGAAAAACCGGCATCGCAGCTTCATGCGGCCGCAGGAGCCTTGACCGCCGATACTGCCGGCATTGTCCGGGAATGCTACAGAAGATTGCTTGCCTTCGGCCAATTTTGCGACGATTGATCGCGCGGGAGGCAGTGCCGGCATCATGACGATCGAACTCGACTCGCGCGACCGTTCCATCCTGCGGATCCTCCAGCAGGATGGGCGCATCACCAATTCGGACCTGGCCGAAAAGGTACACCTGTCACCCTCCGCCTGCCTCAGGCGCGTGCGCCAGCTCGAGGAAAGCGGGCTGATCCGCGGCTATGCGATGATGCTCGACGACAAGATCGCCGGCTTCCCGGGAACCGCCTTCGTCTTCGTCACGCTCGACCAACAGGGCCGCGCCTCGCTGGAAAGCTTCGAGCAGGCGGTGCAGAGTCTGCCGGAGATCCTCGAATGCCACCTGCTGGCCGGCGCGCACGACTATCTGATGCGGGTCATCTACCGGGACAGCGCCGATTTCGAGCGCATCCACACCGATATCATCACGCAGCTGCCGGGCGTGACGCGCGTGCAGTCGACGCTGACGCTGCGGACGATCAAGAAGACATCCGCCCTTCCCGTCTAGAGCAGTTCCCATGTTACCGCATTTTCTTCACGCGAACCGGCGCCCGCTTCGCTCGAAAATGCTCTGAGGAACGGCCGTGATCCCGGCTCGCCCGGCCGGAGCGGGTTGCGGCGAGCGTCTGTCCGGCCGATAAGCTTGCGGCAAAGAGGAATCAGGCCGTGAGCGAAGACAAGACCCAAGCCGCCCCCCCTGCCGACGTTGCCGGCCTGCCCTTCGAGGCGGCGCTGAAGGAGCTCGAAGGCATCGTGGCACGGCTCGAGCGCGGCGACGTCCCGCTCGAGGAATCGATCGCCATCTA
Organism: Allobosea sp.; assembly: GCA_033792295.1. Taxonomy (GTDB): domain Bacteria; phylum Pseudomonadota; class Alphaproteobacteria; order Rhizobiales; family Beijerinckiaceae; genus Allobosea. The sequence continues at coordinate 25,249 of JARYGW010000016.1, forward strand.
CACGCGCGGCGAGGCGCTGAAGGCGCGCTGCGACGCGCTGCTGAAGCAGGCCGAAGCCCGGATCGAGCGGATCACGCTCGGCGCCGACGGCAAGCCGACGGGCACGACGCCGCTCGACGTCGAAAACTGAATCGACGGAGGCGACCGGCAGGATGCGAACAACGCCGGCGTTTCGCCGTTCCGAGGAAGCTCCACCGGCCGAGGCCTTCACGATCGAGGTCACGATCGGCCTCCAAGACCGGATCGCGGCCGCGTGCTTCGCTTATGCCGATCTGTTCGCCGCGGCGCGACGGCGCCTGCTGCATCTGCTGATCTGGGTGGTTCTGGCGCTGCTGGCCATGGCCTACTACTCCTCCTGGCAGGAGAGCGGCCATCTGGGCACCCGTGCGTTCCTGTCGCGTTTCGGCGCGGACCTGCTCGGCCTGGGCGGCCTGCCGATCCTCGTCGTCGCAGTGCCTGTGCTGGCCTATTACGCCATCCAGCCGGCGCTCGTTCGCAGCCGACTGAAGCGCTGGTATCGCGACGAGAAGCTCGACCAGCCGGTTACCACCACTTATCGCTTCGAGCCCGGCGGCGTCGCCGTGGCCTCCCCCCGAGGCAGGAGCGTGCTCGCCTGCCGCCGCATCGACGGCCTCTCCGAGGGACCGGCCCATATCTTCATCCGGATGCGGGATGTCGAGGACGTCTTCGCCCTGCCCCGGAGCGCGCTGTCCGCGCAGCAGATCGCGGATATCCAGGCATGGGTGACATCCTGCCATGTCGGTGGTCCGGGAACGACTCGCCCGTTCCCGGAGCTGGATACGCCACCGCACCGGCATGAAGCCCTGCTCTCGACGCGTTTCGAACTGACCGAGGAGGACCGTGCGGTCGCGCTCGGCTGGCAGATGGAACGCCCCGGCACGCGGCGACGGCGGCGGCGCGGCTTCATCCTCGCCTTCCTCGTCACGGCATTGATCCCGCCGCTGATCTTCGGCTTTCTCTGGTTTCTCGACTCGGAGCGGGTTCCACTCCGTTACGCCTTTCCGCTCTTCCTCGAAATGTTCGCCGGCACCTTCTGGCGCTATGTGCTCGGCCTCTGGGCGATCATCGCCGTCATCATCCTGCTCCATCCCTGGATGAGGCGCCGCCACGCACGCCAGCTCGCCCGGCAGATGCAGAAGCGGGTGCAGGCCTACGAGCTCGAGGTGCGGCTTTACGACGACGGGCTCGAAGTCTGGCAGGATGGCTTGTGCAGCGGTTTCGAATGGGCCGGCTTCGACCGCATCGAACGCCAGGGCGACCATCTCATCCTGCTCCGGCAGAGAGGCGAGCCGCTGATCCTGCCGCTGCGCGCGCTCGACGGCGACAAGCTGGCCATTTTCCAGCGCATCGTCGATAGTCACATGGGCGGGGGGAGCCATCGACCAGAGGCAGGCGCATGACGAAGCCGCTCGCGAACTCTCTTGCCGCCGTTCTTGCGGCATTGGCTGTCTCGGCGGCGGCGCCCTCGCAGGCCGAGACCGTCGTGATGCCCCACGGGCTCACGGTGGAGCTGCCCGAGGGCTGGAGCCTGGACGGGTCGCCAGAGGGCGAGGTTTCGAAAAGCGGGCTGCGCCGGGTGCAGTTCGTCTGCGAGAGCGAGGCCTGCGAGACGACGCGGGAGACCTGCACGATCCTGATGCGTTCGAAGGACGTCGAGGGCGCCGACGATACTGCCAAGCTGCGCGCCCTCTATGCCTCGCCGCTCGACCGCTATTTTCGCCTGCGCGCCGTGCTGCGCTCGACCAGCAAGGACGCCGAGATCCGCAAGCCGCTCGAACTCGTCCGGATGGGCGACCGCGAATGGTACCGAGTCGAGACCGATGCGCGGCACAATTACAAATCCGGCCTTTTCACCGAGACGATCGTGAACGGCCTCTATGTCGGCATGATCTGCAAGACCTGTGAGACTGGCGAGGAACGCTATCAGGGCGGCTTGAAGATCCTGATGAGCCTGAAATCGAACGCGGCAGCCGCCTCCCTGCGCTAGGCCTGCAGCGCGCCTGCGACGACGTCAGCTCCGGATCGGCAGCGTGACGATCAGATCCTCGATCAGCCTCGCGACATGTTGGACGGCCGGATCCTCCGCACGGCGCTTGTGCCAGGCGCTGTGCAGCGGGAAACCTTCCACGGTGAGCGGCGGCGGGAAGGTGACGAACGCGTCATCGCTATCAGGCGGCAGGCAGCGGCTCGGCAGCAGCCCGATCATGTCGGAGCCGGCCACCAGCGGCCGCACCATCGTGAAGTTCGGCACGACCATGCCGACATGGCGCGCGCGACCGATCCTCGCGAGGGCTTCGTCGAGGGGCCCGCTCGTCTCGCCACGCCCCGAAACCAGCACATGCGGGTAAGCGAGCCAGCCATCGAGATCGAAGCCGACCGCCGCCGGATGGCCGCGACGCATCACGACGAGATAGCTCTCCCGCAGCAGCTCGCGGTGGGTGAAGTCGGCATCGACGACCGGAAAGACCGAGATCGCCAGATCGATGGTGCCCCGTCCCAGGCCTTCGAGCGCGGCGGCTCCGCCATGCCAGGGCATGAGCGCGATTGTGATGCCCGGCGCCGTCCGCGCCAGGCGGCGATGCAGCTCGGGGGCGATGACCACGGCGGGATAATCGGCCGTCACGACCCGCACGGTCTGCCGGATCGCCTTGAGATCCGGCTCGCTCCGGCCGAGCAAGGATTTCGTGCTCGCCAGTATGTCCTTCACCGGCCCGGCCAGCGCATGAGCCTTGGGCGTCAGAATCATCCTCCCGGCGCCGCGCTCCAGCAGCCGATCGCCGAAGAGCTGACGGCAACGCTCCAGTGCACTCGACATCGCCGGCTGCGACAGGCCGATGCGATCCGCCGCGCGCGAGACATGCGCCTCGTCGAGCAAGGCGTCGAGCACCACCAACAGATTGAGATCGATCGATCTTAAATTCATAAAATCAATAATATGATATATTGATCATCCATTGGAATAATTTTATCGCCCTGCCCATCCTCCGCCCATTCCAAAGGAGGACGCCGTGACCAAGACCTTGATCCTGCTGTTTCACCCGCATTTCGCGGATTCGCGCGCCAACCGGGCGCTCGCCGAAGCAGCGCGCCAGCTACCCCGTCTTGAGATCGTCGATCTCCACGCGCTCTATCCGGACGGGCAGATCGATGCCGATGCCGAGGCCGCCCGGCTCGTCGCGGCGGATCGCATCGTGCTGCAGTTCCCGATCCAGTGGTATTCGACACCGCCCCTGCTCAAGGCTTGGCAGGATGTCGTCCTGACCCGGATGTTCTATCTCGACTACGAGACAGAGGGTGCCAGGCTTGCCGGCAGGCCGCTGCTGGTCGCGGCGACGGCAGGCAATGTCGAGACCGCCTACACGGCGGGCGGCGTCAATCTGTTCACGCTCAAGGAACTGCTGCGCCCGTTGCAGGCGACGGCGCATCGCTGCGGTCTCGCCTGGGTCGAACCCTTCCTCGTCTACGACGCCCGTCGCGCCGACGACGAAGCGCTGGAGGCGGCCGGCGACTACTACGCCTCGCGGCTGCGGCGCCTAGCCGCGCCGGAACCGGCAACGGCCGCGGCCTGAACAGCCTTGCCCGCCAGTGCGATCGGGGTCAGGCTCTCGCCGACAAAGGAGATCGCCATGTCGCAACTACCAGCTGAAGACCCGGTCCTGGGCGATGCCCGCTCCTGCGAGGCGATCGCGAAAGTGATCGTGCCGCGCACGCATGACCTCGGCGGCTTCCAGGTTCGGCGGGCGCTTCCGGCCATCGGCCAGCGCATGGTCGGCCCCTTCATCTTCTTCGATCAGATGGGACCGGCGGAATTCCATCTCGGCGAAGGGCTCGACGTGCGCCCTCATCCGCATATCGGCCTCTCGACCGTGACCTATCTCTTCGACGGCGAGATCATGCATCGCGATTCGCTGGGCACCGCGCTCGCCATCAAGCCGGGCGCGGTCAACCTGATGACCGCGGGGCGCGGCATCGTCCATTCCGAGCGCACGGGAATGGAGGCCCGCGCCAGCGGCCCGAAGCTCTATGGCATCCAGGCCTGGCTCGCGCTGCCGAAGACGCATGAGGAGATCGCGCCGGAATTCGTGCATCACGGCGCGCCTGAACTGCCGAGGATCGTCGAGGGCGGAAAGCGCATCAGCCTGATCATGGGCTCGGCCTATGGCCAGACCTCGCCGGTCAAGTTCCCGTGGGAGGCGCTCTATGCCGAAGCGGTGCTCTCGCCGGGCGCAATCCTGCCGCTCGACCCCGATTACGACGAGCGCGCGATCTACATCGTCTCGGGCAAGGTCGATATCGCAGGCGAGGAATTCGGCGCCGGCCAGCTCCTCGTCTTCAAGCCGGGCGACCGCATCTCGATCCTCGGCGTCGACCAGGCCCGCGTGATGATCGTCGGCGGCGAGCCGATGGATGGCCCGCGCCACATCTGGTGGAACTTCGTCTCCTCCTCCAAGGAGCGCATCGACCAGGCCAAGCAGGAATGGAAGACCGGCCGCTTCGACACCGTGCCCGGCGACGACAAGGAGTTCATCCCGCTGCCGGAGGGTTGAGCGGTCGCCGCTCAGGCGACCTCGGACAGATCCCGCAGCCTCGGCACCCGCGAAAAGGCGATGACGAGGAGCTGGATCAGGAATCCTGCGGTCGCGAGGGCGAGGCAGGCGGCGATGCCCATATGGGCCGCCACGGAAGCGCCGATCGCGGCGCCCAGCGGGCGCGCACCGAAGGTCGCCGTCATGATGAGGGCCGACACACGGCCGAGCATCGCGTTGGGGGTGACCGCCTGCCGCAATGTCATCGTCGAGATCGTCCAGATGATCGGCCCGACGCCGAACAGGAAGAAGCTCGCACCGACCAAGTAGACGGACGGAACCCAGAGCGTCGCGAGCATCACGCTGGCGGCGCAGAGACCGGCGAAAGGTCCGAGCAGGATCAAGGTCCCGAAAGAGACCCGCCAGGCGATGGCGGGAGCAAGAGCTGCTCCGACGATCATTCCCGCGCCGTAGATACCGAGCGTGACGCCGACCTCGGTCGCGCTCAGGCCGAGATTCCGCACGGCGTAGGCGACATAGACCGCCTGGAAGATGAACCAGGAGACGTTGAAGAAGACCGCCGTCAGCAGGATCGGCCTGAGCAGGTCGTGGCCGACCGCGAAGCGCGCGCCCTCGCCGAGATCATGCAGCAGATGACGCCGCTGGCCGGTTGGCGGCTCATCCTTGGGCAGGCCGGCCAGCAGGAGCACCGCGAGGATGGAGAGTGCGGCGGCCAGACCATAGGCCGTCGAGACGCCGATCCAGCCGACGAGCGCTCCGCCGAGTGCCGGCCCACCGGCATAGGCGACGCTGCGGGCGAGCTCGAGCCAGCGATTGGCGTCGGCGAGGCGCGCGCGCGGCACCACCGAGGGAACGAAGGCCGGAGCCGCCACGCTGTAGCAGACCGTGCCGACGGCGCCGAGCGCGCCGAGCAGGGCAAGCCAGGCGAGGTTGAGGCCGCCCGTGGCCAGCAGCAGCGGAATCGCCAGCAGCGACAGCGCACGCAGCGCTTCCGTGCCGACCATGAGCCGGCGCCGCGAGGCACGATCGACCATCAGGCCCGCCGGGATGGACAAGAGGAGAAACGGCAAGGTCTGTGCCGTCTGCAGCCAGCCGGTTTCGGCCGGCCCGGCCGAAAGCAGGAGAACCGCAGCCAAAGGCGCAGCGGCGAGCGCGATCTGCTCCGAGAACTGGGCAGAGAGGTTGGACCACCCGATGCGGCGAAACGCCGTCGGCAGCGGTGTCACATCGGTCGGTTTCATCGCCTAGTATCCAAGGAGCCGTCTTGGAGACATTGAAAAGCCTTGCCGGCGTGGGAGCCACCCGTTTCGTGGGATGAGGCTGCGCTTGCCGATCCGGAGCCCAAGCCCCAACTCCGGTTTGCCAGCGCGACGCGCAAGCATTATTCCAGACGACCTCATTGAAGGATCACATCGCCTCGTGCCCCGCCCTGTCACGCCGCTCCTCGACACGATCCATGACCCGGCCGACCTGCGCAGGCTCGACGATACGCAGCTCCGCCAGCTCGCCGACGAGCTCAGGCTGGAAACCATCGACGCCGTTTCCGTCACGGGTGGACATCTCGGCGCCGGACTCGGCGTGGTCGAGCTCACGGTCGCGCTGCATCACGTCTTCGACACGCCGCGCGACCGGCTGATCTGGGATGTCGGCCACCAGGCCTATCCGCACAAGATCCTG
>JARYGW010000170.1:0-12135 GCA_033792295.1 Allobosea sp.
GAATACGCCGCGCTCGCCCGCAGCATCATCGAGAACGACATGCTGAACGGCACCGCGATCCGCCTCGACGGCGCGATTCGCCTTGCACCGAAATAGCGACTTTGTCCCGCCTTCTGCAGGGTGCATGATGGCGGCGATGGCAAAACCCGCTCCCTTCGAGAAGCGCCACAGGGATGGCAGCCTGTGGACGCAGGGACAGACCCTGGACGGTCTGCCCACCGGCTATTGGAATGGTTTCGCTAGGACGGAACCCGGTTGCGCTGCGGCCATTCCGACAAGGGCGAGCAGGTCGGTGAGTGGACTACCTGTGCCTCCGCCAGCCAGGTCTACAAGGTGACCAAGATGCGCCAGGCCGGCGGCTGAGGAAGCTGCCCCGTCACACGATCCGGTAAACCTCGCCAGCGCTGCGGTCCCGGTAGAGGTCCACCCGCTCCCCGTTCCAGTGATAGTCGAGATGCCGGCCCTGGGTTGGGTGTTCCGCCAGATCCGGATAGAACAGCCCGGCGCACTCGCCCCCCGGACAGCGCACGCTGGGATAGGCTACGCCCTCCGAGTCCGCTGCGCGAAGACGCTCGCCGAGCTGCTGGCTCTCCGCATAGTCGATGGGATCGAACAGCGCCGCTGCCTCGTCGCCCAGCCCGCGCAGATCGTGCAACTCGGCGTCGATATCGAGCACGATCTCGCGGAATTGCGATGTCCATCCGGGTTGCTGTGCCGTTGCCGACATGAAGCGGGCATGGTGGTGCACCGTCTCCAGCAGCGCGACCTCGAAGCGATCGCCGACATAGAGCACACCGAAGCCGCCGTCGCTGAAGCGGCTCGGCCGATCGAGGCTGACATGGGTGAAAGGCGCCATGAGCCAGCTCGCGCCCGGCCCCGAGACGCGCCGTTCCGATGGCACGAGATCGAGATTGCCGATCGTTTCCATCAGGCGTGGATTGGTCTTCTGCTCGGCCGCGATCAGCAGCGGCCAGTCGGCCGGGTCGGCGATGTCCTCGAACAAATCGATCGGCGGGAAGATGCTGCGGATGATCCGGACCGCCCCGCGCCATTCGACATGCGTGACCGGCAGGCTCGCCGGATCCGTCACCAGGCGCCCCGCTCGGCATCGAGCAGGCGCCGCACCCGCATCAGGTCGGTCAACTCGCCGCCCAGCATGATGTCGAGCGCCGATTTGCCGCTGAATTCGCTGTTGGGGCGCTTGATCCAGTCATAGCCGCGCTGCGGATCGATGAAGATCAGGCGCAGCGCCTTGTGGATACCCATCAGGTTCGAGAGCCTGGCCTTGCCGTCGCGCGAGATGCGCCCCACGCCGCCGGCTTTCCAGCGCGCATAGGTCCGGACCGGCAGATCGATCAGAACCGCCGCCTCCTCGTCGGTGATCCGCCAGAGCCGGAACAGATTGACCGCGGCGCGAAACATCGCGGCGGCCTCGTCATCGCTGATCGGATCGGGGACGAAATCGCGCTGGGCTGTCTCGATACGTTGCAGAGCGCTCATGGCATGACTCTCCATTTGGCGTAAAATGGAGATAGTTTTGCCAAATGGCAAGAGGACGCCTCTTGCCGCTATTCTTCGATCTTCGCCGGTTTGATCTCGTGCTTCAGGATCAGGGGCGTCTGTGCCAGCGCGAACAGCATGGTCAGCGGCATCACGCCCCAGACCTTGAAGGCGACCCAGAAATCCTGGGTCTGAGTGCGCCAGACCACCTCGTTCAGCGCCGCCAGCACAAAAAAGAACAGGCCCCAGCGGAAGGTGAGCTTGCGCCAGCCTTCCGCGTCGAGCTGCAGCACCGTCTCCAGCACCAGCGACAGCAGCGAACGCCCGAACAGGAGACCGCCGAGCAGCACGCAGCCGAACAGCGTGTTCACGATGGTCGGCTTGACCTTGATGAAGAAGGCGTCGTCCAGCGCCAGCGTCAGCCCGCCGAAGACGGTGACGACGATGGCGTTCACGATCGCCATGCGCGGCAGATAGCCCATCAGCATCCGCGACAACACCAGCGCCACCAACGAGGCGACGATGAAGATGCCGGTCGCGACGAAGATGCGCCGATCCTCGGCGGCATGAAAGAGCCGGTCGCCATAGGAGTTCGCGAAGAAGAAGATCGCGAGCGGCCCGAATTCCAGAGCGAGCTTGAGCAGGGGGCTGACCGCCTTGCCCTTGGCCGCCTCGGCCGGGATCTGTTGCGTCGTCTCGCTTGCGCCGTCGCTCACACCGCTTCTCCCAACCCCGCCACGGCCCGCGCGAAGTCGCGCGCCGAAAACGGTTCCAGATCCTCGACGCCCTCGCCGACGCCGATGAAATGCACCGGCAGGCCAAATTGCACCGCCAGCGCCACGAGGATGCCGCCACGCGCCGTGCCGTCGAGCTTGGTCATCACGAGCCCGGTCACGCCGGCCGTCTCGCGGAAAGCCTCGACCTGCGAGATCGCGTTCTGGCCGACGGTGGCATCGAGCACGAGCAGAGCCGCGTGGGGGGCGCTCGCATCCTGCTTGCGGATGACACGTACGACCTTGGCGAGCTCGTCCATCAGCCCCTGCTTGTTCTGCAGTCGTCCAGCGGTGTCGACGAGCAGCACATCGGTGCCATTGGTCTTGGCCTTCTGCAGAGCCTCGAAGGCGAGGCCTGCCGCATCCGCCCCCTGCTGGCCGAAGACGACTTCAGCACCGGTGCGTTCGCCCCAGACGCGCAATTGCTCGATCGCCGCGGCACGGAAGGTATCGCCGGCCGCCAGCATCACCGACTTGCCTTCGGCGTGGAATTTCGCCGCGAGCTTGCCGATCGTCGTGGTCTTGCCGGAGCCATTGACGCCGACCATCAGGATCACGAACGGCTTTTTCGTGGCATCGATCGCCAGCGGATGGGCGACGGGCGTCAGGATCGTCTCGACCTCGCGCGCCAGGATCGCCTTCACTTCCGAAGGATCGATCTGCTTGTCATAGCGGCCCTCGCCGACTGCCTTGGCGATCCGCGCCGCGGTGGTGAGACCGAGATCGGCCTGGATCAGGATGTCTTCGAGGTCCTCCAGCGTGCCGGCATCGAGCTTGCGCTTGGTGAAGAGATCGGTGATCCCGGTCGTCAGCGCGGAGGAGGTGCGCGACAACCCCTCTGTCAGGCGCCGCCACCAGCTGCGCTTCGGCTGCGGGGCAGGCGCAGGCACGACCGGCTGGACAGCGGCGGGCCCAGGTTGTGGAGCCGGAACAGATGCGAGCGCCGCTTCGGGTTCGGCCAGTGGGGGAGCACTCTCGACCGGAGCCACAGGCGAAATCGGATCGGCAGCCGGTACAGGCGTCTCGACGACCGGCGTTTCCGTTTCGACGATGCGCGGAGCAACCGTTTCCGTGGTTTCGGGCTTCGCCTCATCGAGCGGCCCGGGCGTTTGCACGATCACCAGCTCCGCGGCCGGCGCCGGCTTGGCTGCTTCCTCTTCGCGTCCGAACAGCCTCGAAAAGAAGCCGCGTTTCTTCGGTTCGGTCTCGCTCATCGTCATCCTGTCTTCGGTTCGGCAGGCATCTTCGGTTGCGCCGCCGGGCCGGCTTCGCAGAGCCCGTTCCGCAAAAGTGGGTACCACTTTTGCGACGAGAACGAGCTCCCATCATTTTGACTGCGCGAATTCTTGTCGCCCGACCGTTCCGGTCGGACGGAAAGCGCGCTATCGCAATGCCATGGCTCAGCCGGACCGACCAGAAAATTCGCAAGCCCAGAGGCAAATCGACGCCGAGCTACCGGTGCCTCTGCTCTATCGCGACGCCATGATGCTCGTCATCGACAAGCCAGCCGGCTTGCCCGTCCATCGCGGCCCGCAAGCGAAGCGGCGCGAGGTGCCGGTCCTGACCGATTATCTCGATGCCCTGCGTTTCGGCCTGCCGCGCCGGCCGGAAGCAGCCCATCGTCTCGACAAGGACACCTCGGGCTGTCTCATTCTCGGCCGGCACCCGCGGGCGATGGCGGAACTCAACCAGATGTTTCGCGATGGCCGCATCGACAAGACCTATTGGGCGATCGTGCAAGGCGCGCCTGCGCAGGACGATGGATTGATCGACCTGGCCTTGGCTCGACGCTCCCCCGAGCGCGGCTGGTGGATGAAGGTCGATCCCGCCGGTCTGCCCTCGCAGACGCGTTATCGCGTTCTCGGACGCGGCCGAAACGAGCACGGCCCGCTCGCCTGGCTCGCCATGGAACCGCTGACCGGACGCACCCACCAGCTCCGCGTCCATTGCCAGGCATCCGGCTGGCCGATGCTGGGCGACGAGGTTTATGGCGATGCCCCGCGCGGGGGCGGGCCGGGGCTCCAGCTCCATGCCCGAGCGATCACCGTGCCGCTCTACCGCAAGCGCGAGCCGATCCACGTCGAGGCGCCGCCGCCATCGCACATGCTCGCGGCGCTGACGGCCTGTGGCTGGAATAGCTGAGCTCGCTCAGTTCCCGAGTCCGTCGATGGCTCGCGCCAGTTTGACGTCGAGCTCGGTGAGCCCGCCGGCGTCATGGGTCGCGAGCGTCACATCCACCGTTCGGTAGATGTTCGACCATTCCGGATGATGATTCGCCGCCTCCGCCAGCAGCGCCACCCGCGTCATCCAGCCGAAGGCCTCACTGAAATCGCGGAAGACGAAGCGCTTGCTGATCGCCTCGCGTCCTTGCGCCAGCTTCCAGCCGGTCAGGGTTGCCAATGCTTCCGCCTGAGCCTCGGGACTCAGCCGCTTGGGTCTTGTCATCGCCGCTGAACCTCCCTCGGCAGGCGATTGGGATAGGATGGGCCGAGCGGATAGGCAGCCTCCAGAACATAGGGGCCGCCACCGACCGAATCACGCGACGACATCAGCGCGACCCGGCGCGCCGTGAAAGCAATCGGCCGCACGATGGGGTGCAGGCTGAGAAAATGCGCGAGCTCGACGGGTGTCGTGTCGCGCAGCCGCGCCAGCGTGACATGCGGCACGAATTTGCGACCCTCCGCCGGCATCCCAAGCCGGCGCATCTGCCGCTCGATATCGGCCTGCAATTCAATCAGGGCCTTGGTTGGCGTCACGCGCGCGAAGAGGGCGCGCGGCTTGTCGCCGCCGAAGGAACCCAGCGCATCGAGCGCCACCTCGAAGGGATAAGCGCCGATATCCGACAACATGTGGTCGACGTCGTTGGCCATACGCCGGTCGACATCGCCGAGAAAGCGCAACGTTATGTGATAGTCGGGCGTGTCGATCCAGCGGGCGCCCGACAGGCCGCCGCGGTGCAGCGTCAGCTCGGTTGCGACATCGGCGGGGATTTCCAGAGCGATGAACAGCCTCGGCATGATTGATTCCTGCCAAGTGATTGTGACTCTGGCGAGACGGTAGGCGCGAAGCCGGCTCAAGGGAACCGCTTTTCACCAGCATGATGCTCAATGTGGAGGCCGGGCATCATGCCGGCGGAGTACGATCAGGGGCAGGGATTGCCCACGAGCTGATGGATCGCGTCGATCTTCGCCTCGATCTCCGGCGTCAGCCTGACGTCGATCGAGGCGATGTCGGTCTTGAGCTGCTCCATCGAGGTCGCGCCGATGATGTTGGCGGTGACGAAAGCACGCGAATTCACGAAGGCGAGCGCCATCTGTGCGGGATCGAGCCCCGCTTCGCGCGCAATCGCGATGTAGCGCTTGATCGCATCTTCGGTGCCCGCTCCCTCATAGCGCTGGCCCCGGTTGAACAGCGTCGTGCGGCTGCCGGCCGGGCGGGCGCCATCGAGATATTTGCCGGTGAGGTAGCCCTGCGCCAGCGGCGAATAGGCGAGCAGCCCGACATCCTCGCGAATCGCAACCTCGGCCAGCGCCGTCTCGAAGGTGCGGTTCAGGAGGTTGTAGGCGTTCTGGATCGACTGGACGCGCGGCGTGCCCCGCACCTCCGAATCGCCGACGAAGCGCATCGTGCCCCAGGCGCTTTCGTTGGAGAGGCCGAGGTGGCGGATCTTGCCGGCCTTCACCGCCTCGGCGAAGGCGTCGAGCTGCTCGGAGATGGAGGTTTCGTCGTCCGGCTTCTCATAGGCCGCACGCGAGAAGCGGGTCGGATTCGAACCCCATGGCATCGGCCGCTCGGGAAAATGGATCTGATAGAGGTCAATATAGTCGGTCTGCAGGCGCTGCAGGCTCTTGTCGATGGCCTCCATGATCTGCTTGCGCGTCACCCGCGTCGGGCTCTTGTCGTCACGGAACCAGGTGTTGCCGCCGCGCCCGCAGACCTTCGAGGCAAGAATGACCTTGTCGCGGTTCTTCCTCGCCTTGAACCAGCGACCAACGATTCGCTCGGTCGAACCTTGCGTCTCGGGCTTGGGCGGGATCGCGTAAAGCTCGGCCGTGTCGAAGAAGTTGATGCCCTGCTCGACGGCGTAATCCATCTGGGCGTGGCCTTCGGCCTCCGTGTTCTGCTCGCCCCAGGTCATGGTTCCGAGGCAGATCACCGAGACCTTGAGATCGGTGCGCCCGAGACGGCGGTATTCCATGGCGAAGCAACTCCGGAAACGGTGCCGGCAGGCGGCATGGGAAAGACGGGATTCGTCCCGTGGGAATCCGCGGGCGGATCAGGATTTGGCAGGCAGCATCGCGATGAAGCGCTCCACCGCCGGCAGGATGTTGCGGACGATGACCTTGACGCCGTCGACCGTGGGGTGAAGCCCATCCGCCTGGTTCAGCGCGCGGTCGCCCGCGATGCCCTCCAGGAAGAAGGGGTAAAGCACCAGACCGTATTTCTCCGCAAGCTCCGGATAGATCGCGTCGAAGCGCTTCGCATAATCCGTGCCGAGATTTCGTGGCGCATACATGCCCGCGAGCATCACCGGGATCTTGCGTTCCTTCAGCCTCGCGATCACCGCCTCCAGCGCCTGGCGCGTCTGGGCCGGGTCGATGCCGCGCAAGGCGTCATTGGCGCCGAGTTCGAGGATGACGCCGTCGGTCCCGTCCGGCACTGACCAGTCGAGCCGTTCGAGCCCGCCTTGCGTGGTGTCGCCGGACACGCCGGCATTCACGATTTCGACAGCGATACCCTTTTGACGCAGCGCCTCCTCCAGAACGGCAGGAAACGCCGCGCTGCCCGGCAGGTTGTAGCCGGCGGAGAGCGAATCGCCGAGCGCGACGAGCTTCAGCGTCTTTCCCGCCGGGACCGACGAGGTTGCGGTCTGGGCAAGAGCCATCGGAGCAGACACCATCAGAGTGAGGACGATCAGCGCGAAGATCGCCGCAAAAGATTGGACAAGTGCGAAACCACGCCCATATCGGCGCAAGCCCCACCCTGGCGCCGGAAGGCTCGAAAGGGACCGCGGCAAGGTCCCGGCCGGGACGGCGATGGAATGCGAAGTCAGGATCATGGCGTGATGAGCGAGAAGGCCGCCCCGGCGATCGAGTTGCAGGATGTCCACTTGAGTTTGGGGCGTGGCCCCGCCCGCGTCCATATCCTGAAAGGTGTTTCGGTGTCGCTGGCCGATGGCGAGGCTTCCGGCCTCGTCGGCCCCTCCGGCTCCGGCAAGTCGACCCTGCTGATGACGATGGCGGGCTTGGAACGCCCCGATTCAGGCATCGTGAAGGTCGCGGGGCAGGATCTCGGCAAGCTCGACGAGGATGAGCTCGCCGTCTTCCGCGGGCGGCGCATCGGCATCGTCTTCCAGTCCTTCCATCTCGTCCCGACCATGACCGCGCGCGAAAACGTGGCGCTGCCGCTCGAGCTCGCCGGCAATCCAGAAGCCTTTGCCCGTGCCGAGGCGGAACTGCGCAATGTCGGACTCGGTCACCGCCTGGATCACTACCCGGCGCAGCTTTCCGGCGGCGAGCAACAACGCGTCGCGATCGCGCGGGCGGTCGCACCCGATCCCGCCATCCTCGTCGCCGATGAGCCCACGGGCAATCTCGATGAAGCGACCGGCCGCTCGATCGTCGATCTCATCTTCGCCCTGAAGCGCGAGCGCGGCGCCACCCTCGTGCTCGTCACCCACGACCTCTCACTCGCCGCCCTCTGCGACAATACGGTCCGCTTGCGCTCCGGCGTCATCGAATCGGACGACGCAATGGCGGCCATCTGACGATGCACGCTTCCGTCAAGCCGCTCGACGGCCAACCCTCCCGCTCGGTCTTCGGCTTCGGCCTCGCTCTGAGGCTGGCATCGCGCGACCTGCGCGCCGGCTTGCGCGGTTTCGGTGTCTTCATCGCCTGCCTTGCGCTCGGCGTCATGACCATCGCCGCTGTCGCCTCCGCCTCGCGTGGTCTCACCGAGGGGCTGGCACGCGAAGGACGACGCATTCTCGGCGGCGACGCCTCCTTCAGCCTGATCCAGCGCGAGGCGACCCCACAAGAGCTGTCCTTCCTGACGGCGCGCGGGACGGTCTCCGCCATAGCCACCATGCGTGCCATGGCCAATGCCGGGGAGAAGGGTGCAGCCCTCGTCGAGATCAAGGCGGTCGATGCCGGCTACCCCAGCATCGGCGCGGTCGAAACCGATCCGCAGCAGCCGGTCTCCGGCCTGCTCGCAGAACGCGACGGAGCTTACGGTGCCGTCGCCGACCCGATCCTGTTCGGCCGGCTCGATCTCAAGCCGGGCGACATCGTCACGGTCGGCGGCGCCAGGATTCAGCTGCGCGCCAACCTCGTTTCCGAACCCGACAAGATCGCGGCAGGCGTCGGCTTCGGCCCGCGCCTGCTGATCTCGCAGGACGCGCTGCGCGCGACCGGCCTGCTCCAGCCCGGCAGCCTGATCCGCTGGACCTATCGGCTCCAATTGCCCGAAACGGCCGCGAGCGACGCCGATCTCGACAAGCTGATCGCCGATGCCGGCAAGGAGCAGCGCGACACCGGCTGGGAGATCCGCTCCCGCGCCAATGCCGCGCCGAGCTTCCAGCGCAATCTCGAGCGCTTCACCCAGTTCCTGACCCTCGTCGGCCTCACCGCCCTGCTGGTCGGCGGCGTCGGAGTCGCCAATGCCGTTCGCCGCTTCGTCGAGGCCAAGAAACTCGATTTCGCCACGATGAAAGCGGTCGGTGCCACCGGTGGCCGCGTTGTCGCCATCCACCTGACCGAAGTCATGCTGGTCGCAAGCCTCGGCACGGCGATCGGCCTCGTTCTCGGCGCCGCCGCGCCCTTTGCCCTCGGCGCTCTGCTCCAAAGCATCCTGCCCGTGCCCTTCGAGCCGACGCTGGCACCGGGCGAGCTTGCTGTCGCCGCGCTCTACGGCCTGCTGACGGCACTGGTCTTCGCGATCATCCCGCTCGGCCGTGCCCATGATGTGCCTGTCTCGGCTCTGTTCCGCGATCAGATCGAGCCCGATCCGCGCCGCCCTCGCGCCATCTATGTCGTGCTGTGCCTCCTGGCACTGGCCGGGCTCGTCGGTGTTGCGCTTGGCTTCGCTTACGACCGGCGCATCGCGCTGATCTATATCGGCGTGATGTGCGGGGTCTTCCTGCTGCTGCGCGGGGTTTCGCTTGGACTGATGGCGTTGGCCCGTCGCCTGCCTCGTCCCCGCAATCCCTCGCTCCGGATGGCGCTCGCCAACAGCCACCGTCCCGGTGCGCTGACGCCCTCGCTCGTGCTCTCGCTCGGACTCGGCGTCGCACTGCTCTCGGCGCTCGCCTTCATCGACGTCAGCCTGACACGCCAGCTCACCGGCGCCCTGCCGCCCAAGGCGCCGAGCTTCTTCTTCCTCGACATCCCCAGCCGCGACTCCGCCCGCTTCGACGCCTTCCTCGCACAGGAGCGGCCCGGCGCCACCGTCGAACGCGTGCCGATGATGCGCGGGCGCATCCTGGCTTTGAACGACACCCGCGCCGAAGACCTCAAGGCGAGCGAACAATCCGCCTGGGTGCTCGATGGCGACCGTGGCATCACCTATGCCGCCAGCGTTCCGGACGGCTCCAAG
This sequence comes from Allobosea sp., assembly GCA_033792295.1. Lineage (GTDB taxonomy): Bacteria > Pseudomonadota > Alphaproteobacteria > Rhizobiales > Beijerinckiaceae > Allobosea. The sequence goes on from JARYGW010000170.1 coordinate 9,867, forward strand.
GTCGCGGAAGGACAGTGGTGGCCGGCGGACTACAAGGGCGAGCCGCTGGTGTCCTTCGATGCCCAGAACGCCGCCGGCATTGGCCTCAAGATCGGCGACAAGCTCACCGTCAACGTGCTCGGCCGCAGCATCACCGCCCGCGTCGCCAATCTGCGGACCATCGACTGGCGCTCCTTCGGCATCAATTTCATCATGGTGTTCTCACCCAACACCTTCGCCGGCGCGCCCCATACCGATTTGGCGACGATCACTGCCGCGAACGAAGGCGGTGCCAGCGACCCCGTCCTGATGCGGCGGCTCGCGGCCGAATTTCCAGCCGTCACCGCCGTGCGGGTCAAGGACGCGCTGGAGGCGGTCAACACCATCGTCGAGCAGCTCGCCACCGCGATCCGCGGGGCCTCCGGCCTCGCCATCACCGCAAGCCTGCTGGTTCTGGGCGGCGCTCTGGCGGCGGGGCAGAGGGCGCGGCTCTATGACGCGATGATCCTGAAGACCCTCGGCGCAACCCGCCGCTTCATACTTTCGTCGTACGCCCTCGAATACGCCGCCACGGGTCTCGTTGCGGCATTGTTCGGCGTTGTTGCCGGTACTGCGGCTGGCTGGGGCGTCGTCACACAAGTGATGCGAATTGAATTCGTCAGTGATCCCACCGGGGCTTTACTGGCTGCGACTGCCGCCATAGTGGTTACCGTCCTGTTCGGTTTGATTGGTACGATAACAATACTATCGAAAGCGCCGGCTTCTCATCTCAGGAGTTTATGACGACTATCTCAAGCGTCGCCGCGATAGACATTAAAATCCTGTAATTCTGCATCGTTCGCCGGCCGAACTTCTATGGCTCGACCGGCCTTAATCATGCCGGCCCCTTGTAAGAAGGCCGAAATCGCCTCATATTCCCCTTATCGCGACGATTGTGCGCGAGGACGGCTGGCGCCTGCGCGTCTTCCGTCGTCCGAAACTACGTCAGGGGAAACTCGCTCGATGAGCAACTTCGACCGCAATGCTCCAGTCTGGGGTGCCGGCCGCGCACAGCAGACCAGCGCCGTCGAGATGGATCAGGGCCTGCGTTCGTTCATGCTCGGCGTCTACAACAACATGGTGATCGGTCTGGCGATCTCGGCGCTGTTCGCGCTGGGCGTCAACAAGATGGCCGTCACCGACCAGGCCAACGCCGTCGCGCGCATCGGCAGCACCTATCTCACCTCGTTCGGCCAGCTGATGTACGGCACGCCGCTGATGTGGGTGTTCGCGCTCGCGCCGCTGGCCTTCATCTTCTTCTTCTCGTTCCGCATCGATAAGATGTCGGCCTCGACGGCCCGCTCCATGTTCTTCGCCTTCGCGGCGGTCATGGGCGTCTCGATGTCGACGCTGCTGATCCGCTATACCGGCGCCTCGGTGGTGCAGGTCTTCTTCATCACGGCGGCGGCCTTCGGTGGCCTGAGCCTCTTCGGCTACACCACCAGCAAGTCGCTCTCGGCCATGGGCTCGTTCCTGATCATGGGTCTGATCGGCCTGATCCTGGCCTCGGTCGTGAACATCTTCCTGGCCTCGGGCGGGCTCAGCTTCGTGATCTCGCTGTTCGGCGTCGGCATCTTCGCCGGCCTGACCGCCTGGGACACCCAGCGCCTGAAGGAGATGTACCTCTACTCGGACCTCAATCCGGAGGAGGCCGCGAAGCTCTCGGTCAACGGTGCGCTGTCGCTGTATCTGAACTTCGTCAACATGTTCCAGTTCCTGCTGTCGCTGCTCGGCAACCGCGAGTAAGACGAACCTGCTCCTTCGACGGAGCCGATATGCCCCGGCCGCAAGGCCGGGGCATTTGTTTTGGCACGGGCATAGCTCACTCTATGGGCATGACGACGCCCTCGATCCGCCCGGCCACCACCGCGGATATTCCCGCCATCGCGGCCATTTACGCCCATGCCGTGCTCAATGGCACCGCCTCCTGGGAACTCGACCCGCCGGGCGAGACCGAAATGCTGCGCCGCTTCGATGCGATCCTGGCCGGCGGCTATCCTTATCTGATCGCCGAACGGAACAGGACCGTACTGGGTTACGCCTATGCGGGCGCCTATCGTCCGCGCCCCGCCTACCGGGCGACAGTCGAAAACTCGATCTACCTCGCGCCGGCCGCACAAGGGCTTGGCATTGGCCGTCTGCTGCTGGAGGCACTGATGGCCGAGTGCACGAAGCGTGGATTCCGCCAGATGATCGCCGTCATCGGCGACGGCACCGGCGCCTCCGTCGGCTCGCGCCGCCTGCACGAGAA